>FR878601.1 GCA_000434535.1 Collinsella sp. CAG:166
CAAACCACCCCTTTTAGGGGTGGTTTTGATTAAAGAAAAATCAAAAAAATCCAAAATAGGTCTTGCATAGTTAGTTATATAAAGTATTATAACGTCATGGGATGAATGAAGGGTTCATCTAAGTGAGTTAGGAGTAAGGGATGTTCAATTTCGATGAGCCTCGTTACGAGAAGGTTGTGAGCGATGCCCTCGCTCTCCGTCCTCAGATTGAGGCTGCCGTGGACAAGGTCTGCGAGCAGGGTTATTCCAACATCTTCTTCATCGGCTGCGGCGGCACCTGGGCCCACACGCTCCCGATGAAGTATTGGGTCGAGACCACCACGGCCGACGTCGACGTCCACTGCGAGATCGCCGCTGAGTTCCTCGCATGCCCGCCCAAGACCTTCAACAAGGACTCGGTCTGCGTCTTCTCCACCCGTACCGGCACCACCCCCGAGATCATCGAGGCCGCCAAGTTCTGCCAGGAGCAGGGCGCCCGCACGCTGATGTACGTCTCCAACGACAACACCCCGGCCACCGAGTACGCCGATTACAAGTTCTTCAGCTTCGCCGAGGACGACGTCCTGTGCGAGGCCATCTACACCTACCAGATCACGCTGGTCGCCCGCTTCCTCAAGAACGCCGGCGCCTTCCCCAAGTACGACACCTTCATGGAGGAGTTCGGCAACATCGCCCCGTACCTCATCAAGGCCAAGGACGCTCAGGACGAGCGCTGCGCCGCCATGGCCGAGGACTTCAAGGACACCGACTACCACATGGTGATTGGTTCCGGCATGCTCTGGGGTGAGGCCTACGACTACGCTATGTGCATTCTCGAGGAGATGCAGTGGATCAAGACCAAGTCTATCCACGCCGCCGAGTTCTTCCACGGCACCATCGAACTGTGCGAGGAGGGCACGAGCCTCATCATGCTCTACGGCGAGGACGACACCCGTAAGCTCATGGACCGCGTGGACAACTTCACTCACATGCTCGCCGACGAGAAGGGCGTCCATGTCCGCGTGAACAAGTTCGACACCGCCGAGGTCGAGCTGCCGTTCAGCGACCCCGAGTTCCGCAAGATCGTCTCCCCGATGGTCACCTACACCATCACCGAGCGTCTGAGCTGCCATCTCGAGCACGTCCGTAACCACCCGCTCACCACGCGTCGTTACTATCACCAGATGAACTACTAATCCTCTCAAATTGCTGCGGTTGTCTGCAGGCGAGCTGCGCAGAATGCCTCGCCTGCAGACCTGTTTCTGGGGTTGATCGAAATGGTTGTCCAGTATCTTCTAGTTGCACTGGTCGCATTTATTGCGTCCATGGACGAGCAATTATTTGGCATTACGATGCTTGGTCGTCCGCTGTTTACGAGCCTGTTCGTTGGCTTGATTCTTGGCGATGTCCAGCAGGGCGTTATCGTCGGCGCTGCTTTGGAGTCCATGTTCATGGGCGCCATCATGGTCGGTGCGGCGGTTCCTCCCGAGGTCTATGCTTCCGGCGTGCTTGGCTGCGCGTTCGCCGTCATTACGGGTACGGGCACGGCAACTGCCGTCGCACTCGCCCTTCCCGTCTCCGTCTTCCTTCAGGTGTGGCGCAACTTCTGCTACGCCGTTCCGGGTGCCTTTGCCTGCAAGAAGATTGAGACCGCTCTGGCAAATCGTGATCTTGCCAAGGCGAATCTGTACCATCTGACCATCGTGCCGCTGTCGATTGGCATTCCGTCTGCACTGCTGGTGTTTTGCTCGCTGTTCTTTGGTGCCGACCTCATCAACAATGCGCTTAACGCTATTCCGCAGTTTGTGATGGACGGCCTCAACGTTGCGTCCGGCGTCATGGTCTGCATCGGCTTCGCTCTTCTTATTAGGACCATGGGCGACAACAAGCTTCTTCCCTGGCTGTTCCTGGGATTCATTATGGTCATCTACCTCAAGATGGACGTTGTCGGTGTTGCCGCTGCCGCTATCTGCGTCGCGCTGCTCCTGGCCTTCCGCGAGGGCTCGGCTGGTCCGCAGGCGGTTGCCGAGGATGAAGAGGAGGACTTCTAATGGCTACCCAGAACACCGATCTCAAAGAGGCCAAGAAGGACGCGATTATGACTCCCGATATGTATCGGAGCATGTTCCTTCGCCAGTTTACGAGCCAGTGCTCGCAGTCGTACGACAAGATGATGGCAATGGGCTTCATGTACACCATTCAGAAGCCCCTGCGAAAGATCTATCCCAACGACGACGATTACTATGCGGCGCTTGATCGCCATACCGAGTTCTTTAACATCACGCCACATGTGCTTCCGTTTGTAGCCGGCCTAACGGTTTCGATGGAAGAGCAGGCGGCTGCCGATAAGAACTTCGACACGTCCTCGATTAACGCCATGAAGGTCGGCCTCATGGGACCGCTTTCCGGCATCGGCGATTCGTTCTACTGGGGTACGTTCCGCGTGGTCGCCGCCGGCATTGGTATTGGCATCGCGTCGACGGGCAACCCGCTCGGCCCCATCGTGTACGCGCTCATCTACTCCGTGATTAACCTTGCAACGCGTATCGTCGCCGCCCATCTGGGATACGACCTGGGAACCAAGTTCCTGCAGCAGTCCGAAGAGAACAACCTTATGTCTCGCATGACGCATGCTGCCGGTGTCCTCGGAATGACCGTTATCGGCGCCATGATTGCGGCACAGGTCTCACTGTCCACTGCTTTGACCTTTGACGTGGGTGGTTCGGAGATTGTCCTGCAGGATCTGTTCGATTCGATCTTCCCCGGTCTGCTGCCCTTGCTGGCAACCTTTGCCTGCGTCGCCC
>FR878602.1:0-1412 GCA_000434535.1 Collinsella sp. CAG:166
ATCATGGACAGGATCGTGCACAACGCGGTCTGGGTCGACATGGGCGAGGCCAACATGCGGCAGCGCCGCGGATAGACCGGTAGCAATGAAAAAGCACCGGGGCCAGTGTCGGCCCCGGTGCCCAAGCGCGATATCGGCGGTGCTGTTTCGCGATATTCAACAGTGCTCAAGCGAGCAAATACTCACTCATCGATCTCATCGTTCTCGCCGCAAATACTCAAATACTCCCTGGAATGACCCTGCCATGCCGTAAACCTTCATCATGACCGGCATTCCAAAAGCACCGACGACATAGCCCGCTGAGCAAACGATCGAATAGATCCTTCCAAAATCGCGTGATCCAAAGAGCGAGAGGAGAAGCATCGGCATTGCGGTTCCAACGATGGCGAACATGACATCGTTTACACCAGCTGCAATGATGGAAACGGTCTCATTGCTTCCGCCAATGATAAGAAGCAGGAATGAAAGAATGCTGACACCTGTCCATGCGACCGTTGCTTTAATAGCGCCAAGCTTGTCGCATGTTTTGCCCACGAAGGGATTTAGGAAGATATCGGAGAGTGAAGCTGCCGAGACCATTAAGCTTCCTACGATAGGATTGAAACCGACCTCGCTTGCATAGGTTGGAAACAGCTGGTTCATGCAGCAGGTGAGCTGCGCCACGCAAAGCAAGAGGACGCAGAGAATAAAAGACGGCGTTTTCGCGGCATCGCGGAGTGCCATGCCCGAAAGGACATCTTCCTGCTCATCGGCGCTGCAGCTCTCATGGGTTTCGGAGGCGGTCTCTCCGTACGGAAGCATATTGCGATCAGAGGGGTTAAGGCGAATGATAAATGCGCTTGCAGGCAAAATCATAGCTGCAGAAACGGCCGCAAGCACGATGTATCCCGTACGCCAGCCTTGCTGCTCGATGACCAGTGTAATGACAGGACTCAATAACAGCGTGCAGAGAGAATTAACGCCCCAAGCGAGGCCGATGGCGAGACCGGACGATTTGCTGAACCATTGGTCAATGACATCGGACATGCAGACGCCCGTTGTAAACGAAAAGCAGATGCCGATCACTGCGGCGGAGACGGTGAACATCCAGACCTCGGTGTAGAACGCCATTGCGGCGCCGGCGGCAATAAGGACGAGTTCGATGCAAATATGCCATGGTTTGCCGATTACTTTTGGAATGAAGCGACTCAAAAGCGGAAGCCCAAGCGCAAGGCCAAGAAGAATCGCGGTGAAATAAAAAGAAAAAGAAGTGTAGTCAAAGCCCAGATCTTCACATACTGGAGCAACGAATGAGCCGGCAATAATGCTATATGTGCCAGTTGTTCCGGCGGACATTAAGCCGAGCGCAATAACGACGACCCAAGCAAATGCGCCGCTTTCACGGAGACAATCTTTTTTGGCTGGTGTGGTGA
>FR878602.1:1450-2584 GCA_000434535.1 Collinsella sp. CAG:166
CATGGTTGCTCCATTTCTATCGGCAATACATCCTATATGCCTACCGATAGGTATATAAACCAGAGGACTCTTCGTCAAGCATTAAGCGGGGAGAGGGAGTTCTTAACCTGCCGAACGGTAATTAGACCCCGTTTTCGCAAGGGTCTCAATGTGACAAAGGGACTGTCCCTTTGTCACATTATTCGGAGCGAAGGGCCTCCACGGGATCCTTCCTGGACGCGCTACGGGCCGGCAGCAGGCCAGCGACAACCGTCAGTAGCACCGAAATTGCAATGAGCACCAGCGCATCCTGCACGGGCAGGCTCATCAGATTGGGTACCTGTTTGGCAGTAAGCGCCCAGGCATTAACCGGAAAGCTCACGGCCACCACGACGACAACAGCAAAGACGCCGGCAATGAGGCCCTCGATAAAGGTCTCGGCATTGAATACGTTGGCCACGTTACGCTTCGACGCGCCGATCGCACGCAGGATGCCAATCTCCTTTTTGCGTTCCAGCACGCTGATGTAGGTGATGATGCCGATCATGATGGAGCTCACCACCAGGCTGATACTCACGAATGCGATGAGCACCAAGCTGATGGTGTTCACGATGTCGGTCACCGAGCCCATGATGATGCCCATGTAGTCGGTGTATGAGATTGCCTGTTCATCGTGGCCAGAGGCTTTGACCTGCTTGTTGTACGCATCGATGTGATCGAGTACGCGCTCCTTGGCCTCAAAGTCGCGCGGGAAAATCTTGACCGAGATGGGGTCTGCCTCGTCCGCATAGCCCAACGTGGTCAGATTGTTGTCGTAGGTGAGCTTCGACGCCTTGGCATAGCTCATCATGAGCGAACTCAGGTCCTCGGCGTCCATGTTGAAGTGAATGGCATTGGCAAAGGCACTCGCATCCACGTGCATGGCGCTCGCCAGGTTGGCAAAACTCGAAGACATCTGCGTCGCCATCTGGTTCATGAGCCCTGCCGCGCCCGCCTTGAGCTGAGCTGACACCGTCGCCGCAATCTGATCGCTGATCGACTTCATCACCTGATCCATAGCCTGTTGCAGATACGGAGCCAGCTGCTTTTGCACATAGTCGGTCATCGCCTGTTGCAGGCGCTCGGCCAGGGCATCGCCGCCGAACGCTTTGAGCT
>FR878602.1:2599-11317 GCA_000434535.1 Collinsella sp. CAG:166
CGAACGCTTTGAGCTGGGCTAGGATTTGCTGGGCTGCCGTATCATTCTCAAGATACGTCGAGAATGCGGCAGAGAGTTTTGACGCGTCCTTAAGATCTTCGGGCGACAGCGCCTTAAACTGATCAGACTGCAAAAAGCCCTCAAACAGTTGGTTGGCAAGCGTTCCCACCTGCTGCATTTGCCCGGGCGTGAGTTCCAGACCGTCAAAGATGCCCGAGAAATCTGGGGCCGGTGCTTTGGCCATGATGTCACTAAAGTCGATATCCTTGCCAACGTCCGAAAGGTCAATGTCCAGACCGGACAAGTCAAGACCCGACAGGTCCATACCGCCGGCAACACCCGAGAGCACGGAGGTATCGAACGAGAACGCGCTCTTGAGCGCCGCCTCGTCCACACTGAACATGCTGCCCAGATCAACGCCTTGCTTGGCCTCGCCCTGCAGTTCGTCGAAGGTTTTGCCCGTAAAGACATCCGTCTCGGGGTGGGCGAGTTGCTCCTGCACAATCTGCGAATCGGCGGCGCGCTCCATAAGCTGGCGAGTCAGTGCATGCGTATAGGCAATACCCGGAGACAACGCGCTCGCGTTGGCGGTCTCGTTAGGTCGCACCACACCCACAATGTGCACGTCGATACCGTCGGCAACCTTGGCCGTCATAAAGTCGGCATCGTCAGACATGTCAGTCCACATGCCGGTCTCTTCGTTTTTGCGATACGCATCGGCCGGCGACAGCACCTTAAACGTCGTGGACAGCGCATCGTCGTAGGTAAAGTCGGCGCCGGTCTCGGGCGTCTCGACCCCACCGTCAGCCGTCATGGCGCTGTTAACCAGATCGTTGAGTTCATTGATATCCAACGCACCGATGCTGTAGAGCGTGTAGTCGCCCACCGTGCCGCGACTCGAAAGCACCATCACGGCTTCGTTAGCAGACGTAGGCCAATGCCCCGCCACGACGTCGTATTGGCTGTCGAGCAGGCTCTGGTCGTCAATCATTTCGTTGAAGACCGAGGTTCCCATGGACTCCATGCTCACCGTTGCTGCCGAGCTCGCGCCGCCGCTCATGGCCTCGGTCATGGCATTGGGCACCAGACGCACGGGATTCTCGTCTCCCTTGCCCGCGCGATAGACAACCGGCGTTACTCCATAGCCGTACTGAATAGCGTTGACCTCTTTGTCGATGCCGTCGCCACCGGCATCGAGCCATGCCTTAAAGCTCGTCATGTCGTTGGACTTAACACTTGCAAACATATCCTTTACGGCCGTGACCACGGGAATCTTATCGGTCCCCTTAATTTTGCCGTCGGTGCCGTCGTCGGACGAGCCCTCGCCGTTGGACGCCCCATCATCCGCAGCTCCCTGCCCGCCCATCATGGACGACAGGTCGTAATCCTGCTTGGAAATGGTGAGCGGGTAGCTCGAGAGCGTATCCTCCTCGACCTTTTTGATGTAGCCGTTTACGCCGTTGGACAGCGCTAGGATCGCCGCAATGCCGATAATGCCAATCGAGCCCGCAAAGGCAGTCATGGCCGTGCGGCCCTTCTTGGTCATGAGGTTTCGGGCAGAAAGCCCCAGTGCCGTCACAAAGCTCATCGAGGTTTTGCGCGTAGGCTTAGCCTCGCGACGCGCGGCGTCAGCGACATCGAAAGGGTCGGAATCGTCGGTGATCTTGCCGTCCGCCAGGTTGACGATGCGCGTGGCGTATAGGTATGCCAGCTCGGGATTGTGCGTGACCATAATAACCAGACGGTCGCGCGCCACGTCCTTGAGCAAGTCCATGACCTGCACGGACGTTGTGGAATCCAAGGCGCCGGTAGGCTCGTCGGCCAGCACAATCTCGGGATCGTTGATCAGGGCGCGGGCGATGGCCACACGTTGCATCTGCCCGCCCGAAAGCTGGCTCGGGCGCTTGTTAACGTGCTCGCCCAGGCCGACTTTCTCCAACGCCTCGCGCGCACGCTGACGGCGCTCGGCGTGTCCCACGCCCGTGAGCGTAAGCGCCAGCTCCACGTTTTCCAAAATGGTCTGATGCGGAATGAGGTTATAGCTCTGGAACACAAAGCCGATGCGGTTGTTGCGATAGGCATCCCAATCGCGATCGTGAAAGTCCTTGGTCGAGATGTCATCGATCAGCAGGTCGCCCGAGTCAAAGTGGTCGAGTCCGCCGATAACGTTGAGCATCGTAGTTTTGCCCGAGCCCGAGGGACCCAGAATGGCCACGAACTCGTTATCGCGAAAAGCCAGGCTCACGTTATCGAGCGCCACCTGCGTAAACGACTGCGTGACGTACCTTTTGCAAATACCTTTGAGCTCCAGCATGGACGGCAACCTCTCCCGCGCGGGCACGTTCACCCGCTCTCCTCCGCCGTTCGTATTCGACGCGTTTGTCCTACTCTATCCCCATTTTTCACCGACACCAGTGAGGAATGTAACAAACCGCGCCAAAAAACGAACGGGACGGCGCCCAAAAGAAGAGGTCCCGAGCGGGACCTCTATATGGTGGAGATTATCTTGAAAGGCAGCGGACTACTCCGCACAGCGGCGCACGAGCTTCGCCATGCTTTACGCGTTTTCTACTGCTCGCTATTCGCAATCGCCTGGTCAATAAGCTTGTCGAGCGCTGCGCGCTGCTCAGCGGAGCTGATGGCTCCCACGATTGGATCCCCTACGATGTTGCCATTCTGATCGATGACATACGTTGTCGGGAACGAGAACAAATTTGACGTAAACTTACCGGCATCGCTATCCGACTTAAACCAGATGTTCTTATATGTCACGCCCTTCTTGCTCAGCACGTCCTTGGCATCTGCAATCTCGCCCTTGTTGCCATCGAGCGTAAAGGAATTGACGCCCACGACCTGGCCGCCCTTCTTGGCAAGCTCCTTATTCAGGTCCTCAAGGTCGCCCAACTCACCCACGCACGGCTTGCAAGTGGTGAACCAGAAGTTCATGACGGTGACCTTGTTCTTAGAGAACAGCTCGTCGCTGCTCACGTCGTTGCCATCCAGGTCTTTGCCCGTAAAGCTGGGGAACTTCGTCGCCTCGCTCGAAGCATTGGCACCAGCCGTCATGCCAGCGGCCGAAGCGTCGACGCTCTCGCCTGCGCTCGGCGTGCTTCCACAGCCAGGGAACTCCTTCTCCAAGCTCTCGAGCTTGTCCTCGATCTCCTTGATCTGCTGTGCACCGGCCTTGAGCGTCTTAAGCTCATCCGCCGTAAACTCATCCTTGGCGCCGTCGATGGTCTTGAGCAGGAAATCGCCGTAATTGCTGCCGTCCTCAATCATTGCCGATTCTTTATTTGCCGCATTGAATACCTTTTCCCACAGCGCGTTATCACTCGAAAAGATATCGTTCTCCTTCTGCATGAGTTTTGCATACAACTCGGCAGCCTCGTCGGCATTGGTCGGCTTCTGCGCAGTGAGTTCTGCGATCTTAGGATCGGAGCCCGCAGATTCGCTCGCATTGCCACCGGGCGCCGAGCACGCCACAAGACACAAGGCCAGCACCGGCACCATAAACAGGGCCGCAATCTTAGAAAGCTTCATAGTCATTCCTCCGTTTTGTCGAAGCTTGTTTACTTTTTATCGGCGGTCAAGGGGAGCTTTTCCGCCGACACATCCAGGCCATAGCGATAGCTGATGGCATCGACAGGACAGGCCCCGATGCACTTTCCGCACCGGATGCATTCGGCATGATTGGGCGCGCGGACCACATCAACGTCCATCTGACAAACCCTTGAACACTTGCCGCACGAGACGCATTTGCACGCGTCAACCTGAATCCCCAACAAGGACACCCTATTCATGAGCGCATAGAACGCGCCGAGCGGGCAAATCCATTTGCAGAAGGGGCGGTAGAACAAAACGCTCAGCACTACCACGGCAATGAGAACGGCAAGTTTCCAAGTAAAGAGCTGCCCCAGCGCAGATCGAATGCCGGCGTTGGCAATGGCCAGCGGAATGGCACCCTCGAGCACGCCCTGCGGACAGACGTACTTGCAAAAGAATGGATCCCCCATCCCCAGGTCGTTGACCACCAGCACAGGCAGCAATACCACAGCAAACAGCAGCACAACGTATTTGATATACGTAAGCATCTTGAGCTTTTTTGTCGAAAGCTTTTTGCCGGGGATCTTGTGAAGCAGCTCCTGCAGCCAGCCAAACGGGCACAGAAAGCCGCATACAAAGCGTCCCAGCAGCACGCCGAGCAAAATGAGCGTACCGGTGACGTAGTAAGAAAAGTTGAACTTGGATGAACCTACCACCGCCTGGAACGACCCGATAGGGCACGCACCCGATGCCGCGGGGCACGAATAGCAATTAAGTCCAGGTACGCAGACTGTTTTTCCCGCGCCCTGATAGATGCTTCCTTTGGCAAAGTTTGGCAGGTGAATATTGGTGACCAGCGTCGCCGCCGCCTGAATGAATCCGCGAAATCGGGCCAAAACATGCGACGCAGTGTTTTCTCTTTTATCCAATTCCGATACACTCCAAGCACAGCCTAATCGCTTTGGCCAGCACGGCATCCGCCTCGCCACGCATAACACCAAAGCACACCATGGCAATTCCGACGATCAACAAAGCGACCTGTACCACGGGTTTTACCGCTTTGAACAACCTGACCACTCCTTTCGTTACGCGACCATTGGACCATATCGGCTATAAAATCCGTGTTAAGCGCGATTTGAAATGTGCAAGGAGACTGTTATGCGTATTTTGATCGTCGAAGACGAGCGAGCACTGTGCGATGCAATCGCGCGCAGCTTGCGAAACCTGGCGTACAGCGTCGACTGCTGTCACGACGGACAGGAGGCGCTCGACCTACTGGACGTTGAGGCCTTCGACCTCGTGGTACTCGACCTCAACCTTCCCCGTATCGACGGCATGACCGTACTCAGGGAACTTAGGGAAACTGACTGCGAGACCAAGGTACTGATTCTGTCCGCACGTGGCGAAGTATCCGATAAAGTCGCCGGACTCGATGCCGGCGCCAACGATTACCTCACCAAGCCGTTTCATCTGGACGAGCTTGCGGCAAGAATTCGCAGCCTTACCCTCAGACGCTTTACACAAAGCGACATAGTTTTAACCTGCGGAAAGCTCCGCTTTGACACCAAGGCGCGCATCGCTTCCGTGGACAGCGAGGCTCTATCTCTTACGCGCAAGGAAACGGGAATCTTGGAATACCTGATGTTTAATCAGGGGCGTCCGGTAAGCCAAGAGGAGCTTATCGAGCACGTTTGGGATAGCAGCGTGAACAGCTTTAGCAACGCAACCCGCGTTCATATCTCGTCACTCCGCAAAAAGCTACGCAGCGTTTTGGGATACGACCCGATTCGCAATCGGATTGGAGAGGGCTACGTTATGGAGGATAGCGAATGAAAAGGCTTTCGCTGCAATGGCGCATAACGATTATGACGGCGCTGCTCACGTGCGCGGCATGCGTGCTGACGAACTGCCTGGTCGGCTATACGGGTATGCGCTACATGGATGCCATCGGCAGTGACATCTCGGCCTTTACCGCAACCAGCGAAGATTCGCCCCAGGCGTTCGACCCAACGAAAGCGACCCTCGATAACGAGGTTACGATCGTCGTAAACGACGCACAGGAGTCTTTTGGCACGACAGCCTGGCGCATCACGGCTGGAGTCACACTCCTTGGCGGCGTGCTGGCATACTTTGTGAGCGGCCGCGCACTCAAACCGCTACGGGCTTTTGCAGACCAGGTTGAGCGTGTGCAGCCTGACAACCTAAGCGAAATCAGACTCAGTGAAGATGTGCCCACCGAGCTACAACGATGCAGCGCCTCTTTCAACGACATGATCGCCCGTCTTGGCGAAGGGTTCTCTGCACAGCGTCAGTTTACCGGCAACGCCGCACACGAGCTGCGCACCCCGCTCGCCCTTATGCAAGCACAGATTGAACTGTTTGTCTCCGAGCGCTCCAACTTACAATCCGAAACAGCCGAGCTGCTCGGCCTGCTACAAGAACAAACCGAGCGCATGTCTCGAATGGCCAAGGTATTGCTCGAGATGAGTGAGCTCCGCAGCGTCCCTTGCGAGGACGATGTGGAACTTGGTCCTTTGTCCGAAGAGGTCCTCACCGACCTTGCGCCACTTGCCGAAAATAAGGGCATAGCCCTCAATTGTGCTGGAGACGCTTTAGTAATCGGGAGCGACACGCTCCTCTATCGGCTGGGGGTTAACCTGCACGCTCCTCTATCGGCTGGTGTTTAACCTGGTCGAAAATGCCATCCGTTACAGCCGCACCGGCTCGACTGTCAACGTCTCCATCCGCGACAACGACAGCCATGTGTTCCTGCGAGTCGAGGACCAGGGCCCGGGAATACCCAAGCAGTACCGAGAGAGCATCTTCCAGCCGTTCTTTCGTCTAGACAAATCCCGCAGCAGGGCATACGGCGGCGCAGGACTCGGGCTAGCGCTCGTTTGGGAGATTGCAGCGCTTCACGGTGGCGCTGTAGAGGTCGAAACAAGTTCCGAGAACGGAACCACCATGCTCGTGACCCTCTCAAAGGGGGCCACCACGTGATCCGACTGTCCAGGAGTCCCACTCGACATTGTGAAACGCGTCCCAAAACTTGGACATGAGAAATGGGAGACAGTTCGCATCTATGCCGAGGACGAAGTCCTGGCGGGGATTCAGGATGCGCAGAGGAAGCTTGCGGCAGAAAACCCCGACAGAATCGTGACCGTCGGCGGCAACTGTATGGTGTCGCCTGCCCTCTTCGATTACCTGCACGGGAAATACGAGAACGTTGGAATCGTCTGGATCTATGCGCATCCGGATGTATCCACGCTGAATGATGGCTACCCCAACGCTCACGCCATGGTACTTGGCAGCCTTTTGGAACAGGGTGCACCGCAACTCGTTTCGCGGATGCGGCATCCGGTGTTTAAGCCGAGCGATGTCCTGCATGTCGGGCTACAGCAGCTCCACGACTATCAGGAAGTTTGCTTAAACAAGCATAGGTGTTGCGGTTTTAGCCGATGTCCTCATGGAGGAAAACGACATGCTGGGTCTGTCTGATTAAAGTCCAACAGTTTCCATGAGGCATCTAGCACGGTAAAAGCTAAAGACCCGGGAGACCCCAAACTGTCAACCATCTTTACGGGTGCAAGGGAAACGGGCAAGACAGCCCCCTCTCGCTCCTATCCGAAACGGCGCTTGAACACGGCTGGATTGCAGCGAATGTCTCCGCCATGCCCGGCATGCTCGAAGATATCATCGAGCACACAAAGGAGGCCGCAGGCCGTTACCTCTCGCAGCCCCATACACGCGTGAGCGGAGTTCAAGTTGGGCAGCGGGGCGGTTTAGCGCGCCAATATAATCAAATCGTGCACTTCCATAGCCTCTCGTCTACGTGGTGTACCGTCGTCTCCCCTTTTATCAGAGTTGGGCGATTTTCAGGCACCCGAGCTGAACTCAAATTGAACTCAACGATGCCTTATCGGTCGAGGGCGTCCTAGCGAGAATATACAGAGGCGCACATTTCGCAGGGAACCTCCCATTCGTTATCATATCGGGATGCTGTCAAGGCAGCGTCAATGCGTTCGACCTACACCTTCTCGCTTTTCGAGGCCTCGTCTGCAGGACCATCGGAATCGATACGGAATCGATCGGCATACCATTCATCCGAAGCAATCACCTTATGGAGCATCTGGAGATGCGGGTCGACATAGTGGCAGAACGCCTTGCCGCATTCCACGAGAGGCGCATTGTTTCTCTCGTTGGGCTCGGCTCCAAAATTAAACTCGACCTCATAGCCCTCCCCAGGCACACCCATGCTCGGCAGAATATCAATGGAGAAGTGGACGAATCCAGACGTCACCTTGTATACATCTTTTACCTTTGGATCGAACTTCTCGAGTAAGTCTTGAAGTCTTCCATCGGACATCTTCTCACCCGAGAAATCTTTCAGCTTGTTCACAGGCACACCTTGAAACACCTGCTTGAGAAAGTCATCCTGGTCTTCGGCGGCGAATAATGCGAATGTCCGCAGGCAGACTCCAACCTGTGCGCGGAGAAGCTGGGCGACGCAAACAAGATTCCTCGACTCGAGCATGGAGATGAATCCGTCTATCAGTCTCATCGCATACTCAGAGGAGGATGCCAGATATAGATCCCATTGGGTAAAGTCGCCGTTCATGAAGGGAATCACTGCATTGCGCTCGGCGACTCTCAAGGCACTCAGGCTTTGTTCTATTTTCTCAGCTTCTTGTTTGAACTGTTCGCTATCCAAAATGCCCCCAAATGCCGGCTTCTCAACAAATCAAAAAAGCAAGAGAGACAGAGATTAGGTTCCTGCTCCACTGAACCCACGCTTCCAGTCGAGACACTCCTCCTCGAAGATCTCCCCAGAGTCCCGCCTCTCGCGCCCCTCACGGAACTGTCCATATCAGTGTAGCCAATCCAAGCACAGCCCCACCGCACGGCCCAGTCGCTTCCGGTCCTGCGTGGCCCCGTGAAGGCGGAAGGGCGTGGTTGTCGTCATCGCGTTCCTTTCTCCTCGTACCTTTTTGGGCATGCGTCACGGGCCCCCGCGCGGCGCTGAGAGCGAATCGGCGCAGGCTTGGGGCCAGTTGCGTAGAGGTTGAGGTTCGGGTTTCGCCGGCTTACGCAGCTTGGCGGGCAGAGCGCCCGGGCTCGCTGCGCCTAGGGCGCGGCGGGATCCGCGACGCCGGAGGTGTCGATCTCGCCCAGATT
>FR878603.1:0-423 GCA_000434535.1 Collinsella sp. CAG:166
TATTGACAATGGCTTTCTCATATTAGAAAAGGACCCCTTTGCAGAGGTCCTAAACAATTCAAGGTGGCGGGGAAGGGAATCGAACCCCTGACACGAGGATTTTCAGTCCTCTGCTCTACCAACTGAGCTACCCAGCCATTTGAGGTGTGCCTTGTTTCAAGGCTTGATTAGTATAACCAAGGACGCGTTCCGGTCAACCGAGAATTTTAAAAAAGTTTTTGAGCACAGCCTCGGTTCTATAAATCGGCACGTCAGAGGCATCAGCCGGCAGCAAGAAGTTTTTCGCTCAGTCCCTTAAGCCGGCACGCGTTGGAGAGCAGGGGTCGAAACAATGATTGAAGGACGCTCTAGTACGGCCCAGGCGCCGGGGCAGGAGCACATGTGCCAAGGACAAACGTTTTCGTAGCATACGAGGACATAACC
>FR878603.1:514-1909 GCA_000434535.1 Collinsella sp. CAG:166
CAGTGCGGAAACGCCATGACAAGCGGCAGGCCGTTGGCGGCAACCGGACGCCGTCCCAGCATACCGCGCAGGCGCACGACAAACGACTCCGCCACCGCAAACTCGGCCGGCGTCCAACCCAGCCTGTTGAGTGCCCGCGCGTAGGCGATGTAGGACGAGACCGCGGTCACATGACCACCCCCGGACGCCATGGATCGACCGTCACCGCGCGCTCGTGCGACAACGTTGTCGGCGCCCCCAGCGGAACGCCAGCGATGCCGAGAGAAGTCGGCCACGGCTCATAGTGCATGGTGCAGGTGTAGGTCCTAAACGTACCGGATAGGGAGAGCAGGCCACCATCCGATGCCTTCGCGCCTTGCTCGCTCGACACTTCGATCCGCAAGTCATAGCCTTCCATGGCATTCAGAATTTGAGTCTGAACCGTCGCCGAGGCATCGGCAGAGCTTTCGTCGCCCTCCCCCTCCGACGCCACGGCGTGCGCCAACACGATGTCGGGTACCACGCGGTCGAAGCGCGCGACAGCGCTGGCAAAGATCATGACGTTGTACACGATGAGTGCCAGCACCAGCAAAACGGGCGTAACCACCGCCATCTCCACCGTCGCTTGGGCGCGCTCCTCGCGCAGACGCATGCGGATACTCATTACGACCCACCGCCCAGAGCGCCAACCAGCGTGGCAACATCGACGGTGAGTGGGATGGAGCCGCCGCCGGGCAGAGGAATCTCCGCAAGCGTGAACACCGTACCGCTAATGGTGCGTTCGACTTGATATTCCAACGCCTCGCAAAGCGCCTTGGGATCGGTCACGCCCAACGGAATACTTCGCAGCTTGTCTTGCGCTTGAGAGAGACCAGCAATGTCAGACCCCGGGCTCTTAATGACGTTGGCGGAATCGGTCAGCACTGGCTTTCGCAGGCGCAAGTCGCACGGTTCCAGACCCAACGCCGCCATGGACGCCGAAACGGTATCGCCGAGCCACGATGCGATGGAACCCAACGCGCCGCTGCCCCCTCCTAGGCCTTTAATCATCTCGTCCATAAGTTCGTCGGCCGAACCTTGGATATCACCGTATCCTACGAGCAGCCGTCCCCAAACATCCATGACGCCGTCGAGCACGCCGGCAACGCCGCCCGAGCGTTCCTTCAATGTCGAGAAAAATCGCGAAAGCACGTTGTTTTGCGCCGTCGCCTCATCGGGTGCCAACACCGCGGCAGAGATAGCACCGCGATCGCCGAGCCTGACTGCCGTGCTAAACGAAGAGTTGAGCTCATCGGGGCTCGAGATGGCACCCGAAACCGCAAGGGCAACTACGCCGTTGCGACCGGGCGGAGCGATACGCGGACGCTCGCCCGAAAGCGCTTTGATGGCCTGGTCAAACGCATTGCTCGCACGGTC
>FR878604.1 GCA_000434535.1 Collinsella sp. CAG:166
ATGGTATTGATAAAGCTGTTCGCAGCGCTCTTCAGTGCATCGATACGCTTGGTGGAATCTCCGCCACCCATAGGATCATCCATCGAGCCAGAAGCATCCAGCACCATCACGATGTCGAGCGGCGTGGTAACCGTCACGGTTGAATTAGACGTCGAGGACATCGCCGAAAGCGTGGTCAAAAAGTCCGACTCTTCGTTTTCCTCGGTTGCCTTGACCGTCTTGTCGGTCCAGATTCGACCGACATTTTGGGTTGTTACTTTATTACCGCCGTGGCCGGCTGCCCAGATTTCCCAGCGTCCGCTGGTATCGGGGTCGACGACCGTTCCGCTTACTGTCGGCCCGTCCATTCCGGTGCTGGACCTGGCGTTGGCCTCGGGCAGCATGGCAAATGCTGCAGCTGGCAATACCAGCACTACGGCCAGTATCACCGCCAAGAGACCCCTCGTGTACTTACTCATCGCGTCTCCCTTCTCGCGGTCTCAGACCTTGCAACAGCCTAAAGTTACGAAATGAGACACAATTTGGGCAGGTGACACATGTTCCAGATTCTGTTTTGGGCGTGAGACAAATGTCTCACCAAAGTTGAGACACGGCGTTTTCGCGGGAAAACACGTGCGACTCGGTGCCATCAGGCAAAAATGATCCGCTTTCCTCCTTCCCAGGGGATCAATTGGTGGTGCTCGCCACGAAACTGGCCCATCTACTACGTTTGACCCGATACCCCCGACCACAACCGCGTTTCATGAAAA
>FR878605.1:0-8352 GCA_000434535.1 Collinsella sp. CAG:166
GCGGCGCCGTTGCGTGCGAATCGACGCCCGAGCACACGGTATTCACCATCGAGTTGCCCGCCGCATAGCCAGGCTGCCCTTACAAACACTTGACAATGCGCTCACGTGCGTATGAGCCGCAATTCCTACTATCGATACTGCTGAATTGATATCGATATGGAGGTATGCGGTATGACGGCTGCTGCGGCTATGGAGCCCACGGAGCTTGAGGAACTCATGGAGGCGCAGGCCGAGGCCGCGCACGAGCGCGAAGTTGGGGATGCGACGCGCCCCACGGCAGAGGACCTTGCCGCCTCGCCGACGCGCATTGATGTTGAGGGCCTCGACCTGTTCTATGGCGACCATCATGCGCTCAAGGACGTGAACATCAAAATCCGCGACAAGCAGATTACCTCGTTCATCGGGCCTTCGGGCTGCGGAAAGTCCACGCTGTTGCGCTGCTTTAACCGCATGAACGATGGCATCAAGGATTGCCGCATCGAGGGCAAGATTGCGCTCGACGGCCAGAATATCCTGGGCGATTACGACATCTGCCGCCTACGTCAGCGCGTGGGCATGGTCTTCCAGCGCCCCAACCCGTTTCCCATGAGCATCTACGACAACGTGGCCTATGGTCCGCGCGGCATGGGCGTGCGCGATCGCGCCGTGCTTGATGAGCTGGTCGAGGACTCCCTGCGCCGCGCCGCACTGTGGGACGAGGTCAAGGACAAGCTTAAGGAGTCGGGTCTGGGTCTTTCGGGCGGACAGCAGCAGCGCCTGTGCATCGCTCGCGCGCTGGCCGTGCAGCCCGACATTCTGCTGATGGACGAACCGACCTCGGCCCTCGATCCCGTGTCGACGCTCGTGGTGGAGCAGCTGGCCTGCGAGCTCAAGGAGACGTGCACGTTGGTGGTCGTTACACACAACATGCAGCAGGCCGCGCGTATTTCCGATTCGGTTGCGTTCTTCTTGTTGGGCGAGCTGGTGGAGCACGCGCCCACCGCGCAGCTCTTTAAGAATCCGACCGATCCGCGCACGGCGGATTATTTGACGGGCCGTTTTGGCTGATACTATCGAGTGCAGGCGCCTTTAGGGTTAAGATGCGGTCATACCGGCCGCAAAGGGGTTCAACATGATCTACTACGTCGAGGACGACGACAACATCAGGGATTTGACGGTCTATGCTCTGCGCAAGCAGGGAATCGAGGCCGAGGGCTTTTCGTGCGATGGTGAATTTAAGGCCGCCGTGGCGCGACGGGTACCCGATGCCGTTCTGCTCGACATCATGCTGCCCGATACCGATGGCTTGGCGATTATGCGCCGCCTGCGTGCCGATCGTCTGACGGCGACGGTGCCCATCATGATGCTTACCGCCAAGGATACCGAGCTCGACAAGGTGATGGCGCTCGATGGCGGCGCCGACGATTACCTGACTAAACCCTTCTCGCTCATGGAGCTTGCGAGCCGCTGCCGCGCACTGCTGCGTCGCGGCGGCATGGTCAAGCAGGCGAGCGATGTGCTCAGCGTGGGCAACATCGTGCTCTCGCCCAGTCATCGCGAGGTGACCGTTGCCGGCGAGCCGCTTAAGCTCACCCTGCGCGAGTTCGACCTGCTCGAGTACCTCATGCGTAAGCCCGGCGTGGTCTTTACCCGCGAGTCGTTGCTGCAGAGCGTGTGGGGTTGGGACTTCGACGGCGGTTCGCGCACCGTTGACGTGCACGTGCAGACGCTTCGCCAAAAACTGGGCGAGCATGCCGGTGCCATCGAGACCGTGCGCGGCGTGGGCTACCGCTTGGCCGAGCCTTCTGCCGGTGATGGTGCCGAAGGTGACGACACCACGTCCACCGCATCGGAGGAGTAACCCGTGGTCTTCGCCCCCCAGGGAAAACATACGCTGTCGCACCGCGTTTTTGTGACGATCTTTGTCTGCGCCATGGCGGTTATCGTGGCGTTTACGGTGCTGGGTGCGTTCTTTGTGCAAAACACCTTGGCGGATGCCACGAGTGCCAACCTGGCGCAGGAAACCGAGCTCATTGCTGCCGCCCTCGACGAGCAGCAGGAGCCCATCCCGTTCTTGCGTAGCCTCGATCGCGAGGACTTGCGCATCACGCTGATTAACAAGGATGGATCGGTTGCCTACGACAACGAGGCGTCGCCTTCCACACTTCCCAACCATGGCGATCGCCCCGAGGTCATCGAGGCCTTTGAGAGTGGTTCGGGTTCCGCGGAGCGCGCAAGCTCTACGCTCGACGAGATTATGCTGTATCGCGCCGTCGCCCTTGATAACGGCCAGGTTGTCCGCTTGGCGCAGGCCCAGCCTGGCGTTGCGGCGATTTTGCTGTCGATGGTGGCGCCGATGCTGCTTATCGCAGCAGCGGGTGCGGTACTCTCGTTTTTTATGGCGCGCCGCGAGTCCCGTGCCATCATCGCGCCGTTGCAAGAGGTGGATTTGGACCACCCACGCCGTAGCTATGAGCACGCCTATGCCGAGATGGTCCCCATGCTTGAGCGTATTGAGTCGCAGCGCCAGGAGCTCAAGCGCCAAATGGCGGTGCTGGCGGACAACGACCGTATGCGCCGCGAGTTCACGGCGAATATCACCCATGAGCTCAAGACGCCGCTTACGGCGATTTCGGGCTATGCCGAGCTCATCGCAAACGGCATGGTCGAGGGCGAGGGCGACCTGCGCAACTTTGGCGGTCGCATCTATCGTGAGGCAGGCCGCTTGGCGGCGCTCGTCAACGACATCCTTACGCTGTCTAACTTGGACGAGGCCGAGCGTGCAACTGAGGGCGAGGCGGTGCCCATTGGGTCCACGGAGCCTATTGAGCTCTCGCGTGCCATCTACGCGGTTGAGCAGCGTCTTGAACAGGTCGCCCGTCAGGCGAATGTGACGATAAGTCATGAGACCAAGCCTGTGGTCATCGAAGGCGTGTCGCGCTTGATCGACGAACTCATCTATAATCTGGCAAGCAACGCCATCCGCTACAATCGGCCCGGCGGTACGGTTACGCTGCAGTGCGGCACCAACGACGAAGGCCATCCGTTCCTCGCGGTCGCCGACACGGGAATCGGTATCGCGCCTGAAGAACAGGGCAAGGTATTTGAGCGGTTCTATCGCGTGGACAAGAGTAGGTCCAAGGCACGCGGCGGAACCGGCCTGGGGCTTGCCATTGTCAAGCATGCGGCCCTGTATCATCACGCCACGCTCGATTTGTCGAGCGAGTTGGGCGTGGGAACCACCATTACGGTGACGTTTCCCATACAGCAGGACGAGCCATTCGCATAGCGATACAACATAGATATTGATGCAGACGCCGCATTTGACTTTCGGGTGCGGCGTTGTTGTGCAATTTTACGATTGCTTCCGACATTTTTACAGGAGAGCCTGTTTCTTATGTATAGAGTTTGGTCTCGGTAAAAAGATGCGATAACATACGGACAGTTTTGTCAATCCGAACTGGGGAAATGAAAGGCAAGCTGCATGACCCTTCTCGAACTGTTCCAGCTGCTGAAGAAGCACCTTCAGCTGGTCATCACCCTTCCGGTGGTCTGCGCGATCGCCATGGGCATCGTGTCCTTCGTTGCGATGGACAACACCTATACCGCGACGACGAGCATGTACATTCTCGCCAAGACCGACGATAGCGGTCAGATGAGCTACAACGATCTCTCGGCGAGTCAGATGCTTTCCAACGATATCGCCACGCTGCTGGATAGCGATAGCGTTAAGAGCGGCGCAGCCAATGAACTGGGCCTCACCGATCTGGATGACTACAAGGTGTCTGTTTCCTCCGAGACCACCACGCGTGTCATTACGCTTTCGGTTACCGGCACCGATGCCAAAGAGACGGCTAAGGTCGCAAAGGCCATGGCCAGCTCGGTGAGTACGGTCGCTCAGAACGTCGGCGCTGCCCAGAGCATCAACGTTATCGACGAGGCTAAGACCCCCGAAGCCCCCAGCGGTCCCAAGCGTATGCTGTACGTTGCTGTCGCGTTCCTCGCGGGCATCTTTATCGCAGTTGCCTATGTCGTTTTGGCAGACATGCTCAACACCCGCATCCGCGGTGCAGAAGAGGCAGAAGAGCTCCTGGGTATTCCCGTTGTTGGCCGAATTCCGGCTATGAAAGGTGGTAAATAGGCATGGCTAAGGCAAAGAACACCGATAAGCTCGTTGTACAGAATGCCGCCAAGACCCTTCTGGCCAACATTCGCTTTGCGAGCGTGGACGACCCCATTCGCACCATCACCGTTACGTCCTCGATTCCCAACGAGGGCAAGTCTACGGTTTCCATCAACCTTGCCCAGGCTATCGCCACCAGCGGCAAGAGCGTCCTGCTGGTCGAGGCTGATATGCGTCGCAGGTCCCTTGCCGATATGCTCGGCGTCCGCTCCCGCGGCGGACTCTATGCGGTCCTTTCCGAGCAGATCTCCATTGACCAGGCAATTGTCGAGACGGGTCAGAAGAACTTCTACTTCCTCGATGCCGAGCCGCACATTCCCAATCCTGCCGACATCATCGTCTCTCACCGCTTTGCCAAGCTGGTAAAGGCACTGTCCGCCAAGTTCCAGTACGTCATCTTCGATGCTCCCCCGGTCGGCACCTTCATCGATGCTGCCGAGATCGCAAGTCTGACTGACGGCACGCTGTTCGTGGTGCGCGAGGACTTCACCAAGCGCGAGGAGGCGCTCAACGCCATCGGTCAGCTTAAGAAGTCCGAGAAGGTCAAGCTTATCGGTACCGTTATGAACTACTGCGAGACCGAGACCAGCGAGTACTACTACTCCTACTACACCAAGGACGGTAAGAAGGTTAAGAAGGGCTCCGACGATCAGGGCACTTCCAAAAAGGGCATCTTCACCAACCGAGCAAACGTTTAGTTGATTAAGGCTGACCTATGCGTGACATTCATTGCCATATCTTGCCGGGTGTAGACGACGGCGCCGCCGATCTCGATGAGAGCTTGGCGATGCTCGAGGCTGCCAAGCGGGCCGGTGTAACCAGAATCGTTTGCACTCCTCACTGCCGTGATCCCTATTTTGATTACGACAAGATGTGGGATGCCTTTGAGCTGCTGCGTGATAACGCTGACGGTTTTCCGCTCCAGATGGGCTTCGAGGTCAACCACCGAAAGCTCGTTGAGCTTGGTATCGATGCCGCGGAGCACTTGCATTTCGATGGAACCAACGAGTTTCTGCTTGAGCTTTCGACGCATGCCGATGCGTATGCGTTTAGAGAGTACGAGAACACGATTTACGATTTGCAGTGCCGTGGCTACCAGGTGATCATCGCTCATCCTGAGCGCTATCGTGCGGTTCAAAAGGATGTAAGCGTGGCGGAGCGCCTGGTCGATATGGGCTGCAAGCTGCAGGCTTCGGCGGACTTTATTGCCGGCGGTCGCTTTGGTCGCGAGAAAAAGCCGGCACAGCGCCTGTTCGATCAGAACCTGTACAGCTTCATCGCGAGCGATGCCCATAACGTGGGTCATTACGACTGCCTGGCGAAGGCTCGCGCGAAGTTTAGCGTGCGCGGAGCTCATTTTCGCTAAAATCTGTCCCTAACGTTCGCGTTGAATGAAAGGGCAGCTATGGATATCCAACTTAAGACGGGATGCTTTGATGACGCGGCGTTGGTGCGCCGCGTCGTTTTTATGGACGAGCAGGGCTACGAGAATGAGTTCGACGCTATCGACGAGGATCCGAACTGCATTCATGTGACGCTCTATGTAGACGGCGAGCTTGCCGGTTGCTCGCGCGTGTTTCCCGAAGAGCTTGAGCGCGCGGCTGACGCAGAGGCTCCAGTGTCGCCGGCGTGCGACTTGGACGAAGGCGTCGCGGCGGGGGAGACCTACATTATGGGGCGCGTGGCCGTGTTGCCGAGCATGCGCCGTCGCGGTCTGGCGAGTGCGATCGTTGAGGCCAGTGATGCGTGTGCGCGCGATGCCGGCGCTAAGCTTATTAAGCTGCATGCGCAGGAATACGTGCTGCCGCTTTATGCCAAGGCGGGCTACACGCAGATTGCCCCGGTGGACTATGAGGATGAAGGCCAGCCTCATGCCTGGATGGCCAAGCGCGTAGATGGCAGATAGGGACGTTCCTTTTCTGCCGGCGGTTGGGGACACTCCTTGGTAATTGGTGCATCGGAGCGCTTAGACATACAGTTTTTCGATTCCGTATGTATATATGCGCGCTAATGGGTTATAAAATCTAAGTCTGAACATAGCAGGTCTGCGATGCGGCTCGGGCGACCGGGCCGTTTTTGTGGGCGGGGGTAGCGCGAAAGGACTGCACATGCGTCAATTTAAGACCGAGAGCAAAAAACTGCTCGACCTCATGATCAACTCCATCTACACCAATAAGGAAATCTTCCTGCGCGAGCTTATCTCTAACGCGAGCGACGCCGTCGACAAGCTCAACTTTAAGAGCCTGCAGGATCCGAGCGTCAAGATCGACCAGGGCGACCTGGCCATTCGCGTCTCCTTTGATAAGGATGCCCGCACCATCACGATTTCGGATAACGGTATCGGCATGACCGCCGAGGAGCTCGAGCGCAACCTGGGCACCATCGCCCACTCCGGCTCCGAGGAGTTTAAGACCGAGAACGCCGAGCAGCAGGGCTCCGATGTCGACATCATCGGTCAGTTTGGCGTGGGCTTCTACTCCGCCTTTATGGTTGCCAGCCACGTAAAGGTCGTCAGCCGCGCCTATGGCGAGGATGTCGCCCATGTGTGGGAATCCGACGGTCTTGAGGGCTACACCATCGAGGACGGCGAGCGCGCCGAGCACGGTACCGATGTCATCCTGACGCTGCGCGAGAACGAGAAGCTCGATGCCGACGGCGAGGCCGAGACCTACGATCGCTTCCTGACCGAGTGGGGCCTCAAGAGCCTGATTCAGCAGTACAGCAACTATGTGCGCTACCCGATCCAGATGATGGTGTCCAAGAGCCGTCAAAAGCCCAAGCCCGAGGACGCCGGCGACGATTACAAGCCCGAGTACGAGGACTACCAGGAGCTCGAGACCGTCAATTCCATGACACCGATCTGGAAGAAGCGCAGCTCCGATGTCGAGCAGAAGGACTACGACGAGTTCTACAAGTCCACGTTCCACGACTTTGACGATCCTGCGCGCACCATCAGCTTCCATGCCGAGGGTACGCTCGAGTACGACGCCCTGCTGTTTGTGCCGGGCCGCGCCCCGTTCGATCTGTACAGCAAGGACTACGAGAAGGGCCTGGCGCTCTACAGCTCCAACGTTCTGATTATGGAGAAGTGCGACGACCTGCTGCCCGACTACTACAACTTCGTCCGCGGCGTCGTGGATTCCGCCGACGTGTCGCTCAACATCTCGCGCGAGACCCTGCAGCAGAACCGTCAGCTCAAGGCCATCGCCAAGCGCGTGGAAAAGAAGATTACCGCCGACCTTGAGGATATGCGTGACAACGACCGCGAGGCCTACGAGAAGTTCTTTGAGAACTTTGGCCGCGGTCTTAAGTACGGCATCTACTCGAGCTATGGCATGAAGGCCGATGAACTCGCCGACCTGTTGCTGTTCTGGTCTGCCAAGGAACAGAAGATGATTACCCTGGCCGAGTATGCCAAGGGCATGCCCGAGGATCAGAAGGCCATCTACTACGCCGCCGGCGACTCGCGTGAGCGCTTGGCAAAGATGCCCGTGGTAAAGGGCGTGCTCGACCGCGGCTATGACGTGCTGCTGCTGACGCAGGATGTGGATGAGTTCACGTTCCAGGCTATGCGTGAATACGTTGCCGCCGATATGCCCAAGATCTACGAGGACGATGCTGCCCGCGAGGCTGCCGAGAAGGCTGTGGCCGATGGTGCCGAGCCCGAGGTCGAGGATCGTCATCTGGAGCTCAAGAACGTCGCGACCGGTGATCTTGACCTGGCGACCGAGGACGAGAAGAAGGAGGCCGAGGACGCCACCAAGGAAAACGAGGACCTCTTCAGCGCTATGAAGGAGGCGCTCGGTGACAAGGTCGAGAAAGTTGCCGTGTCCGCGCGCCTGACCGATGCCCCCGCTTGCATCACCACCGAGGGCCCACTTTCGCTCGAGATGGAGAAGGTGCTCCAGAAGGGACCCGAGGGCGCGCCCGACGGCATGCCCAAGAGCCAGCGCGTGCTCGAGCTCAACGCCAAGCACCCGGTCTTTGACAAGCTCGTCGCTGCCCAGAAGGCAGGCGACGCCGACAAGATCAAGCAGTACTCCGGTCTGCTCTATGACCAGGCTCTGCTGGTCGAGGGCATTTTGCCCGAGGACCCCGTTGCCTTCGCGGCGGCTGTTTGCAACTTGATGTAGTTCGGGGATACGGCACCGTAACTAGATTAGAACGAGAGTGGATAATCTCCCACTTTT
>FR878605.1:8417-10445 GCA_000434535.1 Collinsella sp. CAG:166
TTTCCACTCTCGTTTCCTTTTGAATGATCCCTTCGTCCCCAAGGGATCATTTATTTGTGCGGGTTGTGGTTTTGTGACCTGCTGAAATTTAAGATACTGTACATCTGTACGCTAACTCATCTTCGTAGTATATTGCTACCCGCAAAACTCAGCACCATTGTGCTTTGAGACGTTAAAGCGCCTACTACAATGGTTGTCGATAGTACGATTCGATTCAACGACAGGATGGATGGTCCAAGCGTGAGTCTCGGCAGCAAACTATCCAACGCAAAGGTCTCCTTTGCGATATTCAAGCGCGACATTAAGCGACTGCTTGTGAACCCCGTCGCCTTGGTGGTTACCCTTGGCGTGTGCGTTATTCCCTCGCTGTATGCCTGGTACAACATCGTGGCCAACTGGGATCCGTACGGAAACACCCAGGGCATCAAGATTGCCATCGCCAACAACGATCGGGGCACCCAAAACGACCTGGTGGGCGAGCTCAACGCGGGCGATCAGGTCGTCGATCAGCTCAAGGAGAACGATCAGCTGGGCTGGACCTTCGTCGATTCTGCGGCCGATGCCAAAGAGGGCGTCGAGAGCGGTGAGTACTATGCGGCCATCGTAGTCCCCAAGAACTTCTCGGATAACCTGGTTTCGATGCTCGACGGCAACTACCATCAGCCCAAGCTTACGTACTACGTCAATGAGAAGAAGAGCGCTATTGCGCCCAAGGTTACCGACACCGGTGCAAACACCATCGAGGAGCAGATCAACTCGGAATTTGTCTCCACGGTGGGCGAGACCGTTGCCAGTATTGCCAAGGATGCCGGAGTCGATTTAAAGGACAAGGCAACCCAGACTCAGGATTCGTTGGCCGGTTCGGTATCAGAGGCTTCCGATACGTTGGGCGAAGTGCGTGATTCGATTGGCGACATGAATGCCGCCATCGATAAGACGAGTGGTTCCATTGCCTCGGCAGATGCGGCACTTGCCGGTCTGCAGGGTCAGGCGCCGTCGCTGACGCAGGCGATCTCCCAGGGCAATGACCTGCTGGGCGAGGCTCGCGCCACGGCGGGCAACTCTGTCGCCTCGCTCTCCAAGGCGCTCTCGGAAGGCAGCCTTGCGCTCACCAAGACGTCAGCCTCCGCAAACGCTGCGATTGGCAAGCTGACGGGCACGGTCGCATCTACGACTACCCGTATCGACAACTCGCTTGAGTCTCTCCAAGCGACGATCGACCACAATAAGGCCGTTATCGGGCACTTGGAAATTCTCGTCAATGACACGTCGACAGGTTCCAAGGAAATTGACGCGCGCATTGTATCGATCATCGATTTGCTCCGCGAGCAGAATGAAAAGCTTCAGAGCATCAAGGACGGTCTGTCTGCGCAGTCGAGCGCCATGGCGAATGACGCCGCGGCTGTCTCGGGTGCCAGCGACGCTATCAATAACGCAATTCAGACCGGTGCGACCAACCTTGGCCAGGCCCAGACGGACCTGGGTCAAAACGCGCTGCCGAAGGTCTCGAGCGCACTTGATTCGTTTGCCGCCGTCTCGGGTGATCTGACGGGAATCGTGTCTGGCCTCACGCCTACTATTGCAAGTGCGCGCGGTACACTTTCGCAACTCAACGCCACGCTCGGTCAGGCCAAGACCACGCTGTCCCAGACCGATGCCTCGCTTGCCAAGGTCCAGGACAAGCTCGCAACCGCCGCCAACGACATCGCGGCGCTACAGACCTCCGAGTCCATGGGCGAGCTGGCCGGCCTGATGGGCGTCGACGTCGATGATGTTGCAGACTTCATGGCATCTCCGGTCGAGCTGACCTCAAAGTCAATTTACCCGGTCAAGAGCTTTGGTTCGGGCATTGCCCCGTTCTATACCAATCTGGCGCTGTGGGTGGGCGGCTACGTGCTTATCGCCATCTACAAGCTCGAGGTCGACCGCGAAGGCATCGGCAGCTTTACCGCGCGTCAGGGCTACTTTGGCCGCTGGTTGCTCCTGGTGATCCTGGGCGCGTTGCAGGCCATCATCGTTACGGTAGGC
>FR878605.1:10479-16381 GCA_000434535.1 Collinsella sp. CAG:166
TGATCGGCGTACAGTGCGTCAGCCCGCTGCTGTTCGTGCTGGGCGGCATCGCCATCTCGTTCACCTACGTCAATATCATTTATGCGCTGTCCACCACGTTTAAGCACATCGGCAAGGCTATCGGCGTCATTCTGGTTATCGTGCAGATCCCGGGTTCGTCGGGCATGTACCCCATCGAGATGATGCCAGGCTTCTTCCAGTGGCTGCACCCGCTGCTGCCCTTTACCTACGGCATCAATCTGCTGCGCGAGACGGTCGGCGGCATGTATTCGTTCAACTACCTGTTTAACCTGTGCATTCTGGGCGTGTTCTTGATCGTGGCGCTCTTTATCGGTCTGCAGCTGCGTCCGCTGCTGCTCAACCTTAACCTGCTCTTTGATAAACAGCTTTCCACGACCGGTATGATGATTTGCGAGTCCAACGACCTGCCGCGCCAGCGCTACTCGCTGCGCACGGCCATGCGTGTCATGCTCGATTCCGATTCGTACCGTCGCGAACTGCTCGATCATGCGGTCGCCTTTGAACATCGCTACCCGTACTACATCAAGGGCGGTTTTGCCGCCGTGGTGGGCGTTCAGGTCCTGCTCTTTGTCCTGTCGACGGTTCTCGATATCGACAATAACGGCAAGATCATCCTGCTTGTCATTTGGATCATCTCGGTTATTGCCATCTGCGGCTGGCTTATCAATATCGAATATATCCGCGCGAGCCTCAATACCCAGATGCGCATCTCGGCGCTTTCGGATGAGGACCTGCGTCGCGAGATGCGCGAGCACACGGCCGCCATTCCTGCCGCCCGCCACATGTTTGGCCTCAACGCCAGCGAGCGTGGTGCCAAGGGCGGCGATCAGTCCACGGGCCGCTTGCCGCATATCGGCTCGCACCATAAATCTCAGGGCAGCGACAGCACAGCCACAAATGATGGAGATACCACCGCGCTTGGCAAGCACTCCAAAGGAGGTGAGGCATAAATGAAGAACATCCTGCATCTGTTTAGGCGCGATGTCCAAAACGTGTCTCGCTCCGTGATCGGCTTGATTGTCGTGATGGGCCTCATTATCGTGCCGTGTCTGTACGCGTGGTTTAACATCGCCGGCAGCTGGGATCCGTACGGCAACACCGGCAATCTTAAGATCGCCGTGGTCAACACCGATGAGGGTTACGAGAGCGATCTGATTCCCGTCGAGGTTAACGTGGGCGAAAACGTGACCGCCACCCTACGCGGCAACGAGAGCTTCGATTGGGTTGTACTCAACAATCGAGAAAAGGCCATCGAGGGCGTCAAATCGGGCGCATACTATGCGGCTGTCGTCATCCCCAAGACGTTTAGTGCCGATATGATGACGCTTTTCTCGACCGACGTGAAACACGCCGATATCGAGTTTTACGAGAACCAGAAGGCCAACGCCATCGCGCAGATCGTGACCGAGAAGGGTTCGAGCGCCGTTCAGAACCAGGTTAACGAATCTTTTACCGAGACCATTACGAGCATCGGTCTTAAGACGGTGTCCAGCCTGCTCGATTACATGAGCACCGACCAGGTCAGCAACTTTATCGCCAACCTGTCCTCGACGCTCGGCGATTCGATTGAGGACCTGCAAGACGTTCAGGCTAATGCTTCGTCGCTGGCGGGCATTTTGAGCTCTACGTCCGATTCGTTGACGTCGGCGAGCGGTATGCTCCAGCAGACGGGTACGGTCGATGAGTCGACCAAGCGGTTGATGGAGCATGCCAAGAGCGGCATGAGCGATTCCAAAGAAGCGCTGAAGGCCGCCAACGACGCCATCAACGCCGCGATTGACGGAAGCGCTGGCTCGTTCGACAACGTGTCCGCCGAGCTTGCGAAGGCATTCGATGCCGCGAATCAGCATGTTGACCTTACGGTGTCTCAGCTCAACGATGCCGCGGCGGCGCTCAATACACGTGCCGACGATATCGACGCCACGGCCGACCAGCTCCGCGGCTTTGCCGAGCAGGTCAGTGACGAAAAGCTCCAGGAGAGCCTCAAGTCTGTGGCAACATCGCTGAACAGGATCGCGGTGGAGTATCGCAACAGCGCCAAGGACCTGACGGCAACTGCTAAGTCCCTTTCTGACAGCATGGCAGAGGTCAACAGCACGCGTGCCGAAGTCGACCAGGCCATCGCCGATGCCAAGGCGGGCATTTCGGGCGCCAAGTCCGACTACGACTCCACGTTCTCGGTCAAGGCAAAGGAGCTCAAGAAGACGGTTTCAGGCATCCTGGACTCGCTGGATGGCATCTCGGGCGATCTGGATAGCGCCGTAGACGGCCTGACCGACGCATCCGGTTCGCTGGCAAAGGGCCTCTCCAAGGCTGCAAAGCTGGTCAACAAGGCTTCCGATCAGCTGGGTGAAGCGTCCGATAAGATCAGTGCCTTTAAGGACGAGCTCGACGGCGCCCTTATGTCGGACGATCTGGCCACGATCAAGACGATGATTGGCAATGATCCCGAGGGTTTGGCCGTGTCGCTTTCCGGTCCCGTCGCGCTCGATCGCAAGCCGGTCTATCCGATCCGCAACTACGGCTCGGCCATGGCGCCGTTCTACACGATTCTGTCGCTCTGGGTCGGCTCGATCGTGCTGGCGGCCATGATGAAGGTGTCGGTTGACGACGAACTCATCAATGAGTTAATCCCCGTGCGCTTGCACGAGATCTACCTGGGCCGCTACCTGTTCTTTGGCGGTCTGGCCCTGCTGCAGGCAACGCTCGTGTGCGCGGGCGACATCCTGTTCTTTGGCATTCAGTGCGACAACCCGCTGCAGTTTGTGCTGGCGGGCTGGGTCGCGAGTCTCGTGTTCTCCAATATCGTCTACACGCTTACGGTTTCGTTTGGCGATATCGGCAAGGCTTTGGCCGTTGTGCTGCTGGTCATGCAGGTCGGCGGTTCGGGCGGTACGTTCCCCATCGAGATGACCGGCCCTGTGTTCCAGGCGATCTATCCGTTCCTGCCGTTTACCCATGGCATTAACGCCATGCATGCCGCCATGGCTGGCGCCTACCATATGGAGTACTGGGTTGAGCTGGGCATTCTGGCGAGCTATCTGATTCCGTCGCTGGCCCTGGGCGTCGTCTTCCGCCGTCCGGTCATCAAAGCCAACGACTGGATCATCGAAAAGCTGGAGTCAACCAAATTAATCTAGTTACGCGGTTTTACCAAACCGCGTAACGGCTCGACGCTGCAAACGCCCCTAAGCGGCAATCTGACGTTCAATTTCAAGGGCGCGACCAGAAGGTCAGCGCCCTTTTATTTCACGTCACCTTGCTCGCTTAGGGTCGTTTTCGCTGACATTGCCGGAGCATCGAGGTTCACTTCGCCGACGCTTTAGCGGGCTGGATTGCACGGGCTGCTTGGTTGTTGCTACAGTAGCGGGGCGTACCGGGGGTCCGGTGCGCCCTGTTTGTATTTGACCATGAGGCGGCACGCAGCCATACGCGTGCGGACACCACGCCCAGATTGAGTGTGAGGACGTTCCATGGCCCAATACGCTGCCAACGAAATCGAAAACTTGCCCGACAGCCCTGTGGCCCGCGAAGACTTGGGTGCCGGCGGCTCCTCTCGCGGTGCCGGCGCACGCTCGCCGCTGTTCTGGAAGGTCTTGCTGCTTTCGATAGCGGTCATCTGGGGCTATTCCTTCACCACCATGAAGGATGCGCTCGATACCATTCCGGTGTTCGAGCTGCTCTACGTTCGCTTCCTTCCGGCTTCGCTGGTTATGTTCGTCATCTTCCACAAACGCATCATCGCTCATTTCAATGCCCGCAACCTAATCGTCGGGCTTGGCATGGGCGCGCTCATGTGGGGTGCCTACGGTTTGCAGACGATTGGCCTGGCACAGACCACGGCAGGCAAGAGTGCATTTTTGACGGGTACCTATTGCATCCTCGTGCCGTTTGCGAGCTACGTCCTAAGCGGCGAAAAGCTTACCCGTTACAACTTGGGCGCCGCGTTGCTGTGCCTGGCGGGCATTGGCCTGGTGGCGCTCGATAGCGTCGAGTTCAATGTCGGCGATGTCATCACACTGGGCGGCGCGGTCTTCTTTGCCATCCAGATGGCGGTGACCGCCAAGTACGGCCGCAAGATGGACATCAACGTCATCACGTTTTGGATGTTTGTGGGCAACGGCGTGCTGAGCCTGATCTCGTCGCTGTTATTCGAGACCCAAGCGCCGCTGTCCGTGTGGACGCCGAGCTTTATCGGTGTGATGGCGTTTCTATCGGTGGGCTGTACGTGTGTGGCTCTGCTCATCCAAAACGTCGGCCTGGCGCATGTCCCGGCCTCAACGGGCTCGCTGCTCCTTTCGATGGAGTCGCCTTCGGGTGTGCTGTTCTCGGTGCTGCTGATGGGGGAGGCGCTCACCTCGCGCCTGCTCGCCGGCTTCGCGCTCATCTTTCTTTCGATTATCTTGAGCGAGACGCATTTCGATTTTTTGCGTCGAAAGCCGCGTCCGCAATTGTAAACAATTTGTTGCGCCGCCTCCCGGGGCGGCATTTTTTATGTGTCGCCCTTAAAGTAGTACCTTGCACTTTACGCTATCAAAGTGCTTGCTGCAAAAACGTTACTGGAGGGCATCTATGGCACCAGCACTGTCCGATCTTCAACCGCAATCAGCGCCCAAGGCCACCGCGGCGGCGCAGACCGCTATCGGTGACGGTCTTGTTGCAGAAGCTCAGGCTTTTGCAGATGAGCTCGCTGCGTGGCGACACGATTTACATCAGATGCCCGAGCTGGGTAATAGCCTCCCGCAGACCTCTACGTATATCCAAGCGCGCCTGACCGAGATGGACATCCCATTTGCTACGCTCGTCGATGGTTCCTGCGTTGTGGGCCTTGTCGGCGCCGGTGCCGCCGCGGCCCAAGGCAATGGCATCTGCACGAATGAGCAGGCCGGTACGGTCATCATGCTTCGTGGCGACATGGACGCCCTGCCCGTTGCCGAGGAATCCGGCGAGCCCTTTGCATCCACCAACGGCTGCATGCACGCTTGCGGTCACGATATGCACGCGACGGCGCTGCTTGGTGCGGCGCGCCTGCTCAAGGCCCGCGAGGCCGAGCTTGTGGAGGCCAACGCCACGGTGAAATTGCTGTTCCAGCCGGGCGAGGAGACCTTTGAGGGGGCACGCGCAGCCATCGCCGACGGCCTGCTGCAGAACCCGCGCCCTCAGGCGGCCTTTGCCATGCATGTCAACAGCCAGTCGCCGCTTGGCCTGGTGCTCTATGGGAGCCCGGCGCTTTCGGGCGTGTACGGTTTCCGCATCACGCTCCAGGGCAAGGGTGGCCACGGTTCCAGCCCCGAGATTTGCATCGACCCCATCACGGCGGGCGTGCATGTGCACCTGGCGCTCCAGGAGCTTATCTCCCGCGAGGTGCCGGCGGCCAAGGAAGTCGCACTTACCGTTGGTAAGTTCGCTGGCGGCCTGGCGGCCAACGTCATCCCCGACACCTGCGTGCTCGAGGGAACGCTGCGCGGCTTTGATGTTGAGCTCATGGAGCACCTCAAGACCCGCATCGCGGAGGTCGTTAACGGTGTTGCCACAACATATCGTACGCCGGCGACCATCGAGACGCTTTCGGATGTTCCGCCGCTTGTACTCGACAGCGATATGACTCAGGCGTCGCTTGGCTACGTGGGCGCAGTGCTGCCCAAGGCGGCTTTCTTGTCGCTTTTCCATGCCATGGCGAGCGAGGACTTTGCGCTTATCTCGAGCGAGATTCCGAGTGCGTACTTTACCGTGGGCGCGGCCGTAACCGACACGGACGAACACTTTGCCCAGCATCATCCCAAGGCGCGCTTTAACGATGCCGAGCTTCCCCTCGGCGCCGCGGCTTATTCCGCCGTCGCTTTGGGCTATATCGCCGACCACCGGTAGCACCCAATCTTGC
>FR878605.1:16391-17834 GCA_000434535.1 Collinsella sp. CAG:166
CCACCGGTAGCACCCAATCTTGCTACTCGTTTGTTTAAAAAGGAGCAGTATGTCCCGGCAGCATAAATTCTTCCCCGGTTGGCTTGTCGTGGCCTCCGGCTTTGTCATCATGGCCACGTGCTACACGATTTTCGTTAACTGCATGAGCCTGTTTCAGCCGCTCATCGTAAGCGACCTCGGGATCACGCTTGCGCAGTACAACATCTCCAATGCCATCTCCACCGTGGTGAGCGTTATCGGTCCGCTTGTGATCGGTCATGTGGCCGATAAAGTAAGTGGCCGCGTTTTGGGCTCCCTCACTGTTATCGCCACCTCTGCCGTTCTTGCCGGCATGGGCTTTGTCGGTGAGCTGTGGCAGGTCTACGTACTCTTTGCCGTCTCGGGCTGCTTTGCCGTCGCCTCGACCCGCCTGCTCATTAGCCTCGTCACTGCCAACTGGTTTACGGCCAAGCGAGGCCTTGCCATCTCCATCGCACTTTCGGGCTCGGGCTTTGGCGGCGCTATTCTGTCTCCCATCGTGAGCTCGCTTATCGTGAGTGTGGGCTGGCGCTCTGCGTTCCTGGTGCTCGCTGCCGTCTGCATTGTGGCGGCGCTGCCCATCACGGCCTATTCCTTCCGCACCAAGCCTTCCGAGATCGGCCTTAAGCCGCTCGGCGAGAATCCGGGCGATCCGTCCGTCTCGACGGCTGGCGACAAGGACGAGCACACGGCGCCCGAGGTTAGCGTCGGCTGGTCTCGTATCAAGAAGAGCCCGGCATTTTGGCTGCTCGTCGTTGCCTTCCTCTTTATGGGTCTGGTCAACGGCGCCATCCTGCCCAACCAGGTCACTAACATGACGAGCGTTACCGTCAACGGCGCCAAGATTGTCACGGGCGGCCACGATCCCATGTGGGCAGGTACTGTGCTTTCGGCCTATATGGTCACCGTCGTTATCGCCAAGATCTCGCTCGGCGCGATCTATGACCGCTTTGGCCTGCGCTTTGGCAATATCCTTGGCTCCGTTGCGTGCATTATCGCCTGCGTGGCGCTGTGCTTCCCGACGACGGACCTCGGTCCTATTGTCGCCGCTGTGAGCTTTGGTATCGGAACGTGCATGGGCACCATCACGCCCACGATCGCGGCTTCCAAGCAGTTTGGCATGGCCGACCTCGGCAAGGTCACGGGCACCATCACCTCGCTCGAGATGGTCGGCGGCACCGTGGGCGCCATTGTCTCGGGCGTGCTGTTCGACGCCACGGGCTCCTTTGCAAGCACCTGGATTGTGTGCCTGGCGTGCTCCGTGGTCATGCTCGTGTTCCTGCTGGCATCCGAGCCCATCGCCGCCAAGCTGCGCGCGAGCGTGGCGGGGGAGTAGACGTCCGTCGCTCTTTTCTGTTCGCCCCGTTCTGTCCGTGGCCGCCTTGGAAGCCGAATGGATGCTCGTACCATCATTCGGTTTCCAAG
>FR878606.1 GCA_000434535.1 Collinsella sp. CAG:166
GCACAGGCTAAAGCCCGTAATAAAGGGATAGGGCCATGCGGCCCTATCCCTTTTCGTTAGCTATAGCAGCTTGTGCGCTACTCGCAGCACAGGTGCACGGCGAAGCCGGCGAACTCGCGCTTAAAGTACACGAGCTTGGTGCCGCCGTCGGGCAGCAGCACGCGCGACTCCTCGTTGACCTCGAGCCCGCGCTCGGCAAACCACTTCTCCGCCGCATCGATGTCGTTGACGGCAAAGCCAATGTGGCCCTTGGCGCCTCGACCGTTCTGCTTCATGATCTCGACCAGCGAATCGTTAAAGTACGAAACGGGGGTCTCGATGACGGGCAAACCCATCATCGTCGAGAACAGCTCCGCGATCTCCAAGGCGTCTGCCGGGTCGGCAGCGTTAATGCCCACATGGGCGACGCGCATGCCAAAGAGCTCGACCGGATTGGCGTTCTGCTCACTCATACAGGCAGCGCCTACTGAGCCATGACGTCGAGGACGGCCTTCTCGGCAGCGACGCGGTTCATGCCGGTCATGAAGGGCACGCCGCTCACGTACGGGCAGGTGAGGCCCTCGGGGGCAACGGTGGTGGCGATCAGCAGGTCGGCGCCCTCATCGCAGTAGTCCTTGGCCTCGGAGATAGCGCACTGCACGATCTCATACTTGTCGGCGTAACCGTTAGCGTCGAGCAGGGTGGCGACCTTCTGGGCAACGAGCGTGGAAGTAGCAGCGCCAGCACCGCAAGCCAAAACGATCTTCTTCATAGGTAATGTCTCCCTTCATGGTTTACTTTAGGTAAGTGTACCGCAGCGAGCGATGTCACTCGGCCTCGATGAGCTTTTATGCCAGTTTGCTTGCGCGCTGCGTATAATACATCCAGTACGTGTTGTCATACCGCTCGCTTTATGAGCGACTAAGGACCCTAATATGCCCGATTCCCGCACCCTCTGGACCGCCGTCGTCATTATCTGTATCGCCGTGTCGGTATTTTTTAGCGTCAAAAAACGCACCACATTTAAGCGCCTGCAACAGCTTATGGCCGCCAAGCAGTGGGACGAGTTCGATCGCCTGCTCGACGCCAAACTCACCAGCATGCTGTACCCGCGCTATAACCGCGACTACCTGCGACTGAACTCCTATCTGCTGCGCGAGGACCACAAGCGTGCCGACGAGATGTTCGATTTGCTGCTGGGGCTCAACCTGCCCAAAATGCAGCGCGTCGACCTGGTGATTAAGGCCTTTAACTACTACGTTGGCCAGGAGGACCGCAAAAAGTCCAAGGAGCTGCTGCACGAGATCAAAGGCTTTGAGGGCGGCCAGGCCGAGGCAGTCGCACACGAATGCCAACTGATGTACGACACGATGATCCTCAAGCGCCACAACGACATTCCCGAGCTGGAGCGCATGCTCAAGGAGGCCGGTGACGACAAGGTCAAGAGCTGCCGCCTGGAATACCTGCTGGCCCTGCAGTACAAGAACAAGGGCGACGAAGCCAAGTTTGCCGAGTACTTGGAAAAGTCAGGCCGGCACTCAATGGCCGTCAACGCGTAACGGACGGCTTGTGCTAGACTTCTAGTCTCACGGGGGCGTGGCGGAATTGGCATACGCAGGAGACTTAAAATCTCTCGCCGCAAGGATTGTGGGTTCGAGTCCCACCGCCCCTACCATGTGATTGCTTACGAGCCCGTGTCCCGTTGGGAT
>FR878607.1:0-13487 GCA_000434535.1 Collinsella sp. CAG:166
TGAGCGCGCCGACCTCGGCTCCCGCGGCGCGCTCGGGGTCCTCGGAGACGTGCGCGTTCACGGTGCCGGTGATGTGGGCGTTCTTGCCCAGGATGAGCTTATCGGCCCAAACCTCGACATCGCCCTCGACGGTGCCATCGATGGTCACCGTATCGCCCGCAAGCGCTGCCGACTTGGTAGAGCCGCGCAGGGCAACCGTCTCGCCCATCGCGTAAAAACAGTTGGCGGTGCTACCGGTGTTGAGCACAACGTGCTGACCGACGACCGTGACGCTGCCATCAACCGTGGTCTTGGCGATATCGATAGTGCGTGCCGCAAGACGAATGGCGCCGCCCACCGTGCAGTCGCGAATCGATAGGCTCTCGCCCGCCGCGATAATATCGCGGCCGATGGAGGCATCGTCCAAGTTGAGGGCCTGGCCGGCCCAGTACAGGTCACCATCGACGCCGGACGGATTGGCGTCATTGTCGGTCGCAAGTACGTTGCCTGCGGTGTCCGTGCCGGCGAACGACGCCGTGGGAAGTGCGGTGAGCGCGAGCGCGATGAGCGCGAATGCCATAAGCAGGCAGCGACGCATCTTGTGTGACGGCGCCGTCGCGGTTTGATTGAAAGCCATGGTTGATCCTTTTGTTAGGTGTTCGGCATATACCTAACAGGGTACCCAACGCGAGGGCGCTCTAAAATAACCTCTCGGTTGCATTTCGAAGGATGAGCCCGCGCCACCTACTTTTTGCGGTGCAAAAAGCGTGCGATGTCTTCCTCAGTGGGGCTTTTGATGTCAAAGCGCAGTGAGAGCCAGCGCAGACCCATGGTCACGACAACGCATACGACCAACGCGACGACATTGCTGACCAAGCCACTCATAACGAGGCTTACATAGCTTGCCGATCCGGCGATGGCGGCGATGGCATAAAAGTTAGTACGTTGGAAAATGCCCGGAACCACGCCCATAAAGCCGTCGCGCAACATGCCGCCGCCCACCGCGGTGAAAAAGCCCATCATGATGCACACCGCCGGCGCAAAGCCGTAGACCAGCGCCTTGTCTGCTCCAGTGGCGGCGTAGATGCCGACCGAGATGATGTCGAGCAGGGGAATGAGTTTTTCGGGTTTGTCGACGATTGCCGGGAAAATATAGATGATGGCTGCCGTGGCAATGGAAAGCGGCAGCGCCATCGGCTGGTTGAGGATGTAGACGTTGCCCACCTGCAGCGTCATATCGCGCAAAAGACCGCCACCCAGACCGCAGACCACCGCGAGCGCGACCGCGCCCACCAGGTCGAGCTTGTGCTCGCGCGCAACCAGCACACCCGAGATCGATGCAGCGACAACAGCGAACATCTCGAGCCAAAACGGAATAGCGACCATGGCATCCGAGGCGTGTGAGGTAACGGTTATGGCGGCGACGACGGGCAAGATGGGGTCCTTTGGGTTGTGGGTTTAGACAATGCCCGTACATAGTACATGGTTGACGGGTCTGGCGACCCTATTGCTCGGTAAACGGTCGGGACCGGGTGCGGGCGTGGCATTGCCAGAATGCCAGGGGTCCAGAACATGTACGTCACCCTCCAAAAACGACATTTTCCGACATCTTTGGAGGCTGACGTACATGTTTCGATTGAGCTCACAGCATGAGTGAGTTGATTTACTCACATCCGGTATATTTCCCCACTTCAACGGACATAAGAGTTGGATACCGGCTCAGAGCGAGAGGCCCTCAATGGATACCCCTGTTCTCATTTCGCATAAAACCGCATGGCTTGTCCATCATGCACCCCAGAATTTGGTTCAGTCTCTTGCGCGGCACGACTACCAGATAGGCGCACAAGGCATCTCCACCCAGCAACGTGTTGCGCGCATACGACAGGCCCTTACCGACTGCGGCATTCCGTCCGATATGCTTAAGACTATCGATATCGCGGTTGTATTCGAATTTGAGCGAATTCGTACCAAAGGCGTCGTTTGCCACATTCTTGGACAAAATCTTCCCTACGAGCATATTAACGAGTTGACGCCCGGAATCTTCATCACCGACGAAGCCTTCACCTTCGTGCTCGCTGCCGAGTGGATGGATAGGATCGAATATCTCGAATATGGCTATGAAGTTTGCGCCGATTATCGCATGAGGCTCAATCCCGCCGACCCTTATACCGAGCAACCAGCCACCACCTCCAAGGATGAAATAACCAAACTGCTCGATCGGCACCCCGGCAAACCCGGTGCCACACGTGCACGGCTCGCGCTCAGGCACATCTACGATCACTCGGCCTCGCCTATGGAGACCGCTTCGGCAATCGCCCTCTCGCTCCCAACAAGCGAAGGCGGCGTTGGCATCCGAGGTATCGAACTCAACAAACCGCTCGAGATCCCTCAACGTCTCTGGCATTGCGCCAAAGCTCGAACACTCAAAATCGATGCGCTCGTGACCTATAAGCGCAGGGAGCTCGGTATCGAATATAAGGGCGGTTTTCACGATGAGCTCGAGCGCAAGGGAGCAGATGCGGAGCGAGAGGCCGTCCTCTCCCAAATGGGATATCGAATCGTTACGCTCACTTCGGCTCAGTTCGACAGCCAGCTCGCCTTTCACCGCGCCATGAACAACATTCGCGAAGCACTCGGCATGCCTCGCTGTACCGACACCGGGTACCAGCGAAAGCAAAACGAACTACGCAAGGCGCTTATCCGTAACTGGAAAGGCATGCGAGACGAGGAGGCACCTTCCGAATAGTGCCACTCCCGTGAACTCAATCCAAACGTGTACGTCAGCCTTCAAAGATGTCGAAAAATGTCGGTTTTGGAGGGTGACGTACATGTTTGGGGAAGCGTGGGATCGAGACGTATTTCGATAACAAAAAAGCCCCATTGCTGGGGCTCATACCATCTAATGGCGGAGGAGGAGGGATTCGAACCCTCGTGACCTTATACAGGCCAAACGGTTTTCGAGACCGCCGCATTCAACCACTCTGCCACCCCTCCGCGTGGGGTAAAAACAAAGCAGGCTCGAAGGCCTGCTTTGGGATTAACTGGCGGAGAGTCAGGGATTTGAACCCTGGAGACGCTTTTGACGCCTACACGATTTCCAATCGTGCTCCTTCGGCCACTCGGACAACTCTCCGTTAAATGCGAAAGTCAGTATACACGAGGAATCGCAAAGTGCAAACAGAAAAGTTGGCATTTTTTAAAACGCTTGGCCGCGCCTGGCGTTGCAGTGGGGTTTGAGGTGGCAAAAAACGGCTTCCGACCAGCGTGGTTGATCACCTCAATTGTTCAAAAGGGGTATTCATAAGCGACTTGGCAATGAATTTAAAAATCTTTGGATGGTGCTGTGGACCACTGGTATGCATTTTGCGACCACAGCCTTGTGCCCGTTGACCTGCGGCTTGGCTCAGCTTGTCCCCGCGGCACCGTATCTTGTCCACAAATCCGTCAAGCTCTTGGTCGGCATTTGGTTGGAATGCGCATGAAACGCCGTGCAAGTATGGGCATATGTGGAGGTCATGAGGTTGTAGCTGCATATTCTTGCGGCCTGGGAGGTTGAAAGATATTATTACCAAGTCTTTTCCTGCTTCAGGCGCACCTTCACGACCTGAAGCCACATTTGCCCAGAGGAGGTGACAGTATGAAGGCTTATGAACTGCTGTTCTTTGTTGACCCGTCGCTCGACCCCGAGACTCGTCTCGCTGTTATGAAGCGTATCGATACCACGATCGCTGAGGGCGCTGGCAAGGTCGACTCCGTTGACGAGTGGGGTAAGCGCAAGCTCGCCTACGAGATCAACGACCTCACCGATGGTGACTACACCCTCATCAACTTCCACGCAGATCCTACCCAGATCGCCGAGCTTGATCGCGTCCTGCGCATCACCGACGCTGTGGTCCGCCACATGATCGTCCGTCGCGACGACCAGGAGTAAGACTGTCGTTTTGGACTGGGCTTGTGCCCCAAGAGGAAGTAGTGAGTTATGAGCATCAATCGAGTGAACATCACCGGTAACCTCACCCGCGATCCCGAGCTGCGCGCCACCGCCGGCGGAACCCAGGTTCTGTCCTTTGGCGTCGCCGTGAACGATCGTCGCCGCAATGCGCAGACTGGCGAGTGGGAGGACTATCCCAACTTTGTCGACTGCACCATGTTCGGCACCCGCGCCGAGGCCGTGAGCCGTTTCCTGGCAAAGGGAAACAAGGTCGCGATCGAGGGCAAGCTGCGCTACAGCTCTTGGGAGCGCGACGGCCAGCGCCGGAGCAAGCTTGAGGTCATCGTCGATGAGATCGAGTTTATGAGCTCCCGTGGTGGCCAGGGTGGCTACGATCAGGGCGGTTACGCCCCCGCAGCTCCCGCGCCCGCAGCACGTCCTGCCGCGCCGGTGGCTACGCCGCCCGCGGTCGACGTCTACGATGAGGACATCCCGTTCTAAGGGTTGTTCACCTATTTTTGAGTGAGAGGCGGCTTCGGTTCGCCGAAGTTGCCAAATGAAAGGTATTTTGACATGGCTAATGATTTTTCTGCACGTCAGCCGCGTCGTAAGTACTGCCAGTTCTGCAAGGAGAACACTGAGTTCATCGACTATAAGGACACTCAGCTTCTCCGTAAGTACATGACCGACCGTGGCAAGATCAAGCCCCGTCGCGTCACTGGCGCTTGCACGCAGCATCAGCATGACATCGCCAACGCCATCAAGCGCGCCCGCGAGATGGCTCTCCTGCCGTACACCGTCCCCGTGGTTTCCTCTCGTGGCAACCGCGACCGCGGCTAAGAAGGGAGACGCATCATGAAGGTTATTCTTCTCGATGAGATCAAGGGCAAGGGCGGCGAGGGTGACGTCGTAGAGGTCGCTCAGGGTTACGCTGAGAACTTCCTGTTCCCCAAGAAGCTCGCTGTTGCCGCCACCAAGGGCAACCTCAAGCAGCTTGACGAGCGTCGCAACAACATCGCCAAGCGCGAGGCCGTCCGTCTGGCTACCGCCAACGAGACCAAGGCTGCCTTCGAGGGCAAGACGGTCACCGTTGACGTCAAGGTCGGCGACGAGGGCATCCTCTTTGGCTCCGTTACCGCCGCTATGATCGCTGACGCCATCAAGGCTCAGCTCGGTATGGACATCGACCGCAAGCGCGTCGAGCTCGGTAAGCCCATCAAGGTTGCCGGTGCCCACACCGTTGCCATCTCGCTGTACCGCGAGATCAAGGCCGAGGTTGTCGTTCTCGTCGGCGTTACCGCCGAGGAGCTCGCTGCCGAGGCTGAGGTCGAGGAGGCCGCTGAGGTCGCCGAGGCCGAGACCGCCGAGGTCGAGACTGAGGCTGCTGCCGAGTAGCATTTGCTGCAACGCAACAATCTTGTTCTAAGAAGGGCGCTCTGGGAAACCAGGGCGCCCTTTTGTTTTTTTGCGCTGAGTGAGTGTCATGGTGAACGTTGCGTCGAAGTCCTATATACGGGACCGTTCATCCGTTTGGTTCGGTGATGATTGGCGGCGCGCGGCGCGTTTTGGGACCGTGGCTGATACTATGGATGCTCGCAAGCGATGTGAATGAGGATGCTCATGGCATATGACGATAGGGAGACCGGGCTGACGGTTGAGGACCGCGGCTCAAAGTTGGGTCTTCCCCAAAACCAAGATGCAGAGGCCAATGTACTGGCCGCTATGCTGCTATCGCCCGAGGTGGTCGAAGAGGCCCAGGTCGAGCTGCAGCCCGATGACTTCTACCGGCCCATTCATAAGACCATCTATACCGCGATGGTCGATATGTACAACAGCCGCATTCCCATCGACTCCATCTCGCTCATCGATTACCTGCGAAGTATCAACAAGCTCGATGCCGTGGGCGGCGAAGCGTACATTTTGGAGTTGATGGGTCAGACCCTGTCGCTCGTCAACTGGCAGCACCATGCCGCCATCGTTCGCCGTGATTCGATGCTGCGTGAGCTGATCGGCGCCACCAACGAGATCAACGCGCTGGCCTATAACGCTCCCACCGATACCAAAGAGGTCGTGGAGCTAGCCGAGAGCAAACTGCTCAAGGTTACGGCGCGTGAGGTCAAGTCGAGCTACAAGACGCTGACCGAGTTTATGGTCGAGGCCTATAACGAGGCCGAGGAAGTGTGCCAGGCCGGTGGCCAGGCTGCGGGCGTGCCCACGGGCTTCCCGTCGCTCGACCGCATGCTCATGGGCTTCCGCGAGGGTCAGCTCATCATCATCGGCGCCCGTCCTGCTGTAGGTAAGACGTCGTTCGCTCTGAACTTGGCACTTAACGCCGCCGCTGCGGGCTATACCGTCGGCTTCTTCTCGCTGGAGATGTCGGGCAAGGAAATTGCCCAGCGTCTGATTTGCGCCTACGCCATGATCTCGATCAGTGACTTCCGCATGGGCCGCATTAGCCCCGAGCAGTGGGCCAATATCAACGAGGCCACGCAGACCTTGTCTAAGCTCGATATTCTGATTGACGATACGCCCGGCACCACAGTGACCGAGATTCGCGCCAAGAGCCGCCGCATGCTCCATAACAAGGAGAAGGCAATCATCATCCTGGACTACCTGCAGCTGGTGAGTCCTCCGCCGGGACGCCGCTCCGAGAGCCGTACCGTCGAGGTTTCGGAGATGTCGCGTGGTCTGAAGATCATGGCCAAGGAGCTCAAGATCCCGCTCATCGCGCTGTCGCAGCTCTCGCGTCAGGTCGAATCCCGTACCGGCAAGCGCCCGCAGCTTTCCGACCTTCGTGAATCGGGCTCCATCGAGCAGGACGCCGATATCGTTATGTTCTTGGACCGCTCCGCCGACGAGGCCGAGGCCTCGCGCGACGATCGACCCGACGAGGGCGTTACGCGTATCGTCGTGGCCAAGAACCGTTCGGGCCCGATCGGCGACGTCGACCTGATGTTCCTGCCGGCATCCACCAAGTTCTATGAGCTTGATGGGGCACATGCCGAGGAGTAGGACAGGCGCCCGTTGCACGGGTATACTGGGAATGTTTTGTGCTTCTGCGTGCCGGCATGGCGCGTAGACAGGCCATGAATGTAAGGAGTAAACATGCCGTCAACCGTTTTGGTCGGTGCCCAGTGGGGCGATGAGGGCAAGGGTAAGATTTGCGACCTGGTCGCCGGCGACTTCGATGCCGTCGTGCGCTACTCGGGCGGCAACAACGCCGGTCACACCATCGTCGTCAACGGCAAGAAGTACGGCCTGCACCAGGTGCCTTCCGGCATCATGTATTCCGACCACGTGTCGGTGATCGGTAACGGCTGCGTCGTCAACCCCAAGGTTGTCCTTGAGGAGATCGACATGTTCGAGGCCGACGGCATCACCACCAAGAACCTCAAGATTAGCGGCAACGCGCATGTCATCATGCCGTACCACATTGATCTGGATGGCGCCTTTGAGCAGAAGCTCGGCAAGAAGAACATCGGTACCACCAAGCGTGGCATCGGTCCGTGCTATCAGGACAAGATGGCCCGCATCGGCCTGCGCATGCAGGACATGCTGGACGAGGCGCTGTTCCGCGACAAGCTGGAGACCGCTCTCGCCCGCGTGAACCCCGAGCTCGAGCTCATCTACAACCTGCCCACCTACACCGTGGACCAGATTTGCGACGAGTACCTGCCGATGGCTGAGCGCCTGCGCCCCTACATCACCGAGACGAGCCTGCTGCTCAACAACATGATCGACGAGGGCAAGGACCTGCTGTTTGAGGGCGCCCAGGCGACGCTGCTCGACATCGACCACGGCACCTATCCGTACGTGACGTCTTCCAACTGCACCGCCGGCGGCGCCATTACCGGCTCCGGCGTCGGCATGAAGAACGTCGATCGCGTGCTGGGCGTCATGAAGGCTTATATCACCCGCGTCGGTTCGGGCCCCATGCCCACCGAGCTTTCCTATGAGTCCGAGGCTGGCCACACGCTGACCGAGGAGGGCTATGAGTACGGCGTGACCACCGGTCGCCGTCGTCGTTGCGGCTGGTTTGACGGCCCTATCGCCAACTATGCCTCGCGCGTCAACGGCCTCACCGACATCGCCGTGACCAAGCTCGACGTGCTTTCGGCTTTCGACACCATCAAGGTGTGCGTGGCCTATGACGTCGATGGCGAGCGTTACACGAGCGTGCCCGAACACCAGGTGCGCTTTGAGCATGCCAAGCCCATCTACGAGGAGCTCCCTGGCTGGAAGTGCGATATCACCGGTTGCCGCAGCTTTGACGAGCTGCCGCAGGAGGCTCAGGACTACGTGGCGTTTATCGAGGATCTGGCACACACCCGCGTGACGTTTATTGGCGTTGGCGCCGGTCGCGAGCAGATCATCAACCGATTCTGGAAGTAATCGGGACTATTTGGTTATTGCGATATACCCCTTTGCAGCCCGGACGGGCGGCCGAGGGGTATATTTGCTTGCAAAGGGCTCGCGCGGAGCGGGCCGTTAATCCATAGAGGAGGCACCCTTGAAGGCGGACACTCAAACCATCGACATCCTGTTGTTGGGCAGCGGCGGCCGTGAGCATGCTTTGGCAGCCAAGCTCGCAGCATCACCGCGCGCCGGCAAGCTCTACATTGCGCCGGGTAACGGCGGCACCGCGAGCTGCGGCGAGAACGTTGTTCTCGACGATTGCGATCCTGCGGCCGTGGCGGCGTTTGCGCAGAGCCACGGATGCGGACTCGTGGTAATTGGCCCCGAGGCTCCGCTCGTGGTGGGCGTGGCCGACGCCGTGCGTGCGGCGGGTATTCCGTGCTTTGGCCCGGGTGCCGAGGGCGCCCAGATGGAGGGCTCCAAGCTGTTCTCTAAGCAGCTCATGGAGCGTGCGGGCATTCCGACGGCAGCCTACGGCTCGTTTACCGACGAGGCTTCGGCTCTCGCCTACGTGCGCGAGCAGGGCGCCCCGCTGGTCGTGAAGGCCGACGGCCTTGCCGCGGGCAAGGGCGTTATCGTGGCAACCGAGCTTGCGCAGGCCGAGGAGGCCGTGCGCGAGTGCTTTGGCGGCACCTTTGGCGATGCCGGCAATACCGTGGTCATCGAGGAGATGCTGACCGGTCCCGAGTGCTCGCTGCTGGCCTTTACCGACGGCAAGACCGTGCGCCCCATGGCCACCTCGCAGGACCACAAGCGCGCGCTCGAGGGCGACAAGGGCCCCAACACCGGCGGCATGGGCGTCTACAGCCCGGTGCCCATCGTGACTGACGAGGAGCACGCCACCATGGTGAAGGTCATGGAGCAGACCGTGGCCGAGCTCGCTGCCGAGGGTATCGACTACCGCGGCTGCCTGTATGGCGGCTTTATGCTCACTCCCGCCGGCCCCAAGGTGCTGGAGTTTAACGCCCGCTTTGGTGATCCCGAGACTCAGGTCGTGCTCCCGCGCCTTAAGAACGACCTGGTCGAGGTCATGCTGGCTTGTGCCAACTGCGAGCTCGATCAGATTGAGCTCGACTGGCGCGACGAGTGGGCCGTGGCCGTTGTCCTGACGAGCGCGGGCTATCCCGGCAGCTACGAGAAGGGCAAGGTCATCACCGGTATCGCCGATGCCGAGGCCATGGAGAACGTGACCGTGTACCACGCGGGCACTGCCGTGGTGGACGGCCAGCTCGTGACCAATGGTGGCCGCGTGCTTGCCGTGACCGCTCTGGGCGACACGTTCGAGAACGCTCGCAACCTTGCCTACGAGGCCTGCGAGAAGATTGATTTTGAGGGCAAGACCCTGCGCCACGACATCGGCCTGCGTGCGCTGCGCGGCCGCGACGCCTGGGATGCCTAAAATCCGAGAGGAATGAGACGGATGGACGAGAAGAACGAAGAGCTCGTGGACGCGCAGATCGTCGAGGAGGACAGCCGTGTGTATGGGCACGCCGAGGGCGAGCCCGGCGGCGAGGTCGCTGACGAGCCGGTGCTGGTGCTGGGCGATGACGACCCGCACGATGCCGAGCTGCACGAGAAGATTCTTTCGGAGGAGTGCGCCTGGAAAGGCAAGATCCTCGACGTCCACCGTCTTGAGGTTGAGCTGCCCAACGGTCACCGCAGCGCCCGCGATATCGTTCGCCATCCGGGTGCGGCGGCCGTTGTGGCACTGACCGAGAGCGGCAAGATCGTACTGGTGCGTCAGTACCGCACCGCCATCGACCGCGTGACGGTCGAGATTCCCGCCGGCAAGCTCGATCCAGGCGAGGATCCGCTCGATTGCGCTAAGCGCGAGCTGCACGAGGAGACGGGCTTTAGGGCCGGTCGCATTCGCTTTTTGACGTCGATTGTCACGTCCTGCGGTTTTTGCGATGAGATCATCCACATCTACTTGGCTACCAAGCTCGAGTTTGATGCGCCCAACCCCGATGATGATGAGTTTGTCAACGTGGACCTGGTGCCGCTGCACGAGCTGATCGACGCCGTACTCGACGGCAAGATCGAGGATGCCAAGACTGTCGTGGGCGCCTTAGCTTGCGACAGCATCGCGCACCGCTTGAGTGGAACTGATCTTTAAAAGCGAGGGCGACCCTGGGACAAACTCGACGCCGTGCTCGACGGCAAGATCGAAGACGCCAAGACCGTCGTAGGCGCACTTGCCTGCGACAGCATCGCGCACCGCCTTGGGGGCGCGGAGCTTTAACGAGTGGGGATAGCCCTGGGACAAGTACTACTGATTGCTTTGTCCCAGGGCCTTACGTTGCTGATATTTCTTTGAGGATCACATGCTGAAGAGGTTTCTTTCGTACTACAAGCCCCAGATGGGGCTTTTTGTTGCTGATACTGTTTGTGCTCTGGTGCTTGCCGCCATTGACCTGGCGTTCCCCATTATTCTGCGCAATTTGACCGGTGGGCTGTTTACTCAGGGTCAGGCTGCCATTATGCAGGCGCTCGGCATGATCGCGGTGGGCTTGGTGTTGATGTATGCCGTCCGCTGCGCCTGCCGCTACTTTGTGAGCTATTGGGGCCACGTGATGGGCGCGCGCATGGAGTCCAAGATGCGCGAGGACCTGTTCGACCAGTATGAGCGCTTTAGCTTTGCGTACTTCGACCGCAACAGCTCGGGCGACATGATGAGCCGCGTGGTCAACGACCTGTTCGATATCTGCGAGGCGGCGCACCACGTGCCCGAGTGGATCATCATCTGCGGCATCGAGATTATCGGCTCGTTTGTGATTCTCTTTACCATCGCCCCGGTGCTGGCGCTCGCCATGGCCGTGGTGACGGCGGCGTTTGCGGTCATCATGTTTTGGCAGAACATGCGCATGCGCGAGGTCTTTAGCGACAACCGCAAAAAAATCAGCGGCATCAATGCGCAGCTGCAGGATTCGCTGGCGGGCATGCGCGTGGTCAAGAGCTTTGCCAATGAGGAGACCGAACGCTTCAAGTTCCGCGCCTCCAACAATCGCTATCTTTCGTCCAAGGAGAACATGTATCACGCCATGGGCGTCTATACCGCGACGTATGGCCTGCTCTCGGGTGTGCTCTATGTGATCGTGGTGCTGCTGGGCGGCTGGCTGGTCGCCCAGGGACAGCTGCAGGCGGTCGATATGGCGACCTTCGCGCTCTACATTTCGCTGTTCTGCACGCCGCTCGAGACACTCGTCAATTCGGCCGAAACGTATCAGAAGGCTATCGCCGGCTTTAAGCGTATGGACGAGGTGCTCTCGACCGCGCCGGATATCCAGGACAAGCCGGGCGCCACGGATCTGCAGGTGACTGCCGGCGCCGTGGAGTATCACGACGTGTGCTTTAAGCGCCGTGGAGTATCACGCCGTGTGCTTTAACTACGAGGATGTTGAGCTGGGCGAGGGCGATGCCGACGAGCGTCCCGTTATCGACCATATGGACCTGTCCATCAAGCCCGGGCAGACCATCGCTTTGGTTGGCCCTTCGGGCGGTGGCAAGTCCACGACCTGTTCGCTGCTGCCGCGCTTTTATGACGTGGCTGCCGGATCCATTAGCATCGACGGCCAAGACGTGCGCGATGTGACGCAGCAGAGCCTGCGCCGTGCCATCGGCCTGGTGCAGCAGGATGTCTATCTGTTTGACGGTACGATTGGCGAGAACATCGCCTACGGCAAGCCGGGCGCTACAGCGGAAGAGATCGCCGAGGCCGCCCGTCGCGCCAACATCGATGCCTTTATCGAGTCGCTTCCACAGGGCTACGACACCGTGGTGGGCGAGCGTGGCAGCCGTCTTTCGGGCGGACAGAAGCAGCGTGTTGCCATCGCGCGCGTGTTTCTCAAGAACCCCAAGATCCTGATCTTGGACGAGGCGACGAGTGCTTTGGATAACGAGAGCGAGGAGGCGGTCCAGGAGTCGCTCGAAGAGCTGGCACGCGGCCGTACCACAATCATCATCGCCCACCGTCTTTCGACCATTAAGCATGCTGACGAGATTGCGACCGTTGAGCATGGTCGCGTTGTGGAACGTGGCACGCATGAACAGCTTCTCGCCCGTGGCGGCACCTATGCCCGTTACTATCGAATGCAGTTCGAAGGTGCGCGTGCGCACGAGCTCGACTGATTGATATGACAGGAAGTTTATGGCTGACAAGAACCCTTTGACTCCGGAAGAAGTGACGGAGTTATTCTCCGAAATCGATGCATCCGGTGTCTTGGATCCCACGCTTGCCAAAAAGCGAACCGAGCGCATGCGTGAGAAGGAGGCTGCGGCCAAGCGCGGTGACAAAGCTGCGCTAGCGCAGCTGCGCAGCGAGGACCGCGCGAGCCAGGCAAAACATATCGACCCGCTGTCCGAGGACGATCCTTCGGGTTCGCAGGTGAGTCATACCATTACGAAGACCGCGATGGCCGTGGTCATTGGTATTTTGGTGCTGATCGTGGGCATGCAGATTGGCTACGGCGTGATGCGTCGTCTGAACACCGCCAACTTGTCCGAGAGCGTTTCGGTCGATACCGTCTCGACTGCGCTCAAGGGTGGACTTGAATGGGGTAACGGCTTTACGCAGCCTTGAGTGGGGCAACGGCTTTACGCAGTTCCCGCTCGACTTTACCGTCGATGAAGCCGATGAGCGTACGGGCACGGTCGAGGTGACGGTGTTGGACACATCGTCTGCCAACGAGCTCGAGCTGCTGTCCAACGGGCAGATCCAGGCCGCGGCACTTGCGACCAATGCGCTGCTCAACGATAAAATCGACCGCGTGGTGTATAACGTTCACGCCTATATCGACGAGGATAGCAACATTCAGCACGATTCCTTCTTTGGCATGTTTCCCGCCCAGGGCCACCAGAGCGCCATCCTGACGTTCGTGTGGACCAAGAGCTCATCCAACGCCACGAATATCGACTGGAAGATGCGCATCGTGAGTATGGATGACACCATCGCCGAGCGCATTCAAAAACAGGTGAACTCGGTGTCGTCGTTGATTGAGGACCCGGTGGTGAGCCAGACCAAGATTGACGAGGAAAAGGACGAACGTGACCTGGAACATCGTCTGCATGGCCGCGAGATTTTCCGTGGCGGCAAGCCCGATCGCTCACCGTCCGATCTGCTGGAACAGGACAAGAAAAAGTAAGACGCCATCATCCCGCGTGA
>FR878607.1:13517-14309 GCA_000434535.1 Collinsella sp. CAG:166
GTGAGCCACAAGCCCCGCGGGATGATTTTTAATCCTCGTCCTAGAAAAATCATTATGCATAGAAAGTCATAATTATCATTTCGTAAACATTTCGATGAAATTAACGCCATGAGGCATGCTTGCGGTTACAATACCGCGAGGCCTAACTACACACCTTTAAGCCGGTCCTGTGAGACCGGGAAGGAGAATTATGGCGAACAACCATACCGCGGGCGCTGCCGCCCGCACCTTCGCGCCCAGCGAGCTTTGCCAGCGTATGCTGGCCAAAACCAGCAAGGGCACCTGCGGTCCCTGCATCCTGTATCTTGAGGATGGGACCATTTTTTATGGACGTGCATGCGGCGCCGCGGGCACCGCGACCGGCGAAGTCTGCTTCAACACCTCGCTCGAGGGCTACTTTGAGGTCATGACCGACCCGAGTTATGCCGGCCAAATCGTAACCATGACCTATCCGCAGATCGGCAACTACGGTATCGACGAGACCGACGTCCAGTCGGCCTTCCCCGGCGACGCCGTGCGCTCCGCGAGCGCTCCGGCTATGCGCGGCATGATCGTTCGCGACGTGTGCGCCACGCCTTCTAACTGGCGCTCGGCCGTCAGCGTGCCGGAGTACCTGCGCGCTCACGGCATCGTCGCTATCGAGGGTGTCGACACCCGCGCTCTGGTGCGCCATCTGCGCGACAATGGTTCCAAGATGGGCATTATCTCGACCGAGATCTTCGACGTCGACGAGCTTGCCGAGCGTCTGGCCGCAGCGCCCACGCTGGTAGGCGAGAACCTGGTCAAGACCGT
>FR878608.1:0-142 GCA_000434535.1 Collinsella sp. CAG:166
TGTACCTGACCAACTCAAACCAGGGCTACATGATGGTTGACCAGGGAAAGTTCAACAAGACCAGTTTTTATCAGTCCGCGCAGATCGATGACCTCGATGGCATCATCGTTGATGGAGACGACGAGGGCATCATGACGGCGGC
>FR878608.1:197-1279 GCA_000434535.1 Collinsella sp. CAG:166
CTATATTGCAAAATAGCTCAAATGGCCGGGTCGCCCCACTGCGGGTGACCCGGCCATTTATTAGATCAACCCAAAGTGGCGCATGGCGGTGACGGTACCGTCGTGTGCGACATCGTCGGTCACGTAGTCGGCGACCGCCTTGACCTCGGGCATGGCGTTGCCCATGGCGACAGCCGTCTCGACGGCAGCGAGCATGCCCAGGTCGTTACCCGAATCGCCGAAGCCAAAGGTGCGCGCGTTGCCGGTGCGACCCAGGTATTCCAGCGCTCGCGCCACGCCCACGCCCTTGTCGATGCCCTTGGGGCTCAGCTCGCGATTCTGACCACCGGTGTTGCACAGCTCAAACTCGCGATCGATAAAGCCATCATCGTTGGCTACGCGAGCCAGGTCGCTCGCGACGATGCCTACCTTGCCCACGCGCAGACGGCCGTCGACGCGCATTTCCTCGGTGCTGTGCACCACAGAAGTGCCGATCAGAGACGACTGCTCAACACCCGCGGGTTCCAGGGCAAAAGTAGCCACGTTGGTCTCGAAAAAGGCCTCAATCCCTGCCGCGGCCATACGGCGCGCAAGCTCCTCGATAACGTCCTCGTCAAAGCAGTCCTCATGCACCACGCGGCCCTCGACCTCGAGCGTGGCGCCTGCCATGGCAACGATGCCCGCGGGGTCGAGCGCACGCAAACTGTCCGCGATGAGCCACAGGGGACGACCCGTGCAGATAAATGCCTGGTGTCCCGCGTCGCGCAGACGATGAAACGCCTCGACGACCGCCTGCGAGGGGTGAACCGCCGAAAAGTCCTTGTCGGTCATATTGTCCGGATCGAACGACGTTAGCGTGCCGTCCACGTCAAAAAAGAGCACAGCGGATTCGGTGCATGCATCAATCATATGGGTTCCTTTCGAGGATAAGGGCAAACGAAGCATCCATCATATAATGGAGCGACGCAACCAGAGAGGTCACCCATGGAATTTTACGCAAGCTGCCCCGAGGGCTTTGAGTCCGCACTCGCCGATGAGCTTAAACGCCTCGGGCTTTCGCATGTCCGCCGCCTGAAGGGCCGCGCTACGTTTGAGGGCGAGCT
>FR878609.1:0-710 GCA_000434535.1 Collinsella sp. CAG:166
GGCGGCGTGGCTGACCCGTTCCGTTTGATCGGTTTGGAGACAGCGGGCGCCGATCAGGCCTAGATGTTGTGGTCAACCAGCGTATTTGCGCCTATATCCAGTCTGATTTTTGGGTATAGACGTCAATGTGTGTGCTAAAGTAATGAGTCCTGTGGACTATGAAGGGAGAATCTGTGCCAAAAAAGAGTGAGAGCACGGGTACTGGGCTGGAATCCTACGTTGCAAAGCTCATGGGCAACGGCTCAAACAGGACTTCGGTAACCGAGGACGAGATTCAGGTCGCCCTGAAGGATATCGATGTTACTGATGAGCAGCTCAACGCGGTGTATTCCGCGCTGCGCAACAGCGGCATCCAGATTATCTCCGCGAGCGGAAACGACGACGCCCCCATGGACGTCGACGATGACGATAACGATAGCGATACCGACGATTTCGATGACGACGAGCACGATTCCGGCTCGCTCGACGATCACGAGCTTAAGATGGCCCGTCAGGCCGACGCCGAGATGGGTTCTTCCAAGAGCAAGAAGAAGCGCACCGTGCGCACGTCCCGTTCGCGTTCGCGCGTGCGTGGCATCGATGCCTCCACGGTGATGCTGACCGGCGACCCGGTTCGTATGTACCTTAAGGAGATCGGTAAGGTCGACCTGCTGACCGCTTCCGAAGAGGTCGATCTGGCCATGAAGATCGAGGCTGGGCTCGATGCCACC
>FR878609.1:724-1381 GCA_000434535.1 Collinsella sp. CAG:166
TGGTCTCGATGCCACCGAGAAGCTCGAGGCCGCCGAGGCGGGCGAGATCGAGCTCACCCGCTCCGAGATGCGTCGCTTGACCCGCATCGAGAACGTGGGTCTCGAGGCCAAGCAGGCGCTCATCAGCGCCAACCTGCGTCTGGTCGTCTCCATCGCCAAGCGCTACGTCGGTCGCGGCATGCTGTTCCTGGACCTGATCCAGGAGGGCAACCTCGGTCTGATCCGCGCCGTCGAGAAGTTCGACTACCAGAAGGGCTTTAAGTTCTCCACGTACGCCACATGGTGGATCCGTCAGGCCATTACGCGTGCCATCGCTGATCAGGCCCGTACCATCCGTATCCCCGTGCATATGGTCGAGACCATCAACAAGCTGGTCCGCGTGCAGCGCCAGCTTCTCCAGGACCTGGGTCGCGACCCGACCCCCGAGGAGATCGGTGCCGAGATGGACATGAGCGCCGACCGCGTCCGCGAGATCCAGAAGATTTCGCAGGAGCCCGTGTCGCTCGAGACCCCTATCGGCGAGGAAGAGGATTCTCAGCTGGGCGACTTTATCGAGGACTCCCAGGCTATCGTTCCGCCCGATGCCGCCAGCTTCTCCATGCTGCAGGAGCAGCTCACCCAGGTGCTCGATTCGCTTGCCGATCGTGAGCGCAAGGT
>FR878610.1:0-696 GCA_000434535.1 Collinsella sp. CAG:166
TTTGTTCTGCTAGGAATAGCGTTTCTCGGTGCTGTACATCTCTGCGAGCTGGTGTAGCATACCTAGCTATCATACAAAAGCTTTGCGGGAGCTTTAAGGGTGACGCTTTCGACAAGAGAGTGTTGCCCTTTTTTCATGCATGTAATGTTTGACGTGCTGGCTAAGGGCCATTCAGGCAATGGAATGCTTGAGTGTGCGCGTTTTGACACTTTACGTCTGCTGTCGCGGCTGCAGCAAGCGCTTGATTTAGCATACTTAAAGTCTATAATCAAAGAAAAACTCTGATATCCCTTTTAAAACAATAAAAGGAATGTTAAGGACGATGCTTTGCCAGTTCACCTTTAAGAACTATCGGTCCTATCGCGACGAGGCGGAGCTTTCCATGCAGGCGACGCCGATGAAGGAGTTTGAGCGTTCCCTCATCGCGTGTCCCGACAGGCAGAGTTTTCTTCCGGTGGCTGCGGTGTACGGGCCCAACGCTGGCGGCAAGTCTAATCTGCTCGAGGCTCTTGACTACGTTCGTTCGGCGGTGGCTAGACCAATTAGACTGCTGCCTGCCAGCGCTGATGCGCCAGAGGGTGATCGCCCTTTGATAGCCCGTTGTTCGGCGTTTGAGTTCGATGACGTGTCTGCTGCCGAGCCCACCGAGTTCGAGCTCTATTACCGCGCGGGTGAGCATGAGTACCGCTATGTCCT
>FR878610.1:710-1709 GCA_000434535.1 Collinsella sp. CAG:166
ATGAGTACCGCTATGTCCTGTCTGTACACGCCGATGAGATCGTGTCCGAAGGGCTGTGGCGGCGTAAATTGGGAGCGTCGCGTACGGCGATGCTGTTCGAGCGCGAGGGTGCAGAGGTTTCGCTCGGTCCCACGCTGCGCAAGCTTGTGACGGCAGCGAAGTTCAACCCTAGTCTGCCGTACTTATCGTTCCTTTGCATCAACTTCGATGCGCCGGTGGTCCAGGAGGCGGCCAGCTGGTTTCTCGACGCCGTGTTTCTCAACTACAACAGTTCCTACCTGGAGCGGATGCTCGAGCAAATGCTCGACGAGGGCGACTCGCGCGAGGTCACGCGTTTTTTGCGCGCCGTTGATGTGCGTATTGATGGCTTCAGAGTGGAGAGGGCGCCGGAGTGGCGCGGCCAGCGCGTCTTCGTGAGGCACGAGATGGGCGGCAAGGCGTACGAGCTGCGTTTATCCGAGGAATCTGCCGGAACCCAGAAGCTCATGGGGTTGGCTGCGTATCTGATGACGGCACTTGAGCGTGGTGGCACCGTTGTGGTAGACGAGCTCGACGCCAAACTGCACCCGAAACTTCTTCGCTATGTGATTCTGCTGTTTAAGGATCTTGAGGTCAACAAGAGTGGCGCGCAGCTCATCTTTTCGTCCCAGGATGTGTCAACCATGCGAAACGATGTGTTCCGCCGTGACGAGATATGGTTCGCTGCGCGCGGCGAGGGGGAGGCGAGCCAACTGTGGTCTCTCGCCGACATCCACGAGGCAAACGGTAATCTGGTAAGCAAGAACGCGGCTTTCGACAAGCAATACCTGTCCGGTCGCTATGGCGCCGATCCGTATCTCACCCGCATCGAGGAGTGGGATTAGCATGGTGGCGAAGAAGTCAAAGGACAGTGGATGATAGGCGAGGCGAAGCATTGCAGCGTGCTGGGCGCCTCGTCGCGTACCATAGGGAACTGGGTAACATTAAGCCATCTGTGCAAAGCCCTTCAACTAAGGTTGG
>FR878611.1 GCA_000434535.1 Collinsella sp. CAG:166
CTCGCGCCACTTTGGGGATGGATGGGGGACTTGGCTGTTGCCGCCTTTTCGGAGCGCTTCTTTATTCCTTTTGCTGGATGAAAAGCCCCTTGTTTTTGCAGGGGTGCATACTCGACTTATAAGTGCATAGAATCTCGTATAGCGCGAGTAAGATATTGCGCTGTCCGTTTTGTGTTTAGCAGAGATGTAGTTTGCATAATCCGACATAATCCTCGCTTCATTTAAATAAAGTCGCACGTAAATTACGTAGATATGTCTGAGCTGGAGTTCTGTACGCTGAGCGGACAAAAACGACCGTTCACCGTTCCACTATTTTCAAAATGAATAAAATGAGCGATAAAGAGAATATAAACCTTAATAAACTCGCGTATCGCACGGACGCGGGTTATTAATGGGTTGTAGGCCTTTTACAGAAAGGATTCCAGCAATGTCTAAGCCTCTTGGCAAGCCCGATCGTATTGTCGTCGCCCTTGGCGGCAACGCCCTCGGCAACAACCCCGTCGAGCAGATCGAGGCCGTGAGCAACACCGCCCACGCTCTCCTTGGTCTCATCGAGCAGGGCAACGAGATCATCATCACCCACGGCAACGGCCCGCAGGTCGGCATGATCCAGAACGCCTTCGCCGCTGCCCACGATGCCATCGGTACCCCCGAGATGCCGCTGCCCGAGTGCGGCGCCATGTCCCAGGGCTACATTGGTTATCACCTGCAGCAGGGCATCGGCCGCGAGATGCACAAGCGCTATAAGCGTTGGCACGCCGCCACCGTCGTCACCCAGATCGAGTGCGACCCGGATGATCCCGCGTTCAAGAACCCGACCAAGCCGATCGGCCCCTTCTACACCGAGGAGCAGGCCAAGGAGTTCATGGCCGAGGATCCCTCCAAGGTCTTCGTCGAGGATTCCGGCCGCGGCTGGCGTCGCGTCGTCGCTTCCCCCGATCCCAAGAAGATCGTCGAGGCCGACTCCATCCTCAACCTGCTCGACAACGAGTTCATCGTCATCGCCTGCGGTGGCGGCGGCATCCCCGTCGTCCGCGACTACGAGAACAAGGGCTGCTACAAGGGCGTCCCCGCCGTCATCGACAAGGACCTGGGCGGCGAGCTGCTGGCCGAGGACTGCGACGCCGACGTCCTGTTCCTGCTGACCGCCGTTGAGCATGTCGCCATCAACTTTGGCAAGCCCAACCAGGAGGAGCTCGAGGACCTCACCGCCGACGAGGCCGAGCGCCTGGCCGACGAGGGCCAGTTCGGCAAGGGTTCCATGGAGCCCAAGGTTCGCGCTGCCATCAAGTTCGCCCGTTCCCGCAAGGGCCGCACCTGCATCATCGGCGCTCTGGACAAGGCCGCCGAGACCATGGCTGGCCTCTCCGGTACCCGCATTCACGAGTAGTCTCTACTCTGTTGCCTCTCTCGTGGGCGC
>FR878612.1:0-4674 GCA_000434535.1 Collinsella sp. CAG:166
GGGCCCCTTTGCAATGCAAATCTGCTTGCAAGTGCGATTTAGCGCACCTGAGCGACGTAAGCGACGTTGGTCGAGGAAACCTTGTCCTCGAGCTGGACGCTCATACGGGGATCGCCGGCGGTAGCGACGGTCAAATCGCCAGTCTTGACGTAGCCGAGCTCCTTAGCGGTCTCGATCGCCTTGACGATCGTGCCGTTGACGGTGCCCTGGGTAATCTCTGCCTGGTGCGGGATGACGCCCCAGTACATGATCATCTGCTGGACGGCCCACTCGTGGCGGGAGAACGCGCAGATCGGCATGTTGGGACGGAAGTGCGAGATCAGGCGGGCAGTACGACCAGTGGTCGTCGGCACGGTGATGCACTTGGCGCCAACGGTGGTGGCCATGTTCACAGCGGACATACCCACAACGTTGTTGACGACGCGGGTGCCGTGAGCATCGGCCGGAACCTCGAGCGGAGCGTGGGCCGGGAGGTACTTCTCGGCCTCGAGAGCGATGCTGGCCTGCATCTTGACGGCCTCGACCGGGTACTTACCGGCAGCGGACTCGCCAGAGAGCATAACGGCGTCGGTGCCGTCGTAAATGGCGTTAGCAACGTCGGCAACCTCGGCGCGCGTCGGGCGCGGGTTCTGCTGCATGGAGTCGAGCATCTGCGTAGCGGTGATAACGGGCTTGTAGGCCGCGTTGCACTTGGCGATGATCTCCTTCTGGATGTGCGGAACGAGCTCGGGCTTGATCTCGATGCCCAGGTCGCCACGGGCGACCATGATGCCGTCGGAAGCCTCGAGGATCTCGTCGAAGTTCTCGACGCCCAGGGCGCACTCGATCTTCGGGAAGATCGTCACGTGCTCGCCACCGTTCTCGCGGCAAAGCTCGCGGATGCCGCGGACGGACTCGCCGTCACGGATGAAGGAAGCGGCGATGTAGTCGATGTTCTCGGTCAGGCCAAAGAGGATGTCCTGACGATCGCGCTCGGTGATGGCGGGCAGCGAGATGTTGACGTTGGGCATGTTGACGCCCTTGCGCTCGCCGATCAGGCCGTCGTTCTTAACGACGCAGGTCATGTCCTGGCCGTCGACGGACTCGACCTCGAGGGCAACCAGACCATCATCGATCAGGATAAGGGAGCCCTTCTCGACCTCGGAGGGCAGAGCCAGGTAGTCGAGGGAGATGTGCTCAGAGGTGCCGTGGAAATCCTCGGACGTGGGCTGAGCGGTGACGACGATCTTATCGCCGGTCTTGACGGCAACCTTCTTGCCGTCGACCAGAAGGCCGGTGCGGACCTCGGGGCCCTTGGTGTCGAGCAGGATGCCGACGGGCAGACCGAGCTCCTTGGAAATACGACGGACGCGCTCGATGCGACCGTGGTGCTCGTCGTAGGATCCGTGCGAGAAGTTAAAACGGGCGACGTTCATGCCCGCCTTGATCATCTCGCGGATGGTCTCGTCGCTATCGCAGGCGGGACCCATGGTGCATACAATCTTGGTGCGCTTGTACATTCAGACCTCCATCTGACATCGTCTTGCGCTGATAGATAAACCATAAGAAATAAAACTGAGATGATTATAACGAAATGCCGACCGAATACCCCAAAAAATCGACCGTATGCCGAATTAGAAGTTCATTTTTTGCGAATAAACGGTATATGCAAAAACTTTACCAACCGTTCTAACCGCTGCTATCTGGGCGATATTTTAGTTTGGCGACGCACCGAAGAAAAAACGTTTTATCAATGTTGAGCATCATAGGGTCTGCATCGTTGCTTATGGACCATATTTCCAAATGGATTGTTTTGGCTAGACGCGTTGCTTTGGGGTACCATAGCTCCACTATCAACTGCCGCTCAGCACGGCAGCCTTGATGAGCCCTTGCCCTTCTCCTGGGAATTATGATCGGGCATCAATCTGCTGAGTGGCCCGAATCCCAGGAGGGGACTCTATATGCAAAAGGAATACCTGTCCGCCGCGGCGGAGGTACTCAGCGACCAAGGTGTCGATGAGAACCTCGGCCTGAGCAACGACGAGGCGTCGTCGCGCCTCGCCAAGACAGGCCCTAACAAGCTCGAGGAAGCCGAGAAGACGCCGTTGTGGAAGCGCTTCTTTGAGCAGATGGCCGACCCCATGGTCATCATGCTGATCGTTGCCGCCGTCATCAGCGCGCTCACGGGCATGGTCAAGGGCGAGGCGGACTTTGCCGATGTCGCCATCATCATGTTCGTCGTTATCGTCAACTCGGTGCTGGGCGTGGTCCAGGAGGCTAAAAGCGAGGAGGCTCTCGAGGCCCTGCAGGAGATGAGCGCGGCGCAGTCCAAGGTGCTGCGCGACGGCAAGCTCGTGCACCTGCCGAGCGCCGAGCTCGTGCCCGGTGACGTGATCATGCTCGAGGCGGGCGACTCCGTCCCGGCCGACTGCCGCGTGCTCGAGAGCGCCACGATGAAGATCGAGGAGGCCGCCCTTACCGGCGAGTCCGTGCCCGTCGAGAAGCATGCCAACGTGATCGAGCTCGCCGCCGGCACCGACGACGTGCCGCTCGGCGACCGCAAGAACATGTGCTACATGGGTTCCACCGTGGTGTACGGTCGCGGTCGCGCTGTCGTGGTCGGTACCGGTATGAACACCGAGATGGGCAAGATTGCCGGCGCCCTGGCCGAGGCCAAGGAAGAGCTCACGCCGCTGCAGGTGAAGCTTGCCGAGCTCAGCCGCATCCTCACCATCATGGTTATCGTCATCTGCGTCGTTATCTTTGGTGTCGATATCATCCGCCACGGCGTGGGCAACGTTCTTACCGACCCGACCGCCCTGCTCGATACCTTTATGGTCGCCGTCTCGCTCGCCGTCGCTGCCATCCCCGAGGGCCTGGTCGCCGTCGTGACCATCGTGCTGTCGCTTGGTGTGACCAAGATGGCCAAGCGCCAGGCAATCATCCGCAAGCTCTCTGCCGTCGAGACCCTTGGCTGCACGCAGACCATCTGCTCCGACAAGACCGGTACCCTTACCCAAAACAAGATGACCGTCGTCAAGCACGAGCTCGCCGCGCCTAAGGAGAAGTTCCTGGCCGGCATGGCTCTGTGCTCCGATGCCCAGTGGGACGAGGAGCTGGGCGAGGCCGTGGGCGAGCCGACTGAGTGCGCGCTCGTCAACGACGCCGGCAAGGCGGGCCTCACTGGCCTGACTGCCGAGCACCCGCGCGTGGGCGAGGCCCCGTTCGACTCGGGCCGCAAGATGATGTCCGTGGTCGTCGAGACCCTGGACGGCGAGTATGAGCAGTACACCAAGGGCGCGCCCGACGTGGTGATCGGCCTGTGCACCCATATCTACGACGGCGACAGGGTCGTTCCGCTGACCGAGGAGCGTCGCGCCGAGCTCGTGGCCGCCAACAAGGCCATGGCCGACGAGGCCCTGCGCGTGCTGGCGCTGGCAAGCCGCACCTACACCGAGGTCCCGAGCGACTGCAGCCCCGCTGCGCTCGAGCACGACCTGGTCTTCTGCGGCCTGTCCGGCATGATTGACCCTGTCCGCCCCGAGGTCTCCGACGCCATCCGCGAGGCCCACGACGCCGGTATTCGCACCGTCATGATCACGGGCGACCATATCGACACCGCCGTGGCCATTGCCAAGCAGCTGGGAATCGTCACCGATCGCAGCCATGCCATTACCGGTGCCGACCTCGACCGCATGAGCGACGAGGAGCTCGACGCGCACATCGAGGACTACGGCGTGTACGCCCGCGTCCAGCCCGAGCACAAGACGCGCATCGTCGAGGCCTGGAAGTCGCGCGACCAGATCGTCGCCATGACCGGCGACGGCGTCAACGACGCCCCGTCCATCAAGCGCGCCGACATCGGCGTCGGTATGGGCATCACCGGCACCGACGTCACCAAGAACGTTGCCGACATGGTGCTTGCCGACGACAACTTCGCCACCATCATCGGTGCCTGCGAAGAGGGCCGTCGCATCTACGACAACATCCGCAAGGTCATCCAGTTCCTGCTTTCGGCCAACCTTGCTGAGGTCTTCTCGGTGTTTATCGCCACGCTCATCGGCTTTACCATCTTCCAGCCGGTGCAGCTGCTGTGGGTGAACCTGGTCACCGACTGCTTCCCCGCGCTCGCGCTGGGCATGGAGGACGCCGAGGGCGACATCATGAAGCGCAAGCCGCGCAACGCCAAGGACGGTGTCTTTGCCGGTCACATGGGCCTGGACTGCGTGGTCCAGGGCCTGATCATCACCGTGCTGGTGCTGGCGAGCTTCTTTGTGGGCGTGTACTTTGACATGGGCTACATCCACATCGCCGATATGATCGCCGGCAATGCCGACGAGGAAGGCGTGATGATGGCCTTCATCACGCTCAATATGGTCGAGATCTTCCACTGCTTCAATATGCGCAGCCGTCGTGCGTCGCTGTTTAGCATGAAGAAGCAGAACAAGTGGCTGTGGGCTTCGGCCGCGCTGGCGCTGGTGCTGACGGTGATCGTAACCGTGCAGCCGACGCTTGCCGAGATGTTCTTTGGCCCCGTGACGCTTGAGCTTAAGGGCGTTGTCGCCGCGCTGGGCCTGGCCTTCCTGATCATCCCGCTGATGGAGATCTACAAGGCGATCATGCGCGCGGTCGAGAAGGAGTAGGTCGAAAGGCCATCCTTCCCACCGGCCCGACCGCCTGCGGGGTTTCTTCTTC
>FR878612.1:4742-7137 GCA_000434535.1 Collinsella sp. CAG:166
AGAAACCCCTCCCGGCGTCGGGCCTTCGGATAGCCTCTCGGGACCGTAAGCTGAGGGAAAGTGTGTGAGCTGGTCGGGCTTTGCCCGGCCAGCTCTTTTTGATTTAAAATACCTGCTCAGTTGTGATTTTGGGTACTGGGAGGCGTTTGTGGGCAAGGCTAAGGCTAAGGCGAAGAAAAAGACGACGGGGGCGCGGGCTAAGCGCGATCGTCGTCGGAAGCTCGCGACCGAAGCGCCCGTGTCTGCCGAGGAGTTGTTGGCGAGCGTACCGGGGCTCGATGCGCTGCAGGACGTTCCGGCGTTTGATGACCTGCCGGTCGATGGGGCTCAGCAGGCGGCATTTGACGACTTTTGCGCACATGCTGAGGAGCCCGAGCAGATGCGGCTGGGTGCCGTGGTGCGCTTGGATCGCGGGTTTCCGCTGGTGGCGACTGCCGACGATACCTTCCGCGCCGAGCATGCAGTGGGGTTTGCCAAGTCGCGCGGCGAGGACGAGGTCCTGCTGCCTGCCGTGGGCGACCGTGTGGCGGTGCGCCGCGCTCCCGGGCACGATATGGGCGTGATTGAGTGCGTGCTGCCGCGCCGTACGAGCTTTGAGCGTTGGCGCGGCCGTGCCCGTGGAGAGCGCCAGGTGCTCTGCTCCAACGTGGATAGCGTGCTAATCGTGCAGGCGCTCGGTGCCGGTGAGGTGCTGCTCGACCGCGTGGCACGCTCGCTGGTGTTGGCGCTCGACTGCGATGCCGAGCCGGTGGTGGTGCTCACCAAGGCCGACCGCTGCGAGGCCAAGGAGCTCGAGCGCGACCTGGATCGCGTACATCGCTTGGTTGGCTCGGACGCGCGCGTGATCGTGACGTCTTCTGCCGAGGGCCGCGGCCTGGATGAGGTGCGCGCCTGCGTGCCGGCTGGGAGCTGTGCCATGATCCTGGGCGAGTCGGGTGCCGGCAAGTCGACGCTGCTCAACGCGCTGTTGGGCCACGACACCCTGGCTACCGGCGGTGTGCGCGAGCGCGATGACCAGGGCCGTCACACTACCGTCGCGCGTGTGATGGTGGCGCTGCCGGGCGACGCCGGCGTGATCGCCGATGCGCCGGGCCTGCGGAGCCTGCCGCTTGTGGGCCACGAACGGGGGTTGGCCCGCGCGTTTCCCGAGATCGTCGAGGCGTCGCGCGCGTGCCGGTTTGGCGATTGCACACACACCCATGAGCCGGGTTGTGCCGTTCGCGAGGCCGAGGACGCGGGACAGATCGACAGCCTGCGCCTGGAGACGTTCCAAAACTTGGCGTCATCCATGCGCGTGAGTGCCCAAATGCTCGATCCCGATGTTCATCTGTAATTGATTTTTCCTATGACAGCCGTCTCCTAACTGCTTGGGAGGCGGCTTTTTTGCTGCGGAAAAGCCTCGAAACATGCAGTTTGCTGACGTACTGACCAAAACCTTGCCACGAGCTTGACGGGCTGGTCAGCTTTTGGTCAGCGATTGGTTTGACATCGAAAACCAAAATCGCAATTGCGCCGCTTTGCACTTTGACCGCCCAGACAATGGTGGTACGGGCATTCGCCCGGCACTGCCATGAGAGGAGCGGCCGTGAACAAGAGCAAACGCATCGCCATCAGTCTGGTCGCGGGCGTGCTCGCTGCTCTGCTCTGCATGGTTTACGGCTCGTCGATCCGCTCGCAAGCCGAACAGGTCCAGGCTGAGACCTTGGCCAAGTACGGTGGCGATCGCGTCGAGGTATGCGTCGCGGCGCGCGATATCGATGTGGGCGAGACCCTCGATGAGACCAATGTCATAACCCAGGAATGGCTGACGAGCCTGTTGCCGCGTGACGCGGCGACCGAGCTGCGCCAGGTGCGCGGCGACGTGACGACTTCGCGTATTCCCAAAAACGCCGTGATCTGCAATGTCTACACCAAGGCCGAGAGTCACAAGCTCGAGGTGCCTAAGGGCAAGGTCGCCGTTTCGGTGGCGGTCGATGCCGAGCACTCGGTCGGCGGTGCTACGGGCGTGGGCAGCTACGTGGATGTGTATGTGCAAAAAGACGGCGTAACCGATCGGTTGTGCGGCGCGTACGTGATCGATACCAGTGAAGATTCCGGTGCCACGCGCGAGGGCAAGATCGAATGGGTGACGCTGGCGGCTGACCCCGAAGACGTCAAGGAACTGCTGGGGGCATCGGGCAAGGGAACGGTCAGCTTGACGATTCCCGCCACGGCGCGCGGCAAAAAGAGCGGAGGCGACGAGTGATGAAGGCGATCTGGCTTGCGTGCTGCGCGTGCGGCGATTACGGGCTGTTGCAGCGGGAAGTCGAGGGCCGTGATACGGGTGCACAGGTGCTTCGCGTGGGTGACCTGGACGGGCTGGTTTCCATGGCGCGGGCGTTTCCGTCGCGCCGCG
>FR878613.1 GCA_000434535.1 Collinsella sp. CAG:166
CCGCCAGCACCTCTGCGCCCGCCGCCGAGCAGACCGCCGCTGCCGCCGAGCCGACCGCCGCTGCCGCCGGCAGCAAACCTGTCGCCGATCAGCCCGAGCCCGCCTCCGACGCATCCGCTAAGAAGGACGTCGACGGTCTGAAGGTCCTCGTCCTGTGCGCCGGCGCCGGCACCTCTGCCATGCTCGCCAACGCCATCAAGGAAGGTGCCGCGCAGACCGGAGAGAACATCGCTTCCTCCGCAGGCGCCTATGGCCAGCATACTGCCATCATGGATCAGTACGACGTCATCGTGCTCGCCCCGCAGGTTCGTAGCTACTACAACGACATGAAGGCCGACACCGATCGCCTGGGCATTAAGCTGCTCGCTCCGCGCGGTAAGGAATATATCGACCTTACCCGCGACCCTGCCGGCGCCATCAAGTGGCTCCGCGAGAACCTCGACTAGTTTCCTCCCTCTGTTGGTGCCCGGATCCCCAGTTCGGGCACCTCTCCCTATTCGTATCCCACAGAAAGGATGACTCATGACCAACCCCATGCAGTTCCCCGACGGCTTTGTGTTTGGCGGCGCCACCGCCGCTTACCAGGTTGAGGGCGAGACCCGTACGCACGGCAAGGGCAAAGTGCCCTGGGACGATTTCCTGGCTGCTCAGGGTCGCTTCTCCCCCGACCCCGCAAGCGATTTCTACAACAAGTACCCGGTCGATATCGACCTGTGCCAGCGCTTCGGCATCAACGGTATCCGTGTCTCCATCGCTTGGAGCCGCATCTTCCCCAACGGCACCGGTGAGATTAACCCCGAGGGTGTTGCCTTCTATCACGAGCTCTTTGCCACCTGCAATAAAGCCGGCGTTATCCCCTATGTCACGCTCGATCACTTTGACACGCCCGAGGCCTTTTACCAGAACGGCGGCGAGGGCTTCCTGACGCGCACGACGATCGACGCCTTTGTCGAGTACGCCAAGTTCTGCTTTGCCGAGTTCACCGAGGTCAAGCACTGGTTTACCTTTAACGAGATTCCCGCAACCGCCGAGGGCAGCTTTATCGTTGGCAACTGGCCGCACGGCGAGAAGTATCGCCTGGACAAGGCCTTCCAGCTCATGCACAACATGATGGTGGCCCACGCCAAGGCTGTCGTCGCCTTCCATGAGGGCGGCTTTGAGGGCGAGATCGGCATTGTCCAGAACCTGGAGCCCAAGTACCCCCTCGACCCCAACAACGCCGCCGACTGCGAGGCAGCTCGCATGGCCGACGTCATCAACAACCGCTGGGTGCTCGACGCCACCTTCCGCGGCCACTATGCAGCCGACACCATGGAGGCTGCGACCAAGCTGGCCCATATCGCCGGCGGCGAGCTCGACGTCCGCGACGAAGACATCGCCGCGCTGACCGCCGCGCTCCCCTACAACGATTGCCTGGGCGTCAACACCTACAAGTGCCAGTTCCTGCGCGCCGCCGAGGGCGAAAACGACATCAACCACAATGGCACTGGCGACAAGGGCTCCTCGCGCTGGTTCCTCAAGGGCGTGGGCGAGTCATGCGTACGCGAAGGCGTACCCACCACCGATTGGGACTGGATCATCTATCCCGAGGGCCTGTACGATCTGCTGCTGCGAATTAAGAACGATTACCCCAACTACAAAAAGATCTACATCACCGAGAACGGCATGGGCTATAAGGACGACTTCGAGGACGGCTTTATCGACGACGCCCCTCGCATCGACTACATGCGTCAGCATCTCGCGTGGATCCTCAAGGCAATCGACGGCGGCGTGAACGTCGACGGTTACTTTGTGTGGTCGCTGCAGGACCAGTTCTCCTGGACCAACGGTTACAACAAACGTTACGGCCTGTTCTACATCGACTTTGAGACCCAGAAGCGCTATCCCAAGGCGAGCGCGTACTGGTACAAGAACGTCTCGGAGACCGGCCTGCTCATGGCCTAGTTTCCGCCGCATACCCCCTGTCGGCCGCATGTGAGTCCCTCCACGGGATCGCATGCGGCTTTTTTGTTTTTGGTGAGCCCGTGCGGGCCGTTTGTCTCGATCTGTAACATCTAGCAGGGATTTTCAATCCTAACTGTTATAGATTTAGACGAACGGGCGACCAGGGCTGAAAGATCTCAATCTGTAACACGTAGCCCACTTTTAACCGTCTAACTGTTA
>FR878614.1:0-18415 GCA_000434535.1 Collinsella sp. CAG:166
CGTCATGGCCTCCTACCTTTCTTTCGGGCCTTTCGGCCGAATCTCTCAGCGCCCTTCCATAGCGGACGCTGCTTGCTGACAGCTCTAGTTATATCCAAATTCCACCCGCAATTCTACCTCGCCCCCGAACGGTCAACAAAGTGCGATGAACGGTATATCGCATGAGATTCCCCCATAATGTACTTCGGCGTTCTAAAGTAACTTTTCTAAGGTAAACGCTCTTTTTTCCTAAAAACTATTTGCAATTGCATCTCTAAACTTTTGATTCAGAATTGCATAGCTAAATCGGTTTTATGTATATAAATGATGTTTGTTTACGTTTCCGCCTGCATTCAATGATATTCAGCTATCCATCATTCTTATTCACACTTACGTACCAGTTGAGTGAGGATATAGACCGCTTGCAGACGAGCAGGGCGTCAGTCCTATGACTTGTCAGCGTAAGAAGTAGGTAAAGATACCGTTCGCACAATACGTCCGTGCCACAAGTCGACTAAATTGAGACAATAGTGAATAGGGTTAGGCTACCGTCCCCTGCGGGGACTGAACGGACAGATGCATATGCCGAGCAAAATCGAAAAAAAGCAAGCCGCCGCAAAGCTGCGCAAACCGCCTCGCGACTTCTCGTACACGCAGAACCGAGAGCTCAGCTGGCTACGCTTTGACAACCGTGTGCTTGACGAAGCCTTCGATGAGACCGTTCCGCTGTTCGAGCGTCTAAAGTTCGTGTCGATTTTCGAGTCTAACCTCGACGAGTTTCTCATGGTGCGCGTGGGCGGCCTGTCCGATCTGGCAGAGCTCAAAAAGCAACCTGTCGACAACAAGAGCAATATGACCGCCTCCGAACAGGTCGATGCTGTCATGGCCGAAATGCCCGGGCTCCTTACCCGTTGGGAGTCCATCTTTAAGAGCATCGAGGGCAAGCTCGACACCTTGGGCGTTCACCGCGCCCGCATCGATTCGCTTACGCCCGAGGAGCGCACCTTTGTAACCCGCTACTTCCAGGCCTACGTGTCGCCGGTCATCTCGCCGCTGGTCATCGATCCTCGCCACCCCTTCCCCAACCTACGCAATGGCGCGCTCTATCTGGCCTGTGGTCTGGACGGCGCCACCGACGAGGAGAGCCTGCTGGGCCTTATCGAGATTCCCGCCTCGATGAACCGCGTGGTCGAGATCCCCTCGCCCACCGGCACCTACTCCTACATCTTGCTCGAGGACGTCATCCTCGCCTGCCTGGACAGCTGCTTTGGCTCCTATAAGCCGCTGGATCGTGCGCTGATCCGCGTCACCCGCAACGCCGACATCGATCCGGACGGCGAGGGCGTCGAAGAGGAAGAGGACTACCGCCAGCACATGAAGCGCATCCTCAAGAAGCGCCTGCGTCTGCAGCCGGTAGTGCTCGCGGTCTCGGGGTCGCTCGAGAAGGCAACGCTCAAGACCATCCGCAAGGCGCTCGAGCTTTCGCGCCGCTCTGTCTTTACCTGCGATATCCCGCTCGACCTGGGCTACGTCTTTGGCATTGAGGGCAAGATTCCCGAGCACCTGCGCAACGAGCTGCTCTTTACGCCGTTTAGGCCGCAGCCCAATCCCACCATCGACATGACCCGCTCCATCCGCGAGCAGGTGCTGCAGCACGACAAGCTGCTCTTTTATCCCTACGAGGCCATGAACCCCTTCCTGGATCTGGTGCACGAGGCCGCCTACGACCCCGAGTGCATCTCGCTGCGCATCACGCTCTACCGCGTGGCCAAGCAGAGCCGCCTATGCGAGTCGTTGATCGATGCCGCCGAGAACGGCAAAGAGGTCACGGTGCTCATGGAGCTCCGCGCCCGCTTTGACGAGCAGAACAACATCGAGTGGGCCGAGCGTCTGGAAGAGGCAGGCTGCACCGTCATCTACGGCTCCGAAGGCTTTAAGTGCCACTCCAAGATCTGCCAGCTCACCTATCGCGAGGGCATGGCGCTCACCCGCCTCACGCTTTTGGGCACCGGCAACTTTAACGAGAAGACGGCCAAACTCTACAGCGACTTTATGCTCATGACAGCCCATCCCGGCATCGGTGAAGACGCCAACCTGTTCTTCCGCAATCTGTCGCTGGGCAACCTGCGCGGCGACTACCGCTTCCTGGGTGTGGCGCCCGTCGGACTGAAACCGCTCATCATGCGCGGGCTTGACCGCGAGATCCAGCGCGCCCTTGCCGGCGAGCCCGCCCGCGTGTTCTTTAAGCTCAACTCACTGACCGACCGCGAGGTTATCGACAAGATCGCCGAGGCATCGTGTGCCGGCGTGCGCGTAGACATGATCATCCGCGGCATCTCGTGCCTCAAGCCCGGTGTTCCGGGCAAGACCGAGAACGTGCATGTCCGCTCCATCGTCGGACGCTTTTTGGAGCACGCGCGCGTCTATGCTTTCGGCGTGGACTCGGACATGATTTACCTGAGCTCAGCCGATATGATGACGCGCAACACCGAGCACCGCGTGGAGATCGCCTTCCCCGTGCTCGACCCCACCTGCCGCGCCCTAGTGCACGAGTACATGGGCATGCAGCTGCGGGACAACGTGAAGGCCCGCAGCCTCACGAGCGACGGCACCTGGGTCCCCGTGGAGCGTGCAGAGGGTGAAAAACCCTTCAACTCGCAGGAAGCTCTGCTGGAGCGTGCCTATCGCAACGCCGAGGCCGCCGCGCAACAGCGCGTACAGGAGAAGGAACGCGTAGCCGAGGAGGCTATTCAGGCCGAGGTTGAACATGGGGCAGCTGCCAAACCGAAAGCGGTTGCCGCTCCCCCGGTGAATGAGCCCGAGGCTGCCGCAGAGCCCGCCGTGGAGAAAGCGCCCGCGCCCGCTACCGCGACTCCGGGGCCCGCCGCCGAGGCAAAGCCCGCCCCTGCTCCTGAGCCGCAGCCGGCCGCACCCGAGGTTCAGAAGGTCCAGGCGACCGTCATTGAGCCCGAGCCTGCACCTGTACCTCGGCCCGAGCCTCAGGTCACCAAGCCCGCACCCGAGACGAGTGCCCGTCGCGATAAGCCCGCTGGCAAGACCAAGGCCATCGAGCGCCATCGCCCCGGCCGCGTGCGCATGGGTCTGGGCCTGATCGGCCTGGGTCTTAAGACGCTCATTACCGGCAAGACGAAATAGTCGTTTGTAGAAGCAGTTTGTAGAAGCGCCCCGCATTTGAGGAAAGCCTCGGATGCGGGGCGCTTTTCCCTGCTACCATGGTGCGAACAACAACGCGAATGACAGGCAGGAATATGAAGCTCACTATAGAATCGATGACCTACGGCGCCGACGGGCTGGCGCACGCCGACAACGGCAAGGCCGTCTTTGTGCAGGGTGCCGTGGCAGGCGACATCGTCGAGACCGAGGTCGTACAGGACGGCAAGTCATTCATGCGCGCCCGCACCACCGAGATTCTGGAGCCAAGCCCCAATCGCATTCAGCCTCCCTGCCCCTTCGTGGGCATCTGCGGCGGCTGCTCGTGGGGCAATCTCTCACGCACGGCACAGCTCGCCGCCAAGGAGCAAAACCTGCGCTCCACGCTCGAGCGCATCGGCAAGTTCGCTCCTGAGCAGGTCGATGAGTTGGTACAGCCCATCTGCCACACCAAGGACGACTGGGGCTACCGCAATAAAATCGAGCTCGAACCGACCGTCGTCAACGGTCGCGTGCGCCTTGGCATGCACGGTGTCGACCCCAGCAAAATCGTGACCGTCGATATGTGTCCGCTGTTCGATAAGCGCTTCCCGAAGGCACTCAAATCGGTCGTCGGCGCACTTAACTATCTAAGCGGCAGCCATGACTTGGGGCTCGAACGCGTGGGCATTCGCGCATCGCGCCGCACCAAGGCACTCGAGGTCGCACTCTGGACGCCGACAGGCTCTTTTCCGCGCTCGCAGGTCTCCCGCGTGCTGGCGGACGCCGCTCATCCCACGAGCATCGTGCGCGTGATGAGCAAGGGCGAAAAGAAGGCCCGCCGTGTCTCTAAGGTGGAGATGCTCGCCGGTGAGGGCTCGTGGACCGAGAACATCGCTGACGGCCAGATGCGCCTGTCCGCCCCATCGTTTTTCCAAGTCAACACCAAGGGCGCCGAGATTTTGATCGAGCTCGTTATGGAGGCGCTCGATCCGCAGGAAGACGAGCTTGCCGTGGACCTGTACTGCGGTGCCGGCACCTTTACCCTGCCGCTCGCCCGCCGCTGCGACTTTGTCGCTGCCGTCGAGGCCTACGGCCCCGCCGTGCGCGATCTACGCCGTAACCTGGAAATCAACAAGCTTGATAACGTCGACGTCATTGGCGGAGACGCGGTGCGCGAGTTCCCCGACCAGGACGCCGATGTCCTAGTAGTCGACCCGCCGCGTGCAGGCCTAGCGCCTGAGGCCATCGACCTCATCGCCAGCACAAGCGCTCGCGATGTCGCCTATGTGAGCTGCGACCCGGCCACCCTGGCGCGCGATCTCAAACGCTTTGTCGAAGAAGGCACCTTCTCCCCCGTAAAGATCACGCCAGTCGATCTGTTCCCACAAACCTTCCACTGCGAGACCGTCGTCCACCTTAGGCGCAACTAGCTGATGATTTTTCTGGGACGGGGATTAAATGATCAATTTGTACCGAATGATTATTTAATCCCCGTCCCTTTTAAACATTGGGAAATCGAGCGTGGCAAGCGGGGGTCTTCGGGGTATAAGACGGCTAATTGTATGCCGCCCTATGAAAGGAACCCTTATGCCCAGCGTTGCCGTTCTTGCCGCCGATGGCTTTGAAACGATTGAATGCCTGACCATGGTCGATGTCATGCGTCGCGGCGGCGTGCGCGCCACGCTCGTCTCGATTATGCCCACGCGCGAGGTCGTAAGCTCGCTGCAGATCCCCGTGACCTGCGATGCGCTCTTTGATGAGATCAACTTTGACGAGTACGACTGCGTCGTGCTGCCCGGCGGCCTGCCCGGTGCCACCAACCTGCGCGCCGATCAGCGCGTCTGCGACGTGGTCTGCGAGTTCGCCGCGACCAAGCACGTCGCCGCCATCTGCGCCGCCCCGTTTATCCTGGGCGAGCTCGACCTGCTCGAGGGGCGCCACGCCACGTGCTTCCCTGGCTTTGAGAAAAGCTTCCCCGAGGGCGCCTATACCGGCGAGAAGGTTACGCAAGACGGCAACATCATCACCGCCAGCGGCATGGCCCAGTCGCTCCCCTTTGCGCTTGAGCTGCTGCGCACGATCGCCGGCGACAAGGCTGTCGAGAAGGTCGCCGAGGGCATCCAACTATGATTTTGGCTTCGCAATCACCGCGCCGCATAGAGCTGATGCGCGAGGCAGGCTACAACATTCGCGTGATTCCCGCGGATATCGACGAAACGCCCTTTGATGGCGAGGCCCCGCTCACGCTTGTCGAGCGCTTGGCACGCGCCAAGGCGGCTGCCGTTGCTGCCGAGTATGCCGAGCCCAATGAGCTGACGGTCGCGGCCGACACCATCGTCACCTTCGACGGCAAGATTTTGGGCAAGCCGGCAACCGAGGGCGAGGCGCGCACCATGCTCCGTGAGCTTTCGGGCCGCACGCACCAGGTCGCAACCGGCGTCTGCATCGTTAAGGCAGGCGATACGGCCGCCCCGCATGCCGCCGAGAGCCTGTCGTTTGTCGATATGACCGACGTGACATTCTACGAGCTCACCGACGAGCAGATCGAGCACTACGTTGCCTCGGGTGAGCCCATGGATAAGGCAGGCGCCTACGGCATCCAGGGCACAGGCGGCCGCATGCTCGTGCACGATATTTCGGGCGACTTCTATAACGTGGTGGGCCTACCCATCGCCCGCGTCGCGCGCGCGATTCAAAAACTCTCGTAATTGCATCTGGCGCTGGGTATCCCCCAGCGCCTACAATTTTGGCGTACCGTACGGATCCCGACCGGGCACAAGGCGCGGCGGAAAACCGATAGGAGTTAAACATGGATACACTGCTCGAGGCCATTGACGTCTGCGATGTCGATGGCTTTTGCTATGGCAACTATACGGACGAGGAGGCCGGCACCGGTTGCACCGTAATCGTGGCACCCGAGGGCGCCACCGGCGGCGTTGACGTTCGCGGCGGTGCTCCCGCTTCGCGCGAGACCGACCTGCTGCGACCCGAGAACACCGTCGACAAGGTCCACGCCGTCTGCCTTTCGGGCGGATCGGCCTTTGGCCTCGAGGCTGCAAGCGGCGTCGCTCGCGAGCTTGAGAGCCGCGGCATCGGCCTTCCCGTCGGCCCCACGCAGGTGCCTATCGTGTGCTCGAGCTGTATCTTCGACCTCGCCTTTGGTAACCCCACCGTTCGCCCCGACATTGAGGCCGGCATCGCCGCCGTGCGCGAAGCACTCGACAACACCCCCACCAAGCTCGAACAGGGCAACGTAGGCGCCGGCACGGGCGCTACCGTGGGTAAGCTCATGGGCCCCGCTACCTGCATGAAGGCCGGCCTTGGCGCTGCCGCCGTGGCGCTCGGCCCCATCAAGGTGGGCGCCGTGGTCTCGGTCAACGCCTGCGGCAACGTTGTCGACCCCTTCACCGGCGAGTGGGTCGCCGGTATGCGCGCCGCAGCCGATAGCGACCAAATCGTCGACATGGAACTCGCAGCCTTTGCCGCCGCCGGATCCATGCAGATGCCGCTCGACCGCACCAACACCACCATCAGCTGCATCGTCACCAACGTGGAACTCACTAAGGCACAAGCCACCAAGGTCTCCCAGATGGCCGCAGACGCCTACGCACACGCCATCCGTCCCACGCACACCACCAACGACGGCGACACCATCTACGCCCTCGCCAGCGGCAAACTGGGCGCCCAGGCAAGCGCCGCCGTTCCCCTAGACCTGCTGGGCATGCTCGCCGTAAGGGCCCTGGAAACCGCCATCGTAAACGGAGCCAAAACCGCAAAAACCTCCCACGGCATCCCCGGCGCCGCGAAGTAGCCTAACCTGACGGTTGCCCGGTGGGGCTTGGTTATGTTTGCTGCTCTACAGTCCTGGCTCGCACGAAGAGCACATTAAGTGCTCTTCGGCTCGTGCGGAACTCGCGACAAACATAACCAAGCCCCACCGGGCAACCTACCAACCAGATTCTTTTCAGCCCAGGCCCCTGTGTACCGCGCGTCGAAGATCTTCAAATTCAAATAACCTGACAATCGATTCTTGTAGCAGAGGCCCCTTGGCCTTTAGTTTGATACAAGTTCCGCACGAGTCGGAAAGCACTTAATGTGCTTTCCGTGCGAGCAGGACTGTTCGCAGTAGCAAACTAAAGGCCAAGGGGCCCAGTCAACCTATCAGCAGCGATTACTCGGCAGCTAGTTGAATTTGAAGATCTTTGAGGCAAGACGGTATAGGCCAAGCGTGGTTTTGTCTCCGGCCCGTCCGCGCAGATTGGTGAAGAACCCGACCACGCCGTAGCGGGCACGACGATACATGCGCTCGTCGTAGGCCTTCAAATCATTCCACAGCGTCTTTAGGCGCTCGTCGGCGCAATCTTCCTCGGAAAGCTTGGTGAGCACCGAGCAGATCGCCATCATCATGGTGAAGTAGCCCATCATGTACGAACGTAGGCGTGACGACTCGACATCGCTGTACAGGTGGTACGACTCCATCATGATACGCGTAACACGGAACTGCTGGTCCAGACGCTTGACCATCGTGGCCTCGTTGACACTCTGGCCCTCGCGACCGATAAAGTAGCGGTAGAGGTCGATGTCGGCGTAGTACATGGTCTTGCAACGCGGCAGCGGCACGTAGGCGTAGATGTTGTCCACATAGAACGTGTGCGGCGGCATGGGAAGGTTGGACTCGCGCAGCACATCCGTGCGATAGCACAGGCTGTGCATGAGTAGGTTCTGGTCCAGGCGGAAATGACCGATCTGATCCCAAGAAAAGATCTTTTTGCGCGGCAGGGCAAATTTGTAGCCAATAGCGGTATGCGTGCCCTCGTAAACCTTCTCGTACACGTAGTTCGAGATAAACAGGTCAACGCGCTGGTCGCGCTCTTCAAAGCCACGCAGAATCGACAGCATGGTCGAAAGGGCAGCACCGTCAAGCCAGTCGTCCGAATCAACAACCTTGTAGTAGGTGCCCTGCGCCTCGCGCAGACCCGAAAGGACGGCAATACCGTGACCGCCGTTCTCCTGGTGCACCGCGCGGATGATTCCAGGGTAACGGGCCTCCCACTCGTCGGCCTTGGCGGCCGTCTCGTCCTTGGAGCCGTCGTCCACCACGATAATCTCGATATCGGTGGCGTAATTGCTCCCCTCCAAGATAGAGGTGATGCAATGGTCCATGTCCTTGGCGGCGTTATACGAGGGAATACCGAATGTTATGACTTTATGCATGGCAGGCGATAATCTCATCCGAAAGATCGAGGGCGGAATTGGTCACAGCGTCCATATCGTAGTAACGATACTCGGCCAGACGACCCACCGGGTGGAAGTTCGTCAGGTTCTGGACGCGCTCAAGATAGCGCTCATAGAGCTCACGGTTCTCGGGCTCAAGAATGGCGTAGTACGGCGTCTCACCCGAGCCGGGCGTATAGGCCTTGGAGTATTCCTTCATGATGGTGGTCTTGCCGGGCAGGACCTGGCCAGTCATATTCTTGAACTCAGTGATGCGCGTGTAATCCTCGCTCGTGGTGTAGTTGACGGTGCCCACGGGCTGGAACTGGTCCATATCGAGCGTCTCGAACTTCATATCGAGTGTGCGGTACGGCAACGCACCCAAGTCGAGGTTGAACAGCTCATCGAGCGGACCGGTATAGACGATCTCGCCACCATAGACCTTGCCGTCGATCTTGACGGTGGTCTCGTCAATCTCGAAGAGGTCGCGGGCGTCCACGTCGCAGAACACATCAATCAGATCGTGGTCGAGCATGTGCTCGAACAGTGCGGTATAGCCGTCCTGCGGCATGCCCTGGAAGGGAGCTTGCGGGAAGTAGCGGTCATCATCGCCCACAAAGACGGGAACGCGGCCGGTGATCGAGGGATCGATCTGATCGGGCGTCTGGCCCCACTGCTTCATGGTGTAATGCAAAAAGACGTTCTCGTAGACGTAATCGGCGACCTCGGCCAAGTCGGGGTCGTTCTTCTTACGCAGCTCCATAATGGGCACCTTGACATCCTTGCCAAAGGTCTCCACGAGCTTCTGATACAGCTCCTCGCCGCGCTCGTCACCAAAGGCGAGCTTGAGACTCGCATGGTTGAAGGGCACGGGCATAAGGGTACCGTTGATGTTGGCGAGCACCTTGTGCTGATAATCCGTCCACTTGGTAAAGCGCGACAGGAAATTGTGAACGCGCTCGTTAAAGGTGTGATAGATATGCGGACCGTACTCGTGGATCAAGATTCCGGCCTCGTCAGTGCAGTCATAGGCATTGCCCGCAATGTGGCTACGGCGCTCCAAAACGGCAACACGATAGCCGATGGTCTCGGCAAGACGGCGGGCACAAACGGCACCGGCATATCCAGCGCCGACGACAATCATGTCGTACGCGCCGGCGTTAAAGCCTTCAGGCAGGCCTGAGGTAATCTGCATCGATACTCCTTGTCAAAAGCCACGGGCTCGTTAGCTGGGCTTTTCTCGAACATTCTTCGAGACATATTTATCAGAGCGATTATAGCGCTAATGCGTCCTATAATGAGCTTGCCACACAAGGAAAGCTCAAGCACCGCGGCGTACATAATTGAAAGGTAAACCCGCTAGCAGCGGGTTTATTCGTGAACAGCCGGGCGCCTGGAGCTTAGCGAAACGCTTGTAAGGAGTAACATGAGCGATTTCCTTAACCGTATGAAGTCTGCTGCCAAGGCCGACCTTAAGACGATCGTCCTGCCCGAGGGCGAAGATCCGCGCACCATCGTCGCGGCCACCAAGATCATCGAGGAGGGCCTGGCAAAGATCGTCATCCTGGGCAACCCCGACGAGATCAACGTTCCCGGCGCTACCGTCATCGACCCGCGCAATGCCGAGAAGCACGAGGAGTACGCGCAGAAGTTTGCCGAGCTCCGCGCCAAGAAGGGCGTTACCATCGAGCAGGCTCGCGCCCAGGTGATGGACGCCACCTACTTTGGCACCATGATGGTCAAGATGGGCGACGCCGACGGCCTAGTCTCCGGCGCCTGCCACTCCACCGCCGATACCCTGCGCCCTGCGCTTCAGATCCTCAAGACCGCCCCGGGCACCAAGCTGGTCTCGGCCTTCTTCGTGATGTGCACCGACACCCCGCAGTTCGGCACCGACGGCACGCTGATCTTCGCCGACTGCGGCCTCAACATCAACCCGTCCTCCGACGAGCTCTCCGAGATCGCCATCGCCTCCGCTCGCTCTTGGTCCACCTTCATGGGCAACGTTGAGCCGCACGTGGCCATGCTCTCCTACTCCACCATGGGCTCCGCCGGCGGCGAGGTCGCCAAGAAGGTCCAGGAGGCCGTGAAGTTCTGCAAGGAGAAGGCTCCCGAGCTCGCCATCGACGGCGACCTGCAGCTCGACGCCGCCATCGTCCCCACCGTCGCCCAGCTCAAGGCCCCCGGCTCCTCCGTTGCCGGCAAGGCCAACGTGCTCGTGTTCCCCGACCTCGAGGCCGGCAACATCGGCTACAAGCTGGTCCAGCGCTTCGCCGGTGCTGACGCCTACGGCCCCATCCTGCAGGGCATCGCCAAGCCGGTCAACGACCTTTCGCGCGGCTGCTCTGCCGACGACATCGTGGGTGTCGTGGCCATCACCGCCGTCCAGGCTCAGATGGCTGAGTAGCGTACGCACTCGCCCGAAGGCCGTACGGGCTAACCCCTGAAAACGTCCTCGACCAATGAAACGCCCCCGTTCTGCTCCTTCGGAGCTACGAACGGGGGCGTTTCTGGTCTGCGGATTGTTTTCAGGGGTTAGCCCGTACGGCCTTCTGCCGTCACGTGACACTCAGGGAATCTGGGGTGGACGGCGGCTTGGCTACGAGCTGGAGCTGAAGACCTGAATGATTGGATGCCGTTGCTGGGAGCGCAGGCGTTGCTGGCCATGGTCACTTTGGGACCGAAATGTTGGCTGAAGTTCGGTGTCTAACCCACCGGAAAGTGTGTCCCGGTTTGGAGGCGGATTGTGGGATGTAGCTTCCGCTTGGGGGCTGTTTGGGAAACTGTGGACCGGAATTTTGCTTTATTGTGGGTCGCACTTTCCGCAACCAGCCCCAAGCGGAAAGCGTGTCCCAGAATTAACGCTCGGAATGGGACAGAGTTTCCGCCGTTAATCCAGCTGCCAGCAAAAAGGCCTCCTGAGTCGTTGCTCAGGAGGCCTTTCGTTTACATGCAAACGAGCGCGTTAGTTGTTCTTGGTCAGGCGCTCTACGTCGTGGGCGATCATGTATTCCTCGTCGGTGGGGATGACCATGACCGTGACAGAAGAGCCGGCGGCGCTGATGACCTGTGGGCCGTTACCCACGGCCTCGCGGTTCTTGTTGTTGTCGATGCGCACGCCCAGCCACTCAAAGCAGTCGCAGAAAGCCTTGCGGATCGACCAGTCGTTCTCGCCAATACCCGCGGTAAAGGTGATGGTGTCCACGCCCGCCATGGAAGCGATCATGGAGCCGGCCTGCTGCATGGCCTTGTAGGCGAACATATCGAAGGCGAGCAAGCAGCGCTCGTCGCCCTCGGAGGCGCGTGTACGGATGTCGCGGGCGTCGTTGGAGATACCCGAAATGGCAAGCAGACCAGACTGCTTGTTCATCATGTCGTCGACTTCCTGGTAGCTGTATCCGCCCTCGCGCTGCAGGTAGCACACGGTGGCCGGGTCAATGGAACCACAACGGGTGCCCATCATCAGGCCGTCGAGCGGCGTGAGGCCCATCGTGGTATCGCGGCACACGCCGTCCTCGATGGCGGCGAGCGAAGCACCGTTGCCCAGATGGCACGAAAGCAGACGGTGACAGCGCGAGCCCAGGATCTCCTTGGCCATCATCCACTCATAGCGGTGGCTCGTGCCGTGGGCACCGTACTTGCGCACGTGGTACTTGTCGCACACGTCCTTAGGCAACGCGTAGGTGTAGGCGACCTCGGGCATGGTCATGTGGAACGAGGTATCGAAGACGGCCACGTTGGGCAGCTCCGGATACTTCTCGCGGCAATACTCGATTGCTGCGGCCTCGCCATAATTGTGCAGCGGGGCGAGCGGGGCCACCTCGAGAATCTTAGCCATGACCTCGTCGTCGACGACCGCGGAATCCTTAAAGTGCCAACCGCCTTGAACAATGCGATGGCCAATGCCATCGATCGTAAAGTCGGTCTTCTCGAGCTCCTCGAGCACACGCGCGATAGCCGAACGGTGATCCGGGAAGGGGACCTCCTCGGTTTGCTTGGAGCCACCGTTCTCGGAGTGGCCAAAGATACCCATGTCCGAACCGATACGCTCGCAGTTGCCCTTGGCGAAAACCTCGCGGGTATCGGTATCCAAAAGCTGATATTTAAGGCTTGAGCTGCCGGCGTTGACAACAAGTACGTTCATGAGACTCCTTTGCAGTGCGATACGGTCGGCGCAGACCCCTTAAGGCGGCCGTATGTTAATAAGAAGTTATCACACCTTGATAAATAGCTATCATGCATATCGCCCAACGAGCACAAAAGAAGGGCCGAACGGCGCTCGGTCGTCCAGCCCCTTCCCTCTTGCAATTACTTGCCGTTGACGATGCGCTCGACGTCGGAAGCGATCATGAACTCCTCGTCCGTGGGGATGACGAAAATCTTGACCTTGGAATCCTTGGCAGACAGGCACCAAGCGCCGTCACCACGCAGGGCGTTGCGGGCATGGTCCATCTTGACACCCATAAAGGCCAGACGGTCGGCCACGCCGGCGCGGACAGCCGGAGCGTGCTCGCCGATGCCAGCGGTGAAGACCAGGGTGTCCATGCCGCACATGGAAGTGGCCATCTCGGCGGCCTTGGCGGCAATCTTGTAGACAAACATATCGAAGGCGAGCTGAGCCTCGGGGTCACCAGCGGCGGCGAGCTCCTCGACGTTGCGGCAGTCGTTGGTCTTGCCACCGGTCACAGCCAAAAGGCCGGACTTCTTGTTCATCATCTCGTCGACCTCGTCGAAGGTGTAGCCGCCTTCGCGCTGCAGGTAGCACACGGTAGCAGGGTCGATGGAGCCGCAGCGGGTGCCCATCATGACGCCGTCGAGCGGCGTCAAGCCCATGGTGGTGTCCATGCACTTGCCGTCCTCGATGGCGCACAGGGAAGCGCCGGAGCCGATATGGCACACGACGACCTTGCGGGCCTCGCCGTTGGTCATCTCGGCGACCTTCTTGGAGATGTAGCGATAGCTGGTGCCGTGGGCGCCGTACTTACGGATGTGCAGCTTGTCGCAAACATCCTTGGGAAGGGCGTAGGTCTTGGCGACCTCGGGCATGTTGAAGTGGAAAGCGGTGTCGTAGACCGTGACGTTGGGCAGATCGGGATACTGCTCCAGGCAGTACTCGATAACGTTGGCCTCGGGGTTGTTGTGCAGCGGCGCCAGCGGGGCGACCTCGCGAATCTTGGCGAGGACGTCCTCGTCGACGAGGGAGGAATCACCAAAGTACCAACCGCCCTGAACGATACGGTGGCCGACGCCCTCGATCTTGACGCCGTTGGCCTCAAGGTCCTTCAGGACGACCTCGATGGCGACCTTGTGGTCGGGGAACTCGATGTTCTCGGTCACCTTCTTGGAGCCATTGGCAGCATGGGTGAAGGTACCACCGGTAAAGCAGACGCGCTCGCAGGAGCCCTTTGCGGACACCTTATGGGACTTGGTGTCGATGACCTGATACTTAAGGGTCGAAGATCCCGCGTTGACGACCAGAACGTTCATGTGTCTCCCTACTAACAGGCGGTGTGGCGCCGCCAGGTTACATACGCTTCAATAATAAACCCAAACGCCCTCGCGCTCGGGTTTATTGCGTTGATATATAAGTTATCGGTGCCCAAATACTCATGGCCTTTGACTTGTAAGACGAAAGAGCGCGGGGATATACACCAAAGAAGAAATCCCGAGCGCTACAAGCAATATGACTCGAATACCCGCGATGCTGCTCAACGCAGCATTGAACAGATAGAAAAGGATGGCACCCACCGCCACCATCTGGCTTTGGACCGAAATCAGTGAACAGCGCATCGAAGAATCGACAGCATTTTGAAAAATTGAGTATTTAATTGGAGCAAATAACGAGTAAGCGACCGTCTGCAGTACATAGAACACGGGCAGCAAATAGACCGGAGTAAAGGGAATCAAAAACAGAGCAGTCAGGGAAAGGCGCACGATGCCGCAAATACGCGCAAAACGGCCCTTGTCGACATGAGCAATCACACTGGGCACAATAAGCCCCATGGAGGCCGAGGCAAGGAGCTGGACCGCAATGGTCACACCCGAAGCGACGGCATTCATTCCGCGACCCGCAAGCAACAGTGAGAAAAAGTCTTCCAGGGCGACAAAAGCAAATGCCTGAGAGCAGTCCATGATGAACGCTGAACGAAGAATGCCGTTACGCGCAATAGCGGCACCGATCATCTTCGGGCTAATTCCACGCTCAGGTGTCGCTGTAGTGTCCCCTCTTCGCATCTCAGGAATGCAGACAACGACAACCAACGCCAACACCATTGCGATGATATCTGCCGAAAGACCAATGAGATATGCACCGACAGACGAAATGAAACCGCCAACGCAAGCGGAGATGGCATAAGAGGCATAGAAAACAAATCGCTCAACGACATTAAGTCTTACGAGCTGGTCCTGAGAGACGCTGTCAATGTAAATTGCTTCTATGGATCCGCTCACACATGCAACGGCAAAACCTTTGAGAGCAAACGCGCCGATTAAAAGCAGAGGAGAACGGATGAAAAGCAGGGCGGCGTAGTATCCAAGCATTCCCACGACGCCAACGAGACCACTTGTCTTTCGTCCAAACCTATCAGCAATATAGCCAGTGGGAACTTCAAGGATGAACTTGCTCACTTGATATGCAACCATCATGCTAGAAATCGCTACCATCGAAAGCCCGACGAACTCAAGGTAGACGGTTAGAAAATACAAGATGGTGCTGAAGTTCGACAGGAAAACGAACATCATATAAAGCAAAACCGTACGGTTTTTCATGCTCCGCCCTCCAAGAGTCAGCAATCTAAATCGGAATCTTGGAAAAGCATGAGGGCAAAGCCGTCAGTCATGTGTTACAAGGCGTCAACATTCACTTGACGCCTTGAGGCCAAATGGCCTCACGAAGCGAGATGACGCAATAGGTGAAGAAATACCGTCTGGTGTCGATCGGTCCAGGCATTTTGCCGATAGCAAAAGTAGATAGGCAAGGCTACGTCATGCGAGCCTTCGATGGAGCACTCGCTTACTTCCAATCCATTTGATGCGAGAGAAGAGCCAGAAAAACTCAATATCAATCCCCCGGCTTGAAGAAACTCAGCCTGCGCCCTGTTTCCGTATTCGACATCGCGAAAGCGGAAATTAACCAGCTGAGCTTCGGGACATTGATTGATTGCATTGAGACAGGGTGACAAATTAATGGGAACAGCGAGCCTGCCGCCCAGTAACTCACGAATGGTCATAGCGTCAACAGATTGATGACCAGCTGGACATGAAAGAACCCTGAGCTCCTTTTCACCCATATATTTTGAAGAAAGGACGCTGTCCCGTGGTTCCTCAAACGAGATAGCCGCGTCCGAAATTCCAAGTATAAGTGATTCAAAGCATGTTGCCGTTGGCTGATGCCACACATCAAGATGAATCTGAGGGTGCGAGCTTTCAAACGAGTCGTACCAGTTTTCGGAAAAAAGGCGCCCCCGCCCGTGAAGACAGGGGGCGTAAAGACGGAAATGGCCGTCGGGCGAAACGCCGCCGTTCCCCGATTGAGCGTACTTTTTGAGATCGTCGACTTGCGCCAGGATCACGCGTGCACGACGCGCAAATTCTCTGCCCGCCGGAGACAAAACAGCCTCCCCCGCCGATCGGTCGAGCAAAACAATCTGATACTCAGATTCCAACTTTTTGATTGCCGACGAAACGGCCTGCGGACTCACGTGAACGGCGCGAGCTGCTTTGCGCACGCCGCCATAGTTCGCTACCGCTTGAAGGTATTCGAGTTGAGAAAGCTGCATAGGTTACTCCAAAGGCAGCCAAGGCGACGGGCCGTGCGTCCTCAGATGAGGTTCTCGCCCAGGTTCTTGCCGCCGAGGACGTGCATGTGGAAGTGCATGACGGTCTGGCCGGCGTTGACGCCCTTGTTGGAGATGACGCGGAAACCGTCCTCCAAGCCCTTGACCTTGGCGACCTCCTGGATGGCGTGGGCCATGGCGCCCATGGTCTCGGCGGGCACGTTATCGGCGATGTCGCTGTAGTGCTTCTTGGGGATCACGAGCGTGTGGACCGGCGCCTGGGGATTGAGGTCGTCGAAGGCGATGACTTGGTCGTCCTCGTAAACGACGGTCGAGGGGATCTCGTGGTTGGCAATTTTGCAGAAGATGCAATCACACATGGTTGGTTCCTTTCTCGCAGACCAAGGTAATTATATTTGGTCGGGGTGGTTAGAACGAAAGGTTGTCGTCGGTGTTGGCGGCTTCGCCGTCGGCGAGCACGTCGTTGCCGTCGACGTCCTTCAGGAGCACCGAGACCTTCTGCTCGGCATCGGACAAGCGGGTACGCAGGCTCTTGAGGAGCTCGACGCCGCGGGTATAGCTCTCGAGCGACTCCTCGAGCTCCATATCGCCCGACTCCAAGCTGCGAATGATGAGCTCCAACTCCTGCGAGGCCTGCTTGTACGTAAGCTGCTCGACCGGGGTTTTCTCTGCCATATCTGTTTCCTTTCCTAAAGGTTTATCGCTATGAAACGCGGTCTACTCGACCGTATCGACCGTTGCCGCAACGTTACCGTCTGCCATGCGCACGCGGATGGCGTCGCCGGGCTTAAAGGTCTTGGCGCTCGTGGCCACCCCATCATCGCTGTACGCGATGGAATAGCCGCGGGCAAGCACCTTGAGCGGCGACAGGGCATCAAGCGACGCGGCAGCTCGGCCCAGGTCGGACGCGGGCTTGCTGAGCATCGAACGTCCCTGATGCTCCAGACGGGAACTCGCAAGCGTGAGCGCATGGCGCTTGCCATCGAGCCCCGAGGTGCTTGTAACCAGACGCTCGGGCAAGCGCTCAAAGTTGGAGCGGAATGTCCCGACCGAGCGTACTATGGCGCCCGACAGGCGATCAGCAGTCAGCGCAAGCTCCGATTCGCGACGCTCAACCATAAATGTGGGGTCGTTGAGGCACGGGCGGCACGCAGCCGCATCGAGTGCATCGCCCAAGCGAGCCGAATAGGTATCCCAGGCACGGCGACCACGCTGATCGAGCATCTCCAGGTCGACCTGGGCCGACCCAATCATCGATGCCATCGCGGCACCCAGGCGCTGATGGCGCGCCTCGAGTACATCGGCCAACTCCGTCATAGCCGGCGCCACCGATTCTGCCGCCGCCGTGGGCGTGGAGGCGCGGCGGTCGCTCACCATGTCGCAAATCGAGGTATCGGGCTCATGGCCAATGCCGGTCACCACGGGCACAGGACAAGCCGCCACCGCACGGGCAAGCTCCTCGTCGTTGAAGGTCATGAGGTCCTCGAAGGAGCCGCCGCCGCGCACCAGCAAGATGCAGTCGGGCGCTGGCGTGATGGCGGCGGCACGGCGCAGGCCCTCAATAAGCTCGGCCGGCGCACCCTCGCCTTGAACCTTAGCGCCCACGCAGACGAGCTCGACGAGCGGGTTGCGACGACGCAATGTGCGCTTGACGTCGTCGATTACGGCACCCGAAAGCGAGGTAACGACCGCCACGCGGGAGCAAAACACCGGGATGCGGCGCTTACGCGCTTCGTCCATCAGGCCCTCGCGGCGTAGCTTTTCGGCCAGTTGCGCCACTTGTTGACGCAGCAGACCCTCCCCCGCCAGCGAAAACGAGCGAGCGACAAAGCTCATGCGGCCCGTGGCCTTATAGAGATTGAAGCTGCCCTTAAAGCTCACCTGCATGCCGTCGCGCAGATCGAACGTGCGCTTGAGATAGGCGCCCTTCCAGATGATGCAGTCGACGGCCGCCGAGTCGTCCTTGATCTGAAAGTAGCAGTGGCCGCTTCGGGCGTTGGGACCACGAAAACCCGTGACCTCGCCCAAAACGCTCAGCTGCGGAATGGCATCGAGCGCGCCGGCGGCGATCTCCACCGCCTGGCTCACGCTGAGCTCCTTGCGCTCCTGATCGTCCGAACCGTCGAACTCGGCGGAAACGGCATTGCCGGTTAGATTCCAGCCCGCCACGCAGCCTCCTTTCGTCATCGTGCACATGGGCTCCGGCCCTGCGCAAATTCAAGTCCAACACATAGTACAGCGCCGCGGGGACACGAATCCCCGCGGCGCCTGCC
>FR878614.1:18428-24192 GCA_000434535.1 Collinsella sp. CAG:166
TCCCCGCGGCGCCTGCCTGTCCCATTTGTTATCGGTTGGAGTTTCTGTTGTAGCGAGCCATAAGATAGAGCAGCTGAATAATCGAGGTGAGCGCCGCAGCCACATAGGTAAGCGCGGCGGCCGTCAGCACCTTCTTGGCACCGTTGACCTGCTTGGAGCTCATACCCGACTGCTCAATATACGCCACGGCACGCCGGCTGGCATCAATCTCAACCGGCAGCGTAACCAGTTGGAACAGCACGCTAAACGAGAAGAAGATCAGTGCGAGGGTCGTGAGTCCCGCGATGTTCATAAACAGACCCATGAGCAACACGATGGTCCAAGTGTTCTGGGTAAAGTTGACGACCGGCACGAGGGCGGTGCGTACCTTCATCATGGCATAACCACTTTGACGCTGGGCGGCATGGCCCGCCTCGTGGCAGGCGACGGCAACGCTTGCGACCGACCCGCCTGAACGGTTGGCATCCGACAGATACAGGTTGTTGTCCTGCGGGTTGTAATGGTCGGTGAGCTCGCCAGCGACACCCTTGATACCCACGGCGTTACAACCGTTGGCATCGAGCATGCGGCGAGCGACCGTGGCACCCGTATCGCCGTCCGAGCGAACCTTGGACCAGGTTTTGTACGTCGAGTTGATATAGTTCTGTGCGGCAAGGCCAAGCACCGTGCAGACAAGAACAACCAGCAGGTACAGCGGGTCGATGCCAAAGCCGTATCCATAGTAATAAGGCATGCGAATTCCTCCGAATCGAGTTACACGTTGGAGGCATTCTACCCACTCGCCCAGCCAACGAGACGCCATCGATGTTTTGGCATTGCTGCTCTAGAACGTTTGCAGCGTTTGGTAAAACCGCGTAACTATAAAAGCTCGATTTTGCCGTCCTTCACGGTGAGTCCCATATTGCCGGAAAGCAGATCGTCCAGACGCGAGCCCACAAGCTCAAAGCGCCAGCCTTCGCGCAGGGGGCTCTGCTCGGGATGCTCAATATAGTCGGCCAGGTCATCGCGCGAGGCAATGACCGAGGTCGCCACGCCCGAGCGCTCGGCAACCAGGCGAATGAGCGCATACATCAGGTCCGTCACGCTCTCCAACTCCGGCGAAATCTGACGGTGCCCGCGCACCATGAGCGGCAGGCGATCGTGTGGGCAGCTCGCACCGCGCTTGATGGCCATGAGCGCGCCGTCCACGTCGCGCTCCCCCAGCTGGTCGGTACCGCGGATGCTGCGGAACTCCTCGACGCGCACGGGATTGCGCTTGACGAGCGCCAGCAGCGTATCGTCGGACATGACCCACTTGCGAGGGATGTTGCGGCGCTCGGCGCGGTCCTCGCGCCAAGCGGCAAGCTCGCGCGCGATGCCCAACTGGTGGCGGCTACAGGAGTTGATGCGCTTGACCTTGCGGAATGCCTCGTGACGATCGGCGCGGTAGTGCGACTCGTCGGCCAGCGGGCGCAGCTCGTCGAGCACCCAATCCACCCGGCCCAGCTCGCGCAGGCGACTCATCATCTCGGTATAGGCGACAATCAGGTACTTGACGTCATCGATCGCGTACTCGATCTGTTTGTCGGTCAACGGGCGGCGCGACCAATCGGTCAGTGACTCGGTCTTGGGCAATGAGACGCCGCAAAACGTCTGCACGAGCGCGCCGTAGGAAATCTGCTGGCGCTCGCCCAAAAAGGCGGCGGCCACCTGCGTGTCAAAAATGGGACGCGGCAGCACGCCCACGGTGTGGAGCATGACCTCCATATCCTGCGAGCACGCGTGAAACACCTTGGTCACGCTCTCATCGCCCATAAGCTCGGCCAGCGGCGATAGGTCGTCGATCACCAGAGGATCGACCGCGACGCTCTCGGCAGGAGTGGCAATCTGGACCAAGCACAGGCGCGGGTGGAACGTGCGCTCGCGCAAAAACTCGGTATCGACGGCAATCGCGTCGAACTCGCGGGCGCGCTGGCAAAAGTCGAACAGAGCCTGATGTGTGGAAATGTACATATCAACCCATCGAATAAGGTTAGGCCCGAAAAACACGGGTAGGATATCGGCATTGCCTTACAACTATACTCGGTTAGTCACAGAACGGGAACGTAAGTATGCGCTGCCTTATCATCCACAACCCGGCATCAGGCCCCAGCTCAGATGAAATCTACGCGTTCACGCACGCCCTCGCGCAGGGCGGCGACGAGGTCGTGATGCGTTTTATCGGCGATGGCATGGAACCCGAGGACGCCGTGGCAGACGTGCGCGAGTTTGATCGCGTGGTCGTTTCGGGCGGCGACGGCACCGTCTCCAACGTGCTCGACCAAATGCGAGGGTGCGGTGTCCCCACGCTCGTCTTCCCCTCCGGCACAGCCTGCCTGTTCTTTAACAACATCGGTAATGCCCCCGAGGCAGCGGCGCTTGCCAAGGCTTGCCGCGCCGGTCGCACGGTCAAAGTGGACATGGGCGAGCTCTTTTGGCTCGACGAGAACGGCAACGAGAAGCGCCACGGCTTTATCATCATCGCCGGCTCGGGCTTCGACGCCGAGATCATGATGAAGGCCGCCCCCGCCAAAAACGACATCGGCGAGATCGCCTATTTCCTGTCGGCGCTCGCCACACCCAACCCCACGGTGGCGCACTTTACGATTGAGCATGACGGCATTGTCGAGGAGCTCGATGGCATCTGCTGCATGGCCGGCAACACCTCGGTCATTCAAAACGACATCAACCTGTTCCCCGATTGCCGCATGAACGACGGCATGGTCGACATCGCAGTCATCGAGCCCGTAAAAACCGTGCAGCTGCTGCCCACCGTGATCACCGCCGCGCTCGACCCCGCCGGCAAGGTGCTCGGTCGCCCGCAGTTCAAGATCATCCAGACCAAGGAAGCCAAGATCACCTGCACGCCGTCGCTGGGCATGCAGTTCGATGGCGAGATCATCTCCAGCAACTCCGGTGTCTTTGGCGCTCGCGCACTACCGCAATGTCTCGACCTGATCGTCGATGAATTCTCACCACTCGGTAAATAGGAGGACCCCATGAACGACAATCCCCTGCTCGGCTTTATCGTCATTGTTTTGGCCATGCTCGTAGGCTATGCGATCAACGTGATCCACCGTCGGAAGAAGTAATTCCACATTGGTATGATATTCATCCGATTATCATCTCCCCCGCTGTTTATGCATTTGCCAAACAGCGGGGGATTTTTCATTTCGGTATTTCCAGACGCTTTATCCAGATACAGTAATTGCAGGGCGTCTTTATTTGGCTAAAGCTACAGACTGAGTATAATTAACCGCTCATCGTATATTTCATTACGCTTATCGAGTAAGTATTTTTCATAGATGAATATTGTTTCCGATTCGTTACGCTAAGGGAGTGTCTTTATTGGCTGAAGCCCTCTGGCGACAGAGGGCTTTCGCACGCTGGGAGGGATTATGAGGAAAAATCACCCCGTCAACGCGCTCAAAAAGCTGGGCATAGGCCTCGCCTTTGGAGCTGCAACCATCATGTCCATGCCGACCTCTGCGCTCGCCTGCACGCAGATGTACATGGGCAAAGATCTAACGGCCGACGGCAACACGTACTATGGCCGTGCCGAGGACTTTGGCAAGCGCTATCTCAAGCACTATGGCATCGAACCCGCCCACGAAGCCGGCTTTACGTACAGCTCGAATGAGTCTGCTTTCGAATACACTTCGAATAAGCCTACATATCGCTACAGCTACGTACGTGACCATCCCTCCAATTGGGAGGGCCACACCGACGCCTACTCCGAAGCCGGTATCAACGAGAAGGGTGTCTCTTGCTCCGCTACGCTGAGCACCTCCTATAACGAGGATGCCAAAGCAGCAGACCCAATCGATGAGGCTACCGGCATCGGCGAGTACAGCTACGGCAGCGTCATCCTGGGCCAGAGCGCCAATGCCCGCGAGGGCGTCGAGCTCCTCGGCAGCCTGATCGACGAGCAGGGCACTTGCACTAACGACCAGATCATTATCGCCGACAACAACGAGACCTGGCTGTTCGCCACGCTTTCTGCCCATCAATGGATTGCCATGAAGCTGGCCGACGACGTCGCCTCACTCAACCCCAACATCGGCAGCCTCAACTACGATGTCGACCTGAACGATACTGAGAACTGCCTGCACTCCAAGGACATCGAGTCCATGCCCGTGGAGAAGGGTTTCGCCAAATACTCCGCTGACGGTAAATTCGATGTCGCCCAAACGTATGGCGAAAGCCTCGCCGATTCTGGCGTTAACCAATGGTCCCGCTATGTGCAAGGCCGCCATTATTTTGCTAGTCAGCTGACCGAAGGCACGGATTACGAAATTAAAACTATCACCGATAAGGATGGAAAACCCGTCCAAAAGGGAGCTATGGTCAGCGAAATCCAGCCTCTGTTCTTCAAGCCTGGCAAGTCTGGTTGGAGCACCTTTGAGCTGATTCGTGCCTTCGGCAACCGCGGAGAGAACGTCCCTGGTCTCAACGCGAACACTGATGGCGTTTATTGCATCGGCAGCGAGCGCAACACCGAGATCAATCTCTTCCAGATTCGTCGCGGGTATGATCCCGAAGTCGCTACCATCCAGTGGGAAATGCTCTCCCGTGCCGCGTACTCTGTCGCCATCCCGCTGTACTCCGCTCTGATAACTGAAGTTAGCCCCTACTTCAGCGATCAGACCGTCTCCTTCGACCACTGCAATGCGAAAGACGTCGTGTACAACGAGGAGCCCGAGAACTCCATTAACTACGTCCTCATGGACATCAGCTCGCTCTGCTTTGAGAACCCTGACACCCTTGGTACCAGTGTCCGCACCTACCTCGACGCGCTCCAGAACGAGCTCATCGAGCAGAACAAGGAAGTTGACGCCGCTATGCTGGCCGAGACGACCACCGAGGGTCGCACCGCTCTGGCCAACAAGGCAGGCAAGGCTGCCACCGAGAACACCTACAAGAAGTGCAAGGCCCTGCTCCAGGAGATGCGCGCTTATCAGAAGGCCGGAAACTTTGACGAGCGCTTCACCCCGAGCGACCTGAACACCGAGACCAAGGGCCTCAAGGAGTCCATCACCTACGCCAAGGACGCCCTTGCCACCGACCCGGTCACCCCAGATCAGCCCGGCACTCCCGAGCAGCCCGGTAAGCCCGAACAGCCCAGCACCCCCGAGCAGCCTGAGCAGCCCACTAAGCCCGAGCAGCCCGCTGTCAAGCCTGAGAAGCCTGGCAAGTCGGACAACACCACGACCACGGTAACCACCAACAAGACGAACACCAAGGGCGGCCTGCCCACCACTGGCGATCGTTTTGATGGCCGCATGGTGGCCGCATTCGCCATCGCTGGCGTTGCCGTCATCTCCGCAGGCGGTTATATCCTCTATCGCCGCAACAAGGAGTAATCCCTCACTGGTGCGGGCGGGATGGCACGGTTCGTCCCGCCTGCCTTTTTGACCAGTGGGAAACACCGCTGAAATCTTTTCAAAAAAGATTTCCCCGCAAACACTTTGCTGTGCTATAGTGCAGCGCAACAGCAATCAGGTGCTACTGCGCCACGGCATCACGAAAGGAGCCACCGATATGAAGAACACGATGAAGTCTCTCAACAACTGGTGGTGGCGTGATGCGAATACGATCGGTCGACAGTGAGTCCCTCACGCCTGTTTTTGCGCTCTAGGTGATTGGAAGGCCTCCGGTTTCGACCGGGGGCCTTTTTCTATCTCGAGCCCGATCGCATTCGCATCACGCGCCCCCGCTTTTCTCTTGCACCCCCCCCCCTTCCGAA
>FR878614.1:24209-27574 GCA_000434535.1 Collinsella sp. CAG:166
CCCCCCCCTTCCGAAAGGATTTTCACCATGTCCCAGAACACCACCGCCACCCAGCCCCGTACCGTCCAGACCGCCGACCGCGGCAAGCTCGATGTCCGCGCCCTTGTCCTGCTCGCCATCCTGCTTGCCGCCGGCTTCATCCTCAACTTCACTGTTGGCAAGGCCATCTCGGGCATCTCGGGCGGCATGATCAGCCCCGAGTTCATCATCTCGGCCTTCTGCCTCACTATCCTGGTCGTTCGCCCCAATATTGGCCAGGCGCTCGTCATCGGCCTCATCTCGGCCGCCGTGATTCAGATCACCACCACCTCGCCGTTCGTCGATTTTGCCGCCGAGGGCATCGCCGCTATGCTCATGGCCGCCATCGTCAACGCCGCTGGCAAGAACGGGCAGGTTAAGCCTGCCATCGCCATCGTCGCAACCTTCGTGACCACCTTTGTCTCGGGCGTTATCTTCATGGTCATCAAGATGGCCATGCTCGGCGTGGTGGGCGAGCTCGCTGCCGCCATGCTGCCCGTCGTCGCCATGACCGCCGTCTTTAATGCCATCCTGGTCGGCGCCCTCTACCTGCCCATCCAGAAGGCCCTGAAGCTCAACTAACCCGCTCGGCTTTACGAGCCACCCCATCTTGGCGTTCATTCGTCGCTCGCGTACCCAAGTACGCTTCGCTCCTCTTTCGCGCCAACCTGGGCCCCCTCGTAAAGCCGTCTCCGTGCTTCACCACCAAAGACCGTCCCAAACAACGAGCTTTTTTGGGACGGTCTTAAACAACTGGTCATTTAAGACTGTCCCCAATGACTATGAAAGGTATCCATGGAAACGATCATCAACGTCGACGATGTCTCGTTCTCCTATGGCACGCAGACCGAGCAGGCGCTCAGCCACATCTCGCTCAGCGTGAACAAGGGAGATTTCATCGGCATCATCGGGCCCTCGGGCGCCGGCAAGTCCACGCTTGCCGCCTGCCTGTCGGGTGCCGTGCCCCACCACTACACCGGCATGTTCTTTGGGTCCGTCATGGTTGACGGCCACGACACCTGCGAGGTCTCGCTGACCGATGTGTCGCAAATCGTCGGCAGTGTGCTGCAGGATATCGACACGCAGATGGTCGCCTCGGTCGTCGAGGACGAGATGCTCTTTGGCCTCGAGAACTTTGGCGTTCCCCACGACCAGATCGAGCAGCGCGTGAGCGAAACGCTCGAGACCGTCGGCATCAGCGACCTGCGCGACCGCGAGATCGCCACCCTCTCGGGCGGACAGAAGCAAAAGGTAGCCATCGCCGCCATCCTCGCCATGCGTCCGCGCGTCTTGGTTCTCGACGAGCCCACCGCGGCACTCGACCCCGCCAGCTCCACGTTGGTCTTCGAGACGCTGCGTGAGGCCAACCGTGCACTCGGCATCACCATCGTCGTCGTTGAGCAAAAAGTCGCCCTGCTCTCGGAGTATTGCAACCGTGTGCTCGTGCTCAATCATGGCGAAATCGCGCTGCAGGGCGAGCCACACGAGGTCTTCGCGCATACCGACGAGCTCCGTGCCATCGGCGTCGACTGCCCTCGCGTAACGCGTATCTTCAATAGCCTCGAGGCCGATGGCCTGGCAAGCGGTACCCCTTGCTTGGATGTCGATGAGGCCGAGCGCCTGATTTCGGGCATCGTCGACCCCGCACACGCGGCCATCGAAGCCCAGGCACCCGCCGGTTCCCCGCATGCACCGTCGTTGCGTCCTCATGCCAAGGACGCCGAACCCGTACTCACCTTCGACCATGTCGAGTTTGCCTATCCCAATGGCGGCGCCGCCGTACACGACCTTAGCCTGACGCTCTATCCTGGCGAGCTCGTGGGCATCGTCGGCCAGAACGGTGCCGGCAAGACCACGCTCACCAAGCTGCTCACGGGTCTGCTCAAGCCCGCCTCGGGCAGCGTGCGCGTCACGGGACTGGATACTGCAACCGTCCCCACGAGCCGCATTGCCCGCGAGGTCGCGACCCTCTTCCAAAACCCTGACCGTCAGATCTGCAAGGACACCGCGCTCGACGAGGTCGCCTTTGGCTTGGAGCTTGGCGGCATGGACCGTGCCGAGGCTCTGCGTCGCGCCCAGCTCGTCATCGACCGCTTTGGCTTGCCGGCCGACGAGGCGCCCTTCTCGCTCTCGCGCGGTCAGCGACAAATGGTGGCGCTTGCCTCCGTCGTAGTGGTTGAGCCCAAGATCGTCGTGCTCGACGAGCCCACGAGCGGCCTTGATTACCGCGAGTGCATGACCGTCATGGAAACAGTGCGCACCATGGCCGAGCGCGGTTGCGCCGTTATCATGGTCTGCCACGATATGGAAGTCGTCTCGGATTTTGCCGAGCGCATTGTGGTAATGGCCGACGGTCGCATCCTCGACCGCGGCCGCACGCACGAGCTATTCTCGAACATCGATCTCATGCGGCGTGCCTACGTGGAGCCTCCCCAGGTTATTGAACTCTCGCGCCGTCTGGCATCTTCCGTCTCTCCCGCTTTTGCGCAGGTGAGCGAGGTCACCGATGTCGTTCGAATTACCAAGGAGATGGTCCACCGTGGTTAACGTCATCGACTACATGCCGGGCGATACGCTGCTGCATCGCCTGAACCCCGTCGTCAAACTGGGCCTCGCCGCCGCCATCATCGTCGGCATCTTCTTGTCCGACACGTACGTGGCGCTGTTGGGCTTTTTGGCACTCACCCTTGCGCTGGGTGCCTATGCCGGCGTCGTCGACCGTCTGTTCTCGCTGCTCAAGTTGCTGATTCCGCTCGCACTTATCATGCTGGTGCTCCAGCTGGCCTTTATGCGCGATGGCAACGTGGTGTGGGGCTTTATCACCGACACGGGCCTCATCACGGGATCGAAGGCCTGCCTGCGCCTGCTGGGTGTGGCGTTACCACTCATCCTCATGCTCATGGTGACCAAGCTCAACGACCTTGCCAACGCCTGCGTCGAGGTGCTGCACGTGCCGTATCGCTATGCCTTCACCTTTACCACGGCGCTGCGCTTTGTGCCGGTGTTTGGTCAGGAGATGAACGCCATCATGGAGGCGCAGACCGCACGCGGCGTCGAGTACGACACCAAGAACCCCATCAAGAAGCTAAAGCTCATGCTGCCGCTATGCGTGCCGCTGCTTATCTCGAGCGTGGGCAAGACAGACGCCACCGCGCTTGCCGCCGAGCAGCGCGGCTTCTACCTGCGCACACGCGCCAGCTCGTACAAGCGCTATCCCATCAAGGGCCTGGACATCGCCGTGCTCATCGTCAGCATCGCCCTCATCGCCATCGGCTTCCTGTTCTAGTTCACCACCGACAGCAACCGCCCAACGTAAAAGGCCTCGGCTCGCACCAAACGAGCCGAGG
>FR878614.1:27584-30408 GCA_000434535.1 Collinsella sp. CAG:166
CTCGCACCAAACGAGCCGAGGCCTTTACTGTTTCATCAGATAAAACCTACCAAAATTAACCTCTCCCTTTTTGGCGGGTCGGAAGCTAGAGGCGGTAGGGGGCGCCGCTGCGGATGATGGATTCGCGCACCAGGACGTCCATGGCGTCGAGGGTGATCTCGGGCATCTCTCGGTACTTCTGTAGCACCGATAGCTCGGTGCAGGCCAGAATGACGCGGTCGCAGCCGCTACGGGCGAACTCCCACATCACGCGGTCGAACTTATCCATATCGGGCTCACGTCCGGCCTTCACATCATCGTAGATAAGCGACATCACATCGTTCTGACGTTTCTCGCTGGGATAGACGACCTCAACACCCGCAGCTTTACATTCGCGGCCGTAGACGCCCGCGCCCACGGTGCCATCGGTTCCCATAATGCCAATCTTGTGCACCGGCTCGGCCGGCATACTCAGGTTGGGGTCGAACTCGCACTCCCCCATCACCGCACCCGCAAGGGCATAGCGAACCGACTCGCGTGGCATGTGGATAATCGGCACTGTGGTAAACGACTGGATCTGGTCGTAGAAGTAGTGTGACGTGTTGCAGGGAATGGCAATGTGCGCACAGCCCAGCGACTCGAGTGCCTGGGCACACTCTTTCATGGTCGCCAGCAGCTTGGCATGCTCGCCGGTCTTAATGGCCAACGTGCGGTCGGGCATGGTCGACTTGGAGAGCACCACCATGTCGATATGTTCTTGATCGCAGGCAGCAGCCGTATGACGCACCACCTGGTTGTAGTAATACGACGTGGCCTCGGCGCCCATGCCGCCGATAACTCCCAGCTTTTCCATCGCCGCCTCCTTGGTGACGCTTGCGCAATTGCGCGTATCATACCCGCGCCCGCCCGATGCAAACCGGACGGGCGCCGCACTCATCTACTTGTAATACGTCTTGAACAGCTTAAAGTGGCGCAACTTGGTGTGCCACATGCGCAGCCAGCGGTTAAAGACAAAGTCGCCCTTCATAAACGAAGGGTCGGCGCCCTTGCCTTCCTTGTCCAGGCGATGCACCTTAGCGCGCAGCTCAGGATCCTTGACGTACTTGTCGACGACGCCCATGGGGACGACCATCCACAGCGCCTCGTCCTGCGCCGTCACAAACTCCGGCTCAAACGGGCGGTTGAACACATACTCGTCCACCACATACTTGGCAACGTTAAAGCCGCTGTTGGTGACGTAGTAGTTACTGCGGCCCTGACGCGTGTTGAAATCGAAGAACTTAAACGAGCCGTCGCGCTCGTCGTACTTAACGTCAAAGTTGGAATAGCCCACAAAGTTCAGGTCCTCGAGTAGCTTGCGCACGCCGCCCATGAGCTCGTCATTGGGCTCGGTGATGATACAGGCGTGGTTGCCGACGCCGTGAGGCTGATGCTCCTCGAGCAGCACATGGCCCAGGCACATCATGCGCACCTTGCCGTTGCGGTCGGAATAGCTGGTGAGCACGCGCATGTACTCGTCGTTGCCGGGCACGCGATCCTGCAAGATCAGATCGTCGGTATAGCCGCTGGCATACGAATCGCGAATGACCTGTTCCAGCTCGGCGCGGTCGGCAATCTCATAGGCCTTTTTCTGGCCCTCGAACTCATGCTGCCACCACATGATGCCGTCAGAAGGCTTCAGAATCATCGGGTAAGGAAAATCGATCTGGTCGAGCACTTCGGCAGGCGCCTCACCCTGGGCATTGAGCATCGCCTTGGTAAAGGTAAACGTGTGCGGATAGGGCACGCCATGCTTCTCGCACAGCTCGTAGAAGATCTCCTTCTTCTGACACTGTTCAAGCATGCTATAGGGAGCGTAAGGCGCGACGATGTTATCCGCCAACTCATGGGCATCCTTGGCCTGAGCCACGAGGGCAACATAGTTATCGCCACAGCCCACAAGGACAATCGTCTTGTCGGCATGCGCTTGGGCAATGCCGTTGACGGTTTTGAGCATCACGGGCATGGTATCGATATCCACGTTGGGCGTGTAGTCGATAATCTGGCTGCGGTACACAGGGCCCGTCTGGTACTTGCCAAAGACCAGACTCTTGACCTGGTACTCCTCGTAGAAGGCGCGCGCCACCGAGTAGGCGTTGATGTCGCCACCGAGCAGCACGGGGATGAACTCGCGCTCTGTAAACTGCAATGCCATGGAAACTTCCTATCATGAACTGCCCACACAACGGGCGGTCTTTGCGCAACTGATTTATTCTAGCGTGCCAAGCCGCCGGCGCCCAAAGCTCCACCGTATCTATGGCAATCGACGTAATCGTCCAGCACGAAGGCCAGCACGAAGACGGCGCTCACCGTTGTATGACAATGGGCAATGAACCTACCATTGTTGTAGGATTCAACATGTTGCCCGCCCCGTCGAAAGGTGCACCGTGCCCCAGGCTCATCCGATCAACAACCCCATCATTGACGCCGCAAAGCGCGAACTTGCGGATCGTGCCCAGACGGCAGCTCCCCTACGCACCGCAAACGATGCTTACAACGGGCCTGTCCGCATCGTCTCAATCAACACGTCGGAGCACAAAGGCACGCGTAAGTCACCCGTCGCCGACGGGCACGACACCGTCGTCGAGCAGTTTGGCCTCGCCTCCGATGCGCACGCCGGGCATTGGCACCGTCAGGTCTCCTTTTTAGCTGCAGAGTCTATCCAGACGGCGCAGGCGCGCGGGCTCGATGTGCACGAGGGCGACTTTGGCGAGAACTTCACCACCCAGGGTATCAACCTGCTCTCACTCCCCTTGGGCACGCAGCTCAAGCTCGGCAGCGAAGTACTCGTCGAAATCAGCCAGAT
>FR878615.1 GCA_000434535.1 Collinsella sp. CAG:166
GGCGGGGTTGGTCTGATTGTTTTTGTTGAAGCTCTGCCTTTGGCTCAAATGGAAACGGGGGACGCATTTGCATCCCCCGTTTTTGTTGTGGTTACTCTAGATCAATAAATTTGGTGCTTATGATCTTGCCGTCTTTTACTAGCATTCTGGCCATGGTGGGGCCTCGGGTGCCTCTGGGGTAGCTAGCGCTGCCCGGGTTGAGGACTAAACAACGGCCCACTTGGGCTTCTTTGGTTACGTGGGTGTGACCATTGATGGCTACGTCTACGGATCCCACCGGAAGGTCTTCGCGGTAGTGGGCTACGGCGAATTTGAGGCCTTCGTAGGTAAAGAGCGCAAGACGGTCTACATCGGGACCGTAGTCGCGGTAGTAATCGTTGTTGCCCAGTACGGCCCGCACGGGGGCGATGGTGCATAGGTGCTCGTAGTCCATCTCTGACGTGAGATCGCCGGCGTGGATGATCAGGTCTGCGCCCTCAAGCTCATCCAAGAGCGCAGGCGATAAATAGCCGTGGGTGTCCGAGATGATGTCGATGCGCTTGGCGCTTGCGCTGTTCATGGGATCCCTTCCGCAAAAAACGATTCGGCAGATACATACAAAAAAGCCCCACGGCTCCGCAGACGATGGGTCTACAGGGCTGCGGGGCCAGTGTGCTAGAGACTCAGAGCCTTCTTGAGCGGCACGACGCGGCGGCGCGAAACCGGCACGCGTTCGTCGACGCCCGTAATGCCCAGCTGGATGGCGCCCGAGGGCACCGTCTCGACGTCCGTAACGCACGCCAAGTTGACGATATAGCGGCGGTGAACACGGAAGAAGCCAAAGTCGCAGAGCTTGGCCTCAAACTGCGCCAGCGAGGTCGTCGACAAAAAGCGATCATCGACGGTATAGATGCAGGAGTAATCGTCCTTGGCCATGATAAAGCGAATGTCGTCCACGGGAATGAGCACCTTGCGGCCGCCCTTTTCCACCGGGATACGCTCGATGGTCACCTTGCTGTCCGTAACCGGCTTGGTGCGTTGCATGACCTTCTCGATCGCGCGATCCAAGCGAGCTTCCTCGACCGGCTTCATCAGATAATCGACGGCATCCACGTCGAATGCCTCGACCGCATGGTCACTATACGCAGTCACAAACACGATCGCCGGCGGATTTTTGAGCTTATGCAGCGCCTCGGCAAGTTGCAGGCCCGAGGCACCGGGCATCGAGATATCGAGAAACACGACATCCACGCGACTTTCCATAAGCATCTCGATGGCGGAGCGGACGCTCGACGCCTCCGTGATCGTGCCGATCTTGCCCGTTTGCTCGAGCAGGAAGCGAAGCTCCGAGCGAGCCGGCGCCTCATCATCCACAATCATCGCACGCAGCATAGGGATAAAACCTTTCGTCAACTAACTACGCCGGGCATCCGTCGCATGACGTTGAGCCCGTAGCCTTTTATTTTACTCTTGAATGTCGAAGATGCTCTCTGACAAATCAAGATGAAGGAGCACTTTGGTGCCCTTGCCCGGCGCCGATTCGACACGCGTATAGGAGTGCGGCCCATAAAAGCGATGGATGCGCTCCGAAATATTGTGCATGGCCACACCGGCGCCGCCACCCTGGGGAGAGCTGGCGTCGGGACGGGCAGAACGCTCGTCAAACAGTCTGGCGGCGGTACCCTCATCCATGCCCACGCCATTATCGGCCACGGCAATCAAGATTGCATCCTCGCCGTCTTGGTGAACGGTCACGTCGATCCTCAGGGCGTCGTCATCGCCCATGCCATGACGTACGGCGTTCTCGACAATCGGCTGGATCACGAACGCCGGCACCAGCGTATCTTCCACGTCCTCGGACACATCGAACGTCGCAAGCACGCGGTCCTCGCCAAAGCGGGCCTTCTCAAAGGTAAGGTAGCGCTTGGTCTGTGCGACCTCGCGCGAGACCGGAATAAGCGATCCCGAGTTGTCGAGCGTGGCACGATAGAACGATGAGAACTCACGAAGCAGTTCGCGGGCCCGCAGCGGGTCGGTGCGCGTAAACGATGCAATGGTGTTCAGCGTGTTGAACAGGAAGTGCGGGTTAATCTGCGCCTGCAGCGCACGCACCTCGGCGCGCGCTGTGAGTTCCTTTTGCACCTCGAGCTCGTGGATGGCGAGCTGCGTGGACAAGATCTCGGCAAAGCCCGAGGCAAGCGCATACTGGGTACGGTCGACGGCGCGCGGGGTCTTGTAGTAGAACTTGAGCGTGCCGACGGTACGATCGCCCACCTTGATGGGGGCGATAATGCCGGCGGGGACTTGGTTGTGCGAGCCGTCCGAGCCCACGACATCCACCATACGGTTGAACGACTGCACGATGCCATGTTCGATAACGTAGCGTGTGGCAAGCGTGTGGATGGGAGTATCGGGCAGCAGTTTTTCCTCAAACTCGCCCGCGCAGGCAAGCACGTTGTCCTCGTCGGTGATGGCCACCGTCATGGCGCGCGTCTCGGGCAAAATGCGCCGGCACACCAAACGCGCCGACTCCTGCGTCAGACCGCCCTTAATGTCCTCGAGCATGGCCGAGGCCACCGAGAGCGTCTCCTCGGTGTACTGGGAGCGCACCGAATCGGGATTGAGCGTCAAAAAGATAAAGATGCACAGAAAGATGCACAGCAGCGCGCAGGCAATCACCGTGGCGATCGGCTCGATACCGGTCACCAAGGCAAAAATAAAGTACACCAGCACGCAAATGGCGCAGGCAACGGCAATGATGCGAAAGATTGATATTGAACTATCGCGCTGGGCGCGGCGGTCGATCATTCGGCCCCCTCCAGGATACTGATCAGTTGTGCGTCACGCCAAAGCCCGTCCATGATCTTGGGCCAAAAGCTCTGGAAACGCAGGTAGCTTGCAGCGTTTTGGCGCGCATAGGCCTTTGCCTCGCCGATACCATGGCGCCAAATGCGCAGGTAGCCCTCATGCTCGCGGGTAAACACGCTGCGGACCATAGCGGTCTTGCGCACGCGGTCGTCGAGCTCGCGCGAAATCCAAGGGCCCGGGTAGGGCATGAGCGATGCCGCCGTAACGGGAATGAGCTCCTTTTGATGCGCGGCGAATGTCAACTTGGCCCGTTCGTAGTACCAACGGTATACATCCTGCATAAAGCGCGGCGAGCGCTTCTCGGACTCGGGCGGCAGGTGACGAACGGTCCACTCGTTGTCAAACCACACGTCGTAGCCAAACATGCGCATGTTAAAGAGGTAGTCCAGGTCCTCGCCTCGGGTGATAAACGGGTCAAACGCCACACGGGTAAAGGCGCGGGCATGAAGTGCCATGAGGCCGCCGCACACGTAGTTTGAACGCGAGATACGGGTGCCCGAGAGTGCCTTTTTCATCCAGCGATTAAACTCGATGCGCTTGGTCCACCAACGATGGCAAATGCCCACCTTGTCCGTGGGCGCCAACGGCGATCCGTCGCGATCGTAAAAGTAACCGCTCTTAACCAAAATCGGCAGGCCCTGACGCGTCTGCTGGCCCAGCGCATAGGTCGCGCGCTTCATAAAGTCGGCATCGATAACGGTCTCGTCGTCATCCAAAAAGAC
>FR878616.1 GCA_000434535.1 Collinsella sp. CAG:166
GACATGGCGCTTTCCGTAGTGGGCCTGCTCGCGGGCTACGAGGACGCCCCAGTCTGGATTGCCGAAGACGAGACCACGGCCCGCATCCTGCACGCAGGTGAATTGTGGACCATCAATGGCGCCGAAGGCAAGACGTTTTCCATCATCGCCATAGCCCCTGGGACGGTAGTAAGCGAACACGGTCTAGAGTGGGAGCTAGACCACGCCCCGCTAGGTTTGTTAGCCGACACGGGCATCAGCAACGTCGTCAGGTCAATAGCCACGATCCAAGTCCACACCGGCACCGCTATCGCTTACCTCTACAAGTAAGGTCTATCGCATCAGGGTTTTATCGGGACGGTGGATAGAAATAAGCGCTCGAAGAGTGATTATTTCTGCCCCGTCCCAGGAAAACCCGTAAGTAAGAGATTCAACCCAAAAAAGTCCTTGCATCAAAGAAAGTCTTCCCCTATAGTATTTCCTCGTCACGGGGGCGTAGCTCAGCTGGGAGAGCGCTTGACTGGCAGTCAAGAGGTCAGGGGTTCGATCCCCCTCGTCTCCACCCGAGCATTGAATGAGGCTCCAACGCAAGTTGGGGCCTTTTTTCATATAGGCACACAAGGTCAAAGGCGGCAGCATGATCCTCCTGGTCGACAAGATCGAAAAAAGCTTCGGCGCGCGCGTCCTCTTTAGCGGCGCGTCCTTCCAGATCAACCCCGGCGAACGCTTTGCGCTCGTAGGACCCAACGGCGCCGGCAAAACTACCATGCTCAAGATCATCATGGGCATCGACAGTCCCGACTCCGGCCAGGTCCAGTACGCCAAGGACTGCCAGGTGGGCTACCTAGAGCAGGAAACCAACCTGGAGCACAAGGACACCACCATCCTCGCCGAGGTCATGGCGGCCGCTAAGGAAATCCGCCGCATGGGCGAGCGCGCCAACGAGCTTCAGGCACAAATCACCGAGCTCTCCGAGCAGGGCAAGGACGTCGACGCACTCCTGAACGAATACGGCCAGGTCCAGGACCGCTTTGAGCACCTAGGCGGCTACGAGCTCGAAAGCAACGCCCGCAAAATCCTGTCCGGTCTGGGCTTTAAGGTCACCGACTTTGAGCGTCCCTGCTCCGAGTTTTCCGGCGGCTGGCAGATGCGCATCGCGCTCGCCAAGCTTTTCCTGCGCCACCCCGACCTGCTGCTCCTGGACGAGCCCACCAACCACCTGGATCTCGAGAGTGTCCAGTGGCTGCGCGGCTTTATCGCCAGCTACGACGGCGCCGTCCTCATCGTCAGCCACGACCGCGCCTTCATGGACGCCTGCGTCGACCACGTCGCCGCGCTCGAGAACCGCCGCGTGACCACCTACACCGGCAACTACAGCAGCTACCTCAAGCAGCGCGAGGACAACCTTGAGCAGATGCGCGCCAAGCGTGCCGCCCAGGAGCGCGACATCGCCCACATGCAGGTCTTCGTCGATAAGTTCCGCTACAAGCCCACCAAGGCCGCCCAGGCCCAGGAGCGTATCCGCAAGATCGAGCAGATCAAGAAGGAGCTCGTCATCCTGCCCGAGGGCCACAAGCATATCGACTTTAAGTTCCCCGACCCGCCGCGCTCCGGCGACATGGTCGTAGGCCTCGAGGGCGTATCCAAGTCCTACGGCGACAAGCACATCTACAGCGACATCGACCTCAAGCTCTACCGCGGCGAGCACGTGGCGCTCGTCGGCCCCAACGGAGCCGGCAAGTCCACGCTCATGAAGATCCTCGCCGGCCTGGAGCCACCCACCACCGGCACCCGCGACCTGGGCACCAACGTGGGCGTGGCCTATTACGCCCAGCACGCGCTCGAGGGCATGACCGAGTCCAACACCGTCCTGCAAGAGATCGACACCGTCACGCCCAAGTGGACCGTGCCGCAGCAGCGCAGCCTGCTGGGTGCCTTCCTCTTTAGCGACAACGACTCCATCGAGAAGCAGGTCCGCGTCCTTTCCGGTGGTGAGAAAGCACGTCTGGCCCTGGCAAAGATGCTCGTGGCGCCCGAGGCGCTCCTGTGCCTGGACGAGCCTACCAACCACCTGGACATCGACTCGGTGGACATGCTCGAGAACGCCCTGCAAAACTTCCCCGGCACCATCGTGCTGATCAGCCACGACGAGCACCTGGTGCGCGCCGTGGCCAACCGCGTGATCGACATTCGCGACGGCAAGGTTACGGTCTACGACGGCGACTACGACTACTACCTCTACAAGCGCGAGGACCTC
>FR878617.1 GCA_000434535.1 Collinsella sp. CAG:166
GCCCAGCTTTCTTATACCGAGCTGACGCGCTCGCTTATCCATAGCTTTATCGGCTCGAACCAGCCGCACCGCGCGCAGGTCGAGGCGCTCGATGCCCTGGCCGATCACCAAAGTGTTCTGGCCGTTATGGGAACGGGGCGTGGCAAGTCGCTCATCTTCCATGTGCATGCCGCGCGTGAGGCGGTGCTTCGCGGGCGTGCGAGCATCTTTGTCTATCCGCTGCGTGCGCTCGTTGCCGACCAGGCCTATCACCTCTCGTCGACGATGGCAGCGCTTGGCATTGGCGTTGGCGTGCTGACCGGCGAGACCGTGGAGGCCGCACGCGATGACGCGTTCGCCGGTCTAGCTTCGGGCCGCACCGGTATCGTGCTCACGACGCCCGAGTTCCTGTCTATCCACCGTGACCGCTTCGCGCGTTCGGGGCGCATCGGTTTTGTCGTTATTGATGAGGCTCATCATGCCGGCCTTGCCAAGGGCGGCGACCGCAGCGCCTATCTTGACATGCCCGATATCCTCAAAGCCCTGGGCGATCCGGTCGTTATGGCTGCGACGGCCACCGCGACGGCTCCGGTCGTGGCCGAGCTTGCCCGCATATTGCCGATCACCCGCACGGTGGTTGCCGATCACCCGCACGGTGGTCGACGAGACGGTGCGCGAGAACCTGCAGCTCGAGGACGACCGCGACCTTGCGGGCCGCGAGAACCGTTTGGTGTCGATCGTGGCGACGGGGGAGAAGACCGTCATTTACGTCAATTCGCGCGACCAGTCCGTGGCGCTCGCCAAGACGTTGCGCAAGCGTGTGCCCGATTGCGCAACCCATATCGCGTTCTATAACGCGGGGCTTGCGCGTTCCGATCGCCGTCGCGTGGAGGAAGCATTCCGAGACGGAAGCCTCAGCTGCATCGTTTCGACCTCCGCCTTTGGCGAGGGTGTCAACCTGCCCGATATCCGCCATGTCGTGCTCTACCACATGCCGTTTGGCGCCATCGAGTTCAACCAGATGAGCGGACGTGCCGGCCGCGATGGCCAGCCCGCCGTGATCCATCTGCTCTATTCGTCGCGCGACGCCCGCATTAACGAGCGCCTGCTCGACTGCTATGCGCCCGAGCGCGACGAACTCGTCACGCTCTACCGCGCGCTGCAGACCATGTGGCGCTCCAACCGCGGCAAGACCGGGGACGATTCCTTTAGCGCGAGCGATATCGACATCGCGCAGATGTGCCTTGCCATCGATGCGCGCACGCCGGTCGACGAGCGCTCGGTGGAAAGCGGCTTGGGAATCTTCGAAGAGCTTGGTTTCTGTCGCGTTTCGGGGTTTGACGACACCCGTCGCATCGCGATGGCCGAAAACCCCGGCCGCGTGCAATTGAGCAGGTCGATTCGCTATTTGGAGGGCTTACGCTCGCGCATGGAGTTCTCGGCTTTTCGGAGCTGGGCACTCGATTCGTGCGCTTCTGATATGCTAGCCAAAGTTAACCGCCCGATCGTTCCGCGGGCTTAGGGGAAGGGGACCTCGATGGATGCCGCAGCCCGTACCGCCCATGATTCCACCCTCCAGCCTTTTTCGGAGATGGAGCACTATAAGCATGCCGATGAGCTGCCGCCCGAGATTATGGCGGACAGCTACGACAAGCTGGAGCGTCTGTGCCTCAAATATATGAATGAGGACGACTTCTCTAAGGTGGAGCAGGCCTACTGCTTTGCCGCCGAGAAGCACTGCAACCAAAAGCGCCGCTCGGGCGAGATGTACATTAATCATCCCGTCGAGGTGGCCATCATTTTGGCCGATCTCAAGATGGACTGCGATGTGGTGTGCGCTGCGCTGCTGCACGATACCGTCGAGGATACCGAGACCTCGCTTGCCGATGTTTCCGGCCTGTTTGGCGATACGGTGGCCGAACTCGTCGATGGCGTGACCAAGCTCACCAACATCGAAGTCGACAGCATGGACGAGAAGCAGGCCCTCACGCTGCGCAAGATGTTCCTCGCCATGTCCAAGGACATCCGCGTCATCATCGTTAAGCTTGCCGACCGTCTGCACAACATGCGTACGCTGGCTGCCCTTCGCGAAGATCGTCGCCTGTTTAAGGCGCGCGAGACCATGGACGTGTACGCGCCCCTGGCCGACCGTCTGGGTATGAGCTCCATTAAATGGGAGCTCGAGGACCTGTCCTTCTTCTATCTTGAACCCGACGCCTACCAACGCATCGCGCGCATGGTGGCGGAGTCGCGCGAGGTCCGCGAGCGCTATCTGACCGAGACCATCAAGACGCTCACCGACGAGCTCAGCCGCATTGGCCTGGAGGACTTCCAGATCAACGGCCGCTCCAAGCACTATTGGTCCATCTACCAAAAGATGAAGCGCAAGGGCAAGGAATTCTCCGAGATCTACGACCTGGTGGCGCTGCGCGTCATCACACATTCGGTGCGTGATTGCTACTCCACGCTCGGTGCGGTACATACGCTGTGGCACCCCATGCCCGGTCGTTTTAAAGACTATATCGCCATGCCCAAGGTCAATAACTACCAGTCGCTCCATACGACGGTTATCGGCCCCACGGCCCGCCCGCTCGAGATTCAGATTCGAACCTATGAGATGCATGAGCAGGCCGAGTACGGCATTGCCGCCCACTGGCTCTATAAGAAGTCGGGCGGATCGTCTGCGTCTAAGACCAATGATGCCCAGCGGCTGGACGACCAGATTAACTGGCTCAAACATTCGCTCGATTGGGCTGCGTCTGATGAGATCACCGACGCCAAGGAATACCTGCATTCGCTGAAGGTCGACCTCTTCGATCAGGAGATCTTCGTCTTTACGCCCAAGGGCGAGGTCATGGCGCTTCGTGCCGGCTCCACGCCGCTCGACTTTGCCTACGCCGTTCACACCGAGGTGGGCAACCACTGCGTCGGCGCTAAGATCAACGGTGCGGTGGCCCCGCTCACGCACGAGATCAAGACGGGCGATCGCGTTGAAATCCTGACCAACAAGAGTTCCAAGCCATCGCGTGATTGGCTCAAGATCGTTAAGACGCCTTCCGCCAAGTCAAAGATCCGCCGTTACTTCGCTGCCGCGACCAAAGACGATGACGCTGCTGCCGGCCGCGATATACTGGCCAAGGACCTGCGCAAGCGCGGGTATGGCATCTCTACGCCGCGATCCACGCGTGCGCTCAACGCCGTGGCGGAGCAGTTGAACTTCAAGCAGCTCGAGGACCTGTTTGCCGCCGTGGGCGCCGGCAAGGTTGCCCCGCGCGCCGTGGGTAACAAGGTCGAGCAGATTTTGGACCCCAAGCCCGAGGAGCAGCTCACCAAGGCCGAGGCTATCGCCGAGGTCGTGAAACAGCCGGCCCGAGGCTCCAACCGAAAGCCGCAAAAGCGCGGCAAGAGCGCCAGCAACGGCATTATCGTCAAGGGCGAGAGCAACAGCGGCCTGCTGGTCCGTCTGGCACATTGCTGCAATCCGGTGACGGGCGACGATATCGTCGGCTTCATCACGCGCGGTCGTGGCGTTTCGGTGCATCGCGCCAACTGCCCCAACGTCAAGGGTCTTATGGAGCATCCCGAGCGCATGATTGAAGTGGAGTGGGACGGCGCTGCCGACACCCTCTTCCAGGTCGAGATCGTGGTCGAGTGCCTGGACCGCATGGGCCTGCTCAAGGATGTCACTATTGCCATTGGCGATGCGGGCGGCAATATCCTTTCTGCCGCCACGTCGACCAACCGCGAGGGTATTGCAACCCTGCGCTTTATGGTCGAGATCTCGGACGCGAGTGGTCTGGATCCGCTGCTGGCCTCTATCAGCAGCGTTGACTCGGTCTACGACGCGCGCCGCCTGATGCCCGGCGAGGGTGGAGCCCAGCTTAAGCGCCGCGTTTAGTCGCGACGAACGTGTCACATTATTGATATTCGCTACACTCGAGGCATCGTTTGATGCCGCGAGTTCTATAGAGGGGAGAGGGACATGAGTGCTGTGTCCTTGGATGTAACTCCCAAGGGATCGGTCGAGATCGAGACGCTCGTAAACGGTCCCATTCAGACCAATAGCTATGCTGTTATTTCGGACAATGAGTGCGTGATTATCGACCCCGCATGGGAAGGCGAGCGCTTGGTGGAGCATGTTCGAGCCGAACATCCCGGCGTACGCGTGCTTGGCGCCGCATGCACTCATGGCCATGCCGATCATGTTGGTGGTGTTGCCGGCGTGCGAACCACCGTTGGCGAGGGCTGCCAGTATGAGCTGTGTGCCAAGGATGTGGCGGTGCCGCATGCGAACATCGAGGAACAGCGAGCTATGTGGGGCATTGAGACGCCTGACCCCGGGGAGCCGACGCGCCTGCTCGCCGAAGGCGATGCTATCGAGGTGGGCGATATCTGCCTGCAGGTGATCGAGACGCCAGGGCATACGCCGGGCGGGATCGTCTTGTTTGCTGCCACCGAGCAGGGGAACATTGCCTTTGTGGGCGACACACTATTCCCGGGCAGCCACGGCCGCACCGATCTTTCTGGAGGAGACGAGGCGGCGATTCTGCGCTCGCTCTCCAAGCTCGCCCGGCTTCTCCCGCCCGATACCGTTTGCCTAGCCGGGCATGGCGATTCGACCACCATGGCACGCGAGCTCATGCAGAACCCTTTCATGCAGGTGTAGCTTTATAGTCAGCTTCTAAAGCACGAGAAGCGTCCAAACGTCAAGCTATTTTTCCCCAACGGGTCAATTTCGTAGGGCAAACGGTCAAAAAAGTCTGTTTAGACGATATTCGTGAACAAACGAACGTTTATGCCGCGGTATGCCGTGGTAAAATCACAGGCGTTATCGGAGCAACCTTACAGGAGGTTTCTTTTATGCTCGTCAACGCAGCAGACATGCTCAAGAAGGCCGAGGCCGGCAAGTACGCTCTCGGTGCCTTCAACACCAACAACCTCGAGTGGACCCTGGCTATTCTCCAGGCCGCCGAGGAGGCCAAGTCTCCGCTGATCCTTCAGTGCACCGCTGGTGCCGCTAAGTGGATGGGCGGTTTCAAGGTCTGCGCCGACATGGTCAAGGCTGCCGTCGAGGCCACGGGCGTTACCGTTCCCGTCGCCCTTCACCTCGATCACGGTTCTTACGAGGACTGCTTCAAGTGCATCGAGGCCGGCTTCACGTCCATCATGTATGACGGCTCTCACGAGGAGACCTTCCAGCTTAACCTCGACCGCACCAAGGAGCTCGTTGAGCTTGCCCACTCCAAGGGCATGTCCATCGAGGCCGAGGTCGGCGGCATCGGCGGCACCGAGGACGGCGTGACCTCCAACGGCGAGCTCGCTGACCCCGCTGAGTGCAAGCAGATTGCTGACCTGGGCGTCGACTTCCTCGCCTGCGGCATCGGCAACATCCACGGCGTGTATCCCGCCGACTGGGCTGGCCTTTCCTTCGAGCGTCTGGGCGAGATCAAGGCTCAGACCGGCGACCTGCCCCTCGTTCTGCACGGTGGTACCGGCATCCCCGAGGATCAGATCAAGAAGGCCATCTCCCTGGGCATCTCCAAGATCAACGTCAACACCGACCTGCAGCTCGTCTTCGCCAAGGGCGTCCGCGAGTACATCGAGGCTGGCAAGGATCAGCAGGGCAAGGGCTTTGACCCCCGCAAGCTCCTCAAGCCTGGTCGCGACAACATCGTTGCTCGCACCAAGGAGCTCATGGAGGAGTTTGGCTCCGTCAACAAGGCGTAAGCGTCGCTAAACTTCCCGCCGGAAGCCCCGTCCCCCTACACTGTTTCCTTTGCGCTCACCTGGCTTCGCCAGAAGTCGCGCCAAGGAAACAGTTCCGGGGGATGGGGCTTCCTTTGTTTAACGCCGCAGGGTTACTGGGCTGAATTTATTTATTGACTACCGTTCGGCGGCGTTGATGGCTCCCTTGTTGGGGCTTTCTTTTTATCTCGCTACAATGGGCTTCAAGCGTTCTAGTGACTTGGAGTTTTGGTATGGCTGTTATTGATGTGCTGCCTTCGGATGGGAAGGTTATTGGCGAGGGTCCTGTTGGTTGCTCTGTTGATGTTTGCTGTGATGACTTTCGTCATCTCGATATTGGACTGCCGCCTGAGATTCTTCGTCTCAAGGATGCCGGGTATTTGACGCAGGCTGTTGCTGCTTGCGATCGCCTTCTGGAGCAGAACCCTGAGCCTTCGCTGGCTGCTTGTGTTCGTGCCGAGCGGTATCGCATGCTCGAGACGCCGCTTCATTTTTCGGTGTCGCGCGATCAGGCTATTGCGATGATTCGCGAGGAGTGGCCAGAGTTTACCGAAGAGCAGCTTGACGACCTGATCAATCGTAAGCGTATTGACTGGCGCTTTATCGATGGCGAGCTGTTCGTTCTCGACAACTTCCTCGATTCGCTTCGCGTGTACCCCAAGGAGGTTCCGGGCCTGCGTCCCGATTCTGCGGACGGCATCGCGCTGCGTAACCAGATGCTCAGGGAGATGGAGTCGCAAAACGGGTTGGCTCGCGTCATCACGCTTAAGGCATCCGTGTCTGTCCCTGGAGCTCTGGAGGGAGAGGCTGTTCGCGCGTGGCTACCCGTTGCTGCCGCCTGTCGTCAACAGTCTCAAATCGAGGTTCTCGATATGACGTCGGGGGGTACCGTTGCCCCTGAAAACGTTTCGGCTCGCGCTGCCTCTTGGACATCTTCGACTGAACATTCATTCTCGGTGACCTATCGCTATCACGTCGATGCCGCCTATTGCGATATCTATGGTGGCGCGCTCCCATCGCATCCCTGTATGGACGCGCCACTGCCCGAGGACACCTCCGAGGACCGTCCGCACATTGCGTTCACGCCGTACATGCGACAGTTGACGGAGCGTGTTATTGACGGTCTCGAGAATCCGCTCGATCGCGCTCGTGCTATCTATGATTACCTGACACAGCATATTGACTATCGCTATCAGCCACCGTACCTGCTTTTGGGCTCCATCGCCGATGACTGTGCACACTCGCTCCGCGGCGATTGCGGCGTTATGGCGCTCACGTTTATCACCATGTGCCGCATCGCGGGCGTGCCCGCCCGCTGGCAGAGTGGCCTGTATGTTGCGCCTGATTCGGTGGGGCCGCACGACTGGGCAGAGTTCTATACGCCGCAAACCGGGTGGCTCAACGCCGACGTGTCATTTGGATCTTCTGCTCGCAGGATGGGCGAGGAGTGGCGCCGCCGTCACTACTTTGGCAATCTCGATCCGTGGCGTATGGTGGCCAACAATCGATTCCAGGCTGAGTTTGTGCCTGCTTTCGACGGCATGCGTGAGGACCCCTATGACAACCAGATGGGCGAGGCCTCGGTTGACGGACGTGGATGTCGTAAGCGGGAGATGTTGCGCAAGGTTGAGCTTATCAAAATGCTCGAAGTTCCATTTTCGGACTAATCAACAGAAAGCTGTGATAAACTAACTCACGCATTACGTGCCCGAGTGGCGGAATTGGCAGACGCAGTGGACTCAAAATCCACCGTTGGCAACAACGTGCGAGTTCGAGTCTCGCCTCGGGCACCATACATGCAAGTGAGCGTTCAAGGTGGTCAAGGCCCCTTTTTCGTGCCGAACTCGCGTGAGCGCGCGGAGCGTTAAGCAAACAGGCCTGTGGCCTGTTTGTAGCGGAGCGTGGCGAGGGCGCCGTGCGCCCGAAGCCCGGGGCTTCGCGAAGCGAAGGCCCTTCGAGTCTCGCCTCGGGCACCATACATGCATCTGCGCTTCAAGGGGGTTTAAGCCCCCTTTTTCGTGTACGTAATGTGATAACGCGCTGCGCGTGTTATTATCCACAAGGCGTTGTTCCCGCAATGCCCTAAAGAGGAACCCGAGGGTTCCCACCTTTTGGCGCCAATGAGCAGCTGACTGGTCATACAACCTAGATTCCCTTCCTCACACCGAGGATGTCTATGTGTACGACCTGGTTGCAAAGAAGCGCCGGGTTATTTTTTTATGAATGGAGGTAGGGAAAATAGCTAAGTCTGATGACACCCGCATCAACGACGAGATCACTGCATCTTCGTGCCGTTTGATTGGCGTCGATGGCTCTCAGCTCGGCCTGTTCGCCATCCGCGATGCCCAGCGCGTCGCTGACGATCAGGGTCTCGACCTGGTCGAGATCGCTCCCAACGCGGAGCCGCCGGTCTGCAAGGTCATGGACTACGGTAAGTTCAAGTACCAGCAGGCCATGAAGGCCAAGGCCGCTCGTAAGAACCAGTCCAAGGTCGAGGTCAAGGAAATGAAGTTCCGACCCAAGATCGACGTTGGCGATTACGAGACCAAGAAGGGCCACGTTCTGCGTTTCCTCAAGAAGGGCGCACGCGTTAAGATCACCATCATGTTCCGCGGCCGTGAGATGGCTCACCCGGAGCAGGGTCTTAACGTTCTCGAGCGTCTCGCCGAGGATCTCAAGCCTTACGCTACGGTCGAGTCCAAGCCTAAGATGGAAGGCCGTAACATGCTTATGCTGCTCGCCCCGATTAAGGGCGCCTTCGATGAGGATAAAGCGGCAAGCGATACCAAGTAACTAGTGTTCTGTAACCGATTAAGGAGTATTTCATGCCTAAGATGAAGTCCCACAGCGGCACCAAGAAGCGTTTCCGCAAGACTGGTACCGGCAAGCTTATGCGCGCCAAGGCTTTCAAGAGCCACATCCTGAGCAAGAAGTCCACCAAGCGTAAGCGTGGCTTCCGTCAGGAGACCGAGATCGCCGCTGCCGACCGCAAGGTCATCAAGTCGCGTCTCGCCTAAGTTCGCGTTCCCGTTTTTCGTTTTACCGTCTAGGAGTTGATAGAACATGGCACGTATTAAGCGCGCTGTTGCCGCCAAGAAGAAGCGCCGTACCGTTATGCACCGTGCGAAGGGTTACTACGGTGCCGCTTCGCGTACTTACAAGCATGCTAAAGAGCAGGTCCAGCACTCCCTGCAGTATCAGTATCGTGATCGCCGCAACAAGAAGCGCGAGATCCGCTCTCTCTGGATCACCCGCATCAACGCTGCCGCTCGCCTGAACGACATCTCTTACTCTCAGTTCATGCACGGCCTGAAGGTTGCCGGCATCGAGCTCGACCGCAAGGTCCTGGCTCAGATGGCCTACGAGGACATCGAGTCCTTCAACGAGCTGGCTGCCATTGCCAAGAAGGCTCTCGAGGCCTAATAGATTCTCTTGAATCGCTAGGGGAGTGTCGCGTTGTGCGCGGCGCTCCCTCTTTTTATCTGAAGCGCGGTTTACATTGCTAAAAGCGCGGGTAGATAAACACTTACAGGTGACCGATCTCTATATATTCCTGAACCAAAGGGTCATCATCTGATACGTGCAGTATTTCTGCACCAGCCTTTCTATGACTTATATAGGAAGCGATGTATTGTGTAGGACTTGTGAAGAGTGGAATTGACGTCCCACAGGGCTTCGCGGTCTGGCAATATATCTCCTTGCCGCGCGGCCCGGTGGA
>FR878618.1:0-1761 GCA_000434535.1 Collinsella sp. CAG:166
CCTCGTAAACAGGCCCCCGTAACATTAAAGTTGAACTCTATGGTTTCTCAACAATTCATCATAACTGCAGGTCAAAGCCAAAGCCTCAAGTTCAACTTGACCCTTTGGAACCTTTAAGGTTCAAGTTGAGGTCGAAAGCAGTAGTAGAATACCGTTCGAACCATAACCTACGATTGATTGCAGAGGGACTGGATGCAGCATTCGAATCATCGCACCGCAGCGCTCATTGCGTCGAAGCCGGCTCGTATCATCACGAGCGCCGCGCTCGCCGTTGCGCTGACGGCCTCGCCGATGCTCTCCCCCGTTGCGGCGTATGCCGCCTCGCAGGCAACGCAGGACCAGCTTTCCGCAGCCCAGCAGAAGATCGAAGCCGCCACGAGCGCCTACAACGACGCCCGCACCAAACTCGATGACCTGCAAAAGCAGATTGACTCCAATGAGGCAAGCATCGAGGAAATCGAGGCCAAGCTTCCCGAGCAGCAGGCCAAGGCAAGCTCCGCCATGCGCGATCTGTACAAGTATCAGAAGGGCACCAATCCCATCGTGAGCTTCCTGGTCAACGCACAGAGCCTGGGTGAGTTCATCACGACCTGCAAATACACCAACCAGATCACGAGCTCGAGCGTCGACGAGATCGAACAGCTCAATAACATGCAAACCGAACTCGAGCAGAACAAGGCTGAGCTCCAGCAGGCCAAGTCTCAGCTTGAGGCAGAGCAGAAAAACGCCGAGGATGCGCTGGCACAGGCCCAGCAGCTCCGCAGCGAGGCACAGGCAAAAGCCGAGCAGGAAAATGCCGCCGAGCTTGCCAAGCTTGAGGCCGATAAGGCCGCTGCCGCCGAGAAGCTCTCGGGCGAGGGCGTAAGCGGCAGCAATTCCAGCAGCCAGGCCACCAACACCAACACCACCATCGACACCACGGTGAACAGCTCCAATACTGGTAGCTCCGATTACGATTCGTTCATTAATGAGTGGACAGGCCGCATCGACAATTATCTCGCCGGCTCCCCCATGGCAGGCCAGGGCTATAACTTTGCCGTCGCCGCTTGGAATACCGGTGTCGACCCCCGTTGGTCCCCCGCCATCGCCTGCATCGAGAGCACCAAGGGTGCTTATTGCGCCAATTCTTACAACGCCTGGGGCTGGAGTGCACGTGGCGGCGGTTGGCGCAGCTTTGGCAGCTGGAGCGAGGGCATCTCCGCTCACGTTGCCTATCTGGGCGCCAACTACGGCTCCACCCTTACCCCGGCAGCGGCCAAAAAGTACTGCCCGCCCACGTGGCAGGACTGGTACAACAAAGTCGCCGCTCAGATGAACCGCATCTAAGTGCAACTGCAAGGGCCCCAATGGGGTCCTTTTCTTTTAGGTAGCGGAGGTATCGACGACGCCGGTCGCATTGGCAACCGCGACTATGACAATCATGCATAGGAGCAGCACACCCAATGCCTTGAGCCAGAGTTTCGCGAGTTTCTTGCCGCGATAGCTGTCGAGCAGTGCGAATCGCCGACGAAGACGGCGCTTATCGAGCAGTGCGAAATGCATAAGCACCATAAGGCCATCGACAAAGAAAAAATACTCGATTATGAGAAGCCACGTCGGGTAGCTTTGGTTTGCTCCGGTGGGGTGAAAGACGGCAAAGTGACTTCCGGCAAAGAACACAAGCAGCGAGAAGCAGACGAGCGTATTCCAAATGCGGCCCAGAGACTCCGGAACGCGAGAGAGCAGGCCGCATGCAGCGGAGGCGGCAGGGCCAGGAGGCCC
>FR878618.1:1771-20163 GCA_000434535.1 Collinsella sp. CAG:166
GGCAGGGCCAGGAGGCCCTGCGGGGTTCTGGAGCCCTTGGGGCGTCAACACCGTCTCCGAGGCCGGAGTTCGGACAGGCGGCGCAGGAGGCCGCACGGGGCGACTCAGATCGTATGCCGCGCGCGTCGCCCGTCCCAACGCTTCCGCACTCGCAAAACGCTTGGCCGGGTCGAGCGCCATCGACATGCAGACGGCATCGGCAAGTGGAGTGGGAATGCCGCGCGCCTCGCATTGCTCGCGCATGTCGAGCCCTGGCTTAGGGTCGACTCCCGTCAAGCAGAAGAACAACAGGGCGCCAAGTGCGTAGACGTCGCTTCGCACGCTCGTCTGCCCAAACCCATACTGCTCGGGCGGCGCATAGGGTCGCGTGCCAAACTTGACGGTGTCGGCATCGGCGCCATCGTGCCATACGCGCGCGATCCCCAGGTCGATAATCACCAGCGATGAAAACGTCAGGCCGTCATCAGGCGTATAGTTGGCACCTGTCACGATGATATTCGACGGCTTGAGGTCACGATGGATCACCGGCGCCGACGTCTCCCCCGCCATTGCAAAACCGGCATGGAGCTCGCCCACGGCGTCGCAAAGGACAGGATACAATTCACGCGCATAATCGGGGGTGGCTCCCAGACGGTCCACCAGCGCCCCGAGCGTCTCCCCTTCGATGTATTCCATAACCACGTTGAGCTCGTCGCCCACACGACGACAATCGACGATTCTGGGCAGGTGCTCAAAACGCCTGCCTGCCCGCTGAGCGGCAAACAGACGCTCGTATGCCCCGCCGATTTGAGCCGAAGCATCGATGCGTTTACGGACAAAGGGGCCGAGCGAGCCACCGCCGGTTCCTTCAAAGTACACGAGCTCGGTTGTTTCAACGGTCGAGCGCTTAAGTACACGCTCCACGCGATAGCTGTCGTCGCAATCGAGCGACGCCAGGTGCTCGGCAAGCGCTGCGGTCAGCTCGTCATCGGAATATGTTGGGGTCTGAGTATCCATAGCCTCCATCATAGCGCAGGGCGCAGACACCCCATGGCATCCGCGCCCCGTTCGTTTGCATCGTTGTTCGGCAGCTCCGCCGGCTCAGATATCAGCCGCTAACTCACCGTCTCCTCGCCAAAGCGATACAGCTCCTCGTTGACCTTTTGGAGGCTGCACCCGCGATCGATGCAAAAGATGATAATCGCATCGCGGCGGTCCTTGCAGTTAAGGACGCTTACCCCGGCAGCCGTCAGCGCACGGTTAGTCTCTTTGAGCGTCAGCGCCATCGCAAAGGCAATCTGCAGCACCTTATTGCGGCTCGGATGCCGCGCACCGGTAAAAATCTGATAGCCAAAGGTCTCATTGAGATCGGCCATACGAACCACGCGCGAGCGCTCCAAGCCCTTTTCCTGCAGTAGCTGCTTCAGGTAGTTCGAAAGCGACGGGGCGGCAAAGTCGTGTTCTTTGATATAGCCATCGATGTTTGGCGCGTCGAGAAGCTCATTGAGTAACTCGTCAGTCAGCTTTTTATCGGGCATACGACTTCACCTCCCATACGGCGCAACGGTAGCGACATGCTAGGCCAGCACCCAGCTTGCAGTGGCAGACTTATCAAACATGTTGGCAAAATACAGTGCCTTCTTGATATCGCCATCAAAGTAGATATTGCCCGCCACGGAGCCACCGGCGGAAAGGGTACCAGACTGCAGCTCATCGGAGCCCTCGCTGTAGTAACCCTGATTCTGCTGAGCGCCATTGGCGTCCTCGCCCTTCCAGTCGTAGATGTTGTAATCTGCGCCCTCATCGCCATTGTTGACGTACGTGACGTGAATGCCCGTCATGGTCGAACCGTCATAATTTGTGAGGCCGGGCTGGACGGAATCGACAACGACGGAAAGACCGGAAGCCGTGGTCACCGTCGCACCAACCGCCAGGTCAGTCGTAGACTGCTCTTCCTTCTTCGCCTCTTCCTTCTTGTCGTCATCGCCAGCGTCCTCGGTGACGGTCGCCTTATCGCTATCACAACCGGCAAGAAGACCGGCAGTCCCCAAGGCGACGGTGGCGAATGCGCCAAGTGCAGTGCGACGGCTCAGCAGCACTTCGTTTTCGAGCTTTTTCATTATGCATCCTTTCTACGATCCGGCTACCGTGCCGGCACACAGCACATCGTAGGAAGGATTAAACTTGAATTCATTAGCTGAGAGCTAAGGTTGCGGTAAACGGCCAATGCAGTTATCCAAACGCCGAGCAAACGCACTTTGCGCGACCGTCTGCTGGCAGCGCATCAAACCACCGCGACGGATTCCCCGGTAAAAGCACTGATCATCAACAGGACAAAGAACGCCAGGTAGCTGATGCTCAGCAGGTAGGCGATGACCAAAAAGGCAATCCATCCTACATTGGTCTTACCGTCGGCACGACGTTGCTCGCGAGAACGGCACAGCCAAATCGTCACGCCGATGGCCACAATCAACAGCACAAGTGCCGCTGCCGCCAGTCCAGCAAGCGCAAACATCACGCCAATGCTCACAGCAATAACCGGGAGCAGCAGCAAACCGCACCCGCATCCACCCGGACTATATACGGCAGGCTGTCGGCGTCGCCTCATCGTCACGCCACCCCCATCATCTCTGAGCACTACAGCGCAATGGCCTGCTGAACAGGAACGATCTTATCGAGTTCCGGTTCGATCCGCCTTTTCTCGGCCTCAAGGTCAAACGCCACCTGAGCGCGCAGCCAATAACCATCCGTCAGGCCAAAATAACGGCAAAGACGGAGGTCGGTGTCGGCCGTCACGCGACGTTTTCCCAAGACAATCTGCCCGATACGCTGAGCCGGAATCCCGGTCTCTTTCGCAAGGCGATATTGAGAAATGCCCATGGGAACAAGAAACTCCTCTTTGAGAAGCTCACCAGGAGTCACTGGCGACAGCAAATCGGACGAGGTCTCATCACTTGTGATAATCGACGATTTCGACATTCCAAGCCATCTCCTGTCTCCACTCAAAACAGACCCGATAGCGCTCGTTAACACGGATGCTATATTGACCGGCACGATCGCCCTTCAAAGCTTCCAGGCGATTGCCCGGCGGAACGCGAAGATCATCAAGCGAAGCACAAACCTGCAGTTGGCGAATCTTCCTCAACGCAACACGCTCAAAGGGCACGAACCTCCTGACCCGCACACCCATGGCAAAGCGTTCGGTATCCTCATCTTCATACGATGCAATCATAGTATCGCCTTACGTTAGTAACGTCAAACGTTTCTATAGACTTACATCTCTATTATATCGTACGTTTGTTCGTGTTTTCTAGAACAAATAGTCCTTCACACCTTAGTCAAGCAAAAGCAATCGTTTGTAGACATCGAGGCCCTTGAGTAGAATTTCCTCGTCAAAGAGCATGCTATCGGTATGCAGAGCGCTTGTGGCATAGGCGGGGCAGCCATCCGAATCACTCGGGTTGTCTTGGTCCTCTGGCATACCCGTGCCCAGCAGGAAAAACACGCCCGGCAGATGGCGCTGATAGAACGCGAAATCCTCGGCGATTAGCAGCGGCTCGTCCACGAGCTGCAATTCGGGCAGAGCGGGCGCGATTCGGGCAAACAACTCAGGGTCGTTATCGACCGGTGGATAGCCCTCGGCAAAGTCAAGATCATACGTGCAGCCCGTTGCGGTGCACGCCTCGTCGAGCACACGGCGTACGCCTTCGCGCGCACGGTCGAACATGTCGTCCGTAAACACACGTAGGCTGCCGGCAACATGGGCCTCCCCCGCCACCGCGTTGCAGACGGTACCGGCCTGCAGCAGACCAAACTTACCGATACAGGGCTCGTCGGTGCCCAGCTCGTCCATCAGCTCGCGCTCGGCAACCAAAAACTTCGCTGCCGCCAACGCGGCATCGTGCGACTCCCCAACCGGCACACCATAGGTCTTAGCGATGTGGATGCTCGTACCGTGAATATGGATATGCGTCTCGCTCGAACGCGCCAGCAGCGGACCGGAACAACTCGCCAACGTGCCGGCAGGCAGATCGGGCCACACATGGAAGCCAAAAATGCGGTCGGCCCCATAGCGCTCGAACACACCACTCTCGCATACCGTCTTGGCACCACCGGTCGTTTCCTCGGCCGGCTGGAACACAAAGAGAACGTTGCGCCTAATGGCGCCCGGCTGTTCGCGAATCGTACGGTCGACATACGTCGCGGCGGCAAGCGCCATGGCCATATGTCCGTCATGTCCGCAAGCGTGCATCTTGCCGGGATGGGTCGAGGCAAAGGCCGCTCCCGTCGCCTCCGCGATGGGCAGCGCATCCATATCGGCGCGAATCGCCGTGGCATGCGCGGCATCAACGCCGGCGTCGAAGAAAGCACAGACGCAGTTGGGGCACGGATGGGTCACTTCGCAGGTGAGCGGTGCCAACACGCCCTCGATATAGGCAATGGTTTGCGGAAGATCGAAATCGAGCTCCGGAATGCGATGGAGATCGCGGCGATAGCGACGGAGTTCTTGGAGCTCGGTCATAGAGGATCCCTTCGTGAGGCACATCTGTTGCAACTTATTGTGATACAGGATTGTGGCGCACATGTTTCCAGCATATCCCTGCATTTTTTAAACGTTATATACGAATACTCTTGTTTGGTAAAGTGCAACGTGATAGGGTCTTTACCACTTGATAGAGGCGCGGGCACGAAGAGCCGCGGGCGAGCCGGCAGGCTTTGACCCCGTGGGGAGGCGAAACCCGCCGAACTGGGTTTTACGGGCACGAACAACCTGGTGGGCCTGTGGGAAACACCCACAGGACTGTCTGCAGCAATGCGGGAGCGCTATCCGGACATTGGGTCCACGTTATGCGGATTCGATGCGCAGATGGCGCCGTCTGGATAGCGAGGTTTACGGGACATGGCATTGACCCCCAACGAGGCATATGCGGCCAAGCAGCCGTTTGTGGACAAAGAGACACTCGAGCATATCGTCGAGCAGTTCCCCACGCCATTTCATCTATATGACGAGGCGGGCATCCGCCGCAACATGCAAGAGGTGCGCGACGCCTTCGCATGGAACCCGGGCTTTAAGGAATACTTTGCCGTCAAGGCCAATCCCAACCCGGCGCTCATCTCCATTCTCAACGAATACGGCTGCGGCTGCGATTGCTCGAGCTATACCGAGCTCATGATTGCCCGCTCGCTGGGCATCACGGGACACGACATCATGTTCTCGTCCAACGACACGCCGGCTGCCGACTTTGAGCTGGCCAACAAATTGGGTGCCATCGTCAACTTTGACGACATCAGCCACATCGAGTTCTTTGAGCGCGTTGCGGGGCCCATCCCCAAAACGGTCAGCTGCCGCTTTAATCCGGGCGGCCTGTTCCAGCTCTCCAACGGCATCATGGACAACCCCGGCGACTCCAAATACGGCATGACCACAGAGCAGCTCTTCGAGGCCTTCCGCATGCTCAAGGCCAAGGGCGCCGAGGACTTTGGCATCCACGCATTCCTTGCCAGCAACACCGTCACCAACGACTACTACCCCAAGCTCGCGCGCATCCTCTTTGAGCTTGCCGTACGCCTGGAGCGCGAGACCGGCGCACACGTCGCCTTCATCAATCTGTCCGGCGGCGTCGGCATCCCCTACCTGCCCGAGCAGCAGGCCAATGACATTCACGCCATCGGCGAGGGAGTACACGCGGCATACGACGAGATCCTGGTTCCCGCCGGCATGGGCGATGTGGCCATCTGCACTGAGATGGGCCGCTTTATGATGGGCCCCTACGGCTGCCTGGTCACCAAGGCTATCCACGAGAAGCAGATCTACAAGGACTATATCGGTGTCGATGCAAGCGCCGTCGATTTGATTCGCCCTGCCATGTATGGCGCCTACCACCACATTACGGTGATGGGTCAGCCGGGCGGCGCCGACAAGGCCACGGCGCCCGTCACGAACACCTATGACATCACGGGCAACCTATGCGAGAACAACGACAAGTTTGCTATCGATCGCAAGCTGCCGCATATCGACATGGGTGACCTGCTTGTAATCCACGATACCGGTGCGCATGGCTACTCCATGGGCTACAACTACAACGGACGGCTGCGCTCGGCCGAGGTCCTGCTGCGCCCCGATGGCGCGGCCGACCTCATCCGCCGCGCCGAGCGCCCGGGCGATTACTTTGCCACGCTCGACGTGCTGCCGTGCGGCCGAGAGCTGCTGGCCAAGTCGCGCGCCGAAAGTGCCCGCCGTCGCGCCGAAGACGAGCGCCTGGCAGTCGCAGCTCAATGGAACAAACGCATCCAGATCGCGGAGGCGAAGGAGAAGAACATGGACATCCGCAACCTCGAGGGCTCAATCGTCGCCCTCGTCACGCCGTTTAAAAAGGATGGCAGTGTCGACTTTGACGCACTCGAGCGCCTTATCGATTTCCACCTGCAAAACGGCACCGACGCCATCCTCACCCTGGGCACCACCGGCGAGAGCGCCACGATGACCGACGACGAGGACAACTCCGTCGTCGCCGCTGTGGTCAAGCATGTTGCAGGACGCGTCCCCGTTATTGCCGGCTCGGGCTCCAACTCCACGCAGACCATGCTCACCAAGTCGCTCACCTATCAGGGCCTGGGCGCCGACGGTCTGCTGCTCATCACCCCCTACTACAACAAGTCCAATGAAGAGGGTATCTATCAGCACCTTAAGACCGTCGCCGATGCCGTGGACATCCCCTGCATCCTGTACAACATCCCCGGCCGCTGTGGCTGCGGCATCAGCGAGCGCAACGTAGAACGCCTGGCCGCGCACCCCAACATCATGGGTATTAAGGAGGCCTCGGGCAACGTCGCCTACGCGGCCAAGATCGCCCACCTGCTGTCAGACGACTTCCGCATGTACTCGGGCGAGGACGCGCTTACCGTACCGCTCATGAGCCTGGGCGCCTCGGGCACCATCAGCGTGTGGGCCGATGTTCAGCCGCAGCTCGTGCACGACATGTGCCGCGCCTATCTGGACGGTGACGTGGCACGCGCCCGCGATATCCAGATTGCCGGCCAGCCGCTCATCAATGCCCTCTTTAGCGAGGTCAACCCCATCCCCGTCAAGGAAGCGCTCGCCCAGATGGGCATGATCGAGGCAAACTACCGTATGCCGCTGTGCCCCATGGCAGACGACACGCGAGCCGCACTTACCGATGCTCTGAAGGGAGCTGGTCTGCTTGATTAAGACCGTCATTATGGGAACGGGCCGCATGGGCTCGCTCATCCGCACCACCGCCGAGGGCACCGTTGATGCCGCCGGTCAGCCCGTTTTTGATATCGTCGCCCAGATCGGTTTTGATCTGTCCGAGCTCGAGAGCGCCCCGGCGGCCGACGTTATCATCGACTTCTCGAACGTCGTGACCTTCGATGCCGTCGTCGCCTATGTCGAGCGCACGGGCGCCGCGTTGGTCTCGGGCACCACGGGCTATACGCCCGAGCAGATGGACCGCCTGCGTGAGCTGGGCCAGAACACCCGCGTTATGCACTCGGGCAATTACTCCATCGGTATCGCAGCCCTGCGCCATCTGGTAGCGCAGGCTACACGCGAGCTGCCCGGCTTTGACTGCGAAATCGTCGAGACGCACCACAACCAAAAGGTCGACGCCCCGAGCGGCACTGCCAAGCTACTGCTCGACGCCGTCGTCGAAGCTGAACCCGAGGCAGGCTACCACCCCGTCTATGGCCGCGAGGGCATGTGCGGCGCGCGCGATCCCAAGGAGATCGGCATGCACTCGCTGCGCGGCGGCACCGTCGCCGGCGTGCACGAGGTGGGTTTCTTTGGCCAGGACGAGGAGGTCACGCTCACCCACCGCGCCACGAGCCGTCAGATCTTTGTCAACGGCGCCCTGGCAGCCGCGCAGAAGCTCGTCACCCGCGACCCCGGCTTCTACACCTTCGACCAGGTCATGTTTGCCTAACCAGGTATCAACCGTATCCACGAAAAGGAGAAACAGCATATGAGTAACGCAGCCGAGATGGATGCCCAGGAGATTATCAACTACATCGCCACCGCGCCCAAAAAGACACCTGTCAAGCTGTACGTGCGCGAGAAGCCCGGCATGAAGGTTGCCTGGGGCGACGCACATGTCTACGGCGGCCGTCGCGGCAAGACCGTCTTTGGCGACTGGGATGAGCTCAAGGCCATCCTCGATGCCAATGCCGACTCCATCGACTACTACGATGTCGAGAATGACTGCCGCAACTCCGCCGTGCCCATGCTCGACCTTAAGGGCATCAACGCTCGCATCGAGCCGGGCACGATCATCCGCGACCGCGTCGAGATCGGCGATCGCGCCGTCATCATGATGGGCGCCATCATCAACATCGGCTCCGTCATTGGTGAGGGTTCCATGATCGATATGGGCGCCGTGCTGGGCGGCCGCGCCACCGTGGGCAAGAACTGCCACATCGGCGCCGGCACCGTGCTGGCAGGCGTCGTGGAGCCCGCCAGCGCCACGCCCGTCATCATCGAGGACGACGTTATGATTGGCGCCAACGCCGTGGTCCTGGAGGGCGTGCGCGTGGGCAGGGGCGCTGTTGTTGCCGCCGGCGCCGTGTGCGTCGAGGATGTCCCCGCCGGTGCCGTCGTGGCCGGTGTCCCCGCCCGCGTCATCAAGATGCGCGACGAGAAGACCGACAGCAAGACCGGCCTGGAAGAGGGCCTGCGCCAGCTGTAGAAGTTACGCGGTTTTGCCAAACCGCGTAACAGCTCGACGCTGCAAACGCCCCTAGGCGAGCAATCTGACGTTCAATCGTCGGTCGCGTACCCAAAGTACGCTTCCCTCCTCTTTCACGTCACCTTGCTCGCCTAGGGGCGTTTCCGCTGACGTACGCTCAACCTGCGGCGCAATGTCAGCAACCAAGCCGAAAACAAAAAAGGCCGAAGTCCCAAAAGGCTTCGGCCTTTGTTTTTTGCAACGTCCAAGAGCAGTTTATCGATTCTCAATACTTCCGATGTTCTTGAGCTCGATGGAGATGAGGCCGTTGGGCTCGTTGACGAACTCGATGTACTCGGAGTTCGAACCCATCTCGGCCGGGAAGCTGATCTCGATACCCGTGTCGGTACGGATCTTGTGATTACGCACGGCCGCGCGCTCAACTTGCTTGCGCTCCACGGGAACGCGTTCGGGAACTTTCTCCTCGGTCAGTGCCGCGCGCACGCTTTCCTTGATGACCGGCTCGTCCTCAAAGACCTCATCGACGATATCCCAAGGCGGCAGCTCCTCGTCATCTTCAACCTTCTCGGCCACAGCGGCCTTAACCTTGGCGAGCGCCACGGCCGTGTTGGCGCCGTGCTCCTCGGCGACTTCCTCGACCACACGCGTCACGGTATCGATGACTTCCTTGCCCGACACGCCCGTGTCGCACTGCAGCAGGCCATCGGGGATAAGCATACGGTCCTCACCGGCAATCTTGCGTTTCTTGTCCACATAGCCAATCTCCATGGTGCTCGCGCGCACGATGGCATAGCTCGGCACCTTCTGCGAGGGATTTGGCAAAATGGCGTAATGGCGCGCGATGTCGTTGCGCACCTCCCCCTCCTCGCGGCCCACTTCGTGCATAAAAGCCTGTTTAGAGCCCAGCAGCATCACGGCAAACCAGCGGGCATCCTCATCGTCATCAAAGTCCGCCACAAGCACGTCAGTGGACTCGGCTTTCTCGGCCTTGGTAAGTTCGGAAGAGATGAACTCCGCAATCTGCTGCGACAGGTCCACAAACTCGCGCTCGCCAAAGAAATAGCCCTTGAGCTCGCCGCCAAACGCAGAGTTCTCGGCAAACGTGGCGCGTTTATTGTCGGCCGAGGTTCGTGCGCGGCGCAGATGAGTGGTTACGAAATTGCGCACGGTACGGCTCTCGATATCGAGCTCGCGCTGGCTCATAACGTTGACGGCAGAGTCAAAGTCCAGGATATGCAGAATCGCGTGATTGATTTTCATATACGGCATTCCGTTCTAGATCGAATTGAGCACGAACCAGTATAGCTGTCGAGCCCGCCCCAGGCGCATCGAAGATTGGTGCATCGGGGACAGGTTGCTTTGCACCAATGGTTAGCGCAGGAGCTCGGACTGCCAAGCCTCGAGCTGTTCTGCCAAGCTCTTGCCGGCAGCGGGCATGTCGATCTGGGGACGTTTGGGCAGAAGCGCACACTTAAGAATCGCAACGATAGTCTGCGAGACAAAGCGTCGCGTATCCTTGTCAAAGCCTTGCGCAGCCTGGAGCATCACGGGCAGGCTCTCGCGCAGATTCCCAGCGATATCCGCAAACCGCTCAGCACCCGTAGCCTCAAGCACGGAGAACAACGCATCTACAAAACGCTCGCGCTCGCTAGGCGACACCGCAAGCAGCATCTCGCGAATGGAGCCATCAACGTATCTAGCACCGGCGGACAGGCGCTCACAGTACACGAAGTCGCGACCATCAACCACCCAGCTAAAGGGATTATGCTGAAGCAGGCTGAACTCGGTGCTCTCAACGATGGCATAGTCCTCCTGTGTCTCGAACATCATGCCAAAGATCGACGACCGAGGTAGCGTCTTGTCGATTCGACCGGATAGGTCGGCGAAGGCGTTGCCGCTCAGAAACTCCTCGACGAAGCCCGGACCATCATGGGAATACGCCCGTTCGATTCGCTCACGGGCGACATCGGGGCACATCGCCGCACCGTACACCGCAAGGTTTCCACCCTTGGAATGACCTCCGCACAAAAGCGGCCCGTCAATCGCATCCGCCGCCTCGTCTACATAACGCGCCGCGGATTCCTGGGCCGGCACAGGACACCGGAACGCCATGTTAAAGTCCTCTTTCCAGCCCACAATCGTGCTGTCGGTCCCCCGGAAGGCAAGATAGCTAAACCCCGCCGGAAATCGGAACGTCATGGCCGCAAACTGCTCCGTTGTCTCGGCATCACTCACGCTACGATAGCCGCAAACACGAACGCCACGGTAGCGAGGGCTTGCTGCCACAGCCTCCAACAGGGCACGGCTCCCCTCCGGATCCCACAGGTCGCCAATCATGTCTTGGTAGCACTCGGCGCGCAGCAGCTCGCGTACGTCTAGGCCCTGCCAGTTCGTCAGCTCCGCCATATCACCCGGCAAACGCAAATAGGACAACCACGCAAAGACCAGGCTATCCACCGCGCAGAACGGCCGTTCCTCAAACGGATCAAACGCCGTCTGGGCATAGGTCAAAAAATTAGGCGAATCCGACATGGCCCTCCCATCAACTATGGTGCATTGGGGTGGTGCAAAGTAACCTGACCCCCTCGCACCAAAAAGGCGCCCGGACCGTGTGGCCCGGACGCCTTTCATTGTAGCCTGTTGCTCAAACGAGCTTGATTTAGCAGGAGAAGTCGACGCTGTCGATGATGTCCTTGAGGGCCTTGGCGGAGACGGTGAGCTCATGCTGCTCGTCATCGTTCAGCGGCACGGGGACGCGGCAGACAACGCCGTCGCGGCCAACGACGGTCGGCATGGAGATGGCAAGATCGGACAGGCCATACTCGCCCACCATGAGCGAAGAGACAGGCAGAACGGTCTGCTCATCGCGCATGACGGCGGTGCAGATGCGCTTGACGGCCATGGCGACGCCGTAGTAGGTGGCGTGCTTCTTCTCGATGATGGTGTAGGCGGAGTTCTTGACGTCCTCGGCGATGCGCTTCTCGGCAGCCTCATGCTCCAGGTGGCCGTGAAGCTCACAGAAGGTGTTCAGCGGAACACCGGCAACCTGAGCGCTGGACCAAGCGACAAACTCGGAGTCGCCGTGCTCGCCCATGACATAGGCCTGGACATCGCGCGGGTCAACCTCGACGTGGGCACCAAGCATCTGCTGCAGGCGACCGGTGTCGAGCACGGTGCCGGAACCGATGACGTGGCCCTCGGGCAGGCCGGACATCTTGATGGCGGCGTAGGTCAGAACATCGACCGGGTTGGAGACGATGAGCAGAATGCCGTCGAAGCCGGACTTCTTAATCTCGGGGATAATGGACTTAAAGATGCTGACGTTCTTGTTGACCAGGTCCAGGCGGGTCTCACCGGGCTTCTGGGCAGCGCCAGCAGTGACGACGATCATGGCGGCGTCGGCGACATCGGAATAATCGCCGGCGTAGATCTTCATCGGCTCGGCAAACGTCATGCCGTGCGCGATATCCAGGGCCTCACCCTCGGCGCGGTTCTTGTCCACGTCGATGAGGACCATCTCGGAGAACAGACCGCTCTGCATCAGTGCGAACGCCGAAGACGAACCGACGAAACCGCACCCGACAATAGCGACCTTCTTCTCGTTAACCATTAGAAACTCCCATCTCTCTCCACAAACAAGCCGCCCGGGAACGACCCGAGCGGCTTGCCGTGATCCCAATACATCCAATCGGGACTTTGATTATGCTCCTATTCGCAGCCAAAAATCGACCGTTTACCGAAATTGTTTGCAGAATTCGTAAAATAACTGCACGAAATCGGTTTCGAGCTATTGACGAGCCAAAAAAGCTTTCTAATACAGGCCCGCCTCGCGAATGGCCTCGACAGCCAAAGCGATCTGGTCGGGCGGCAAGACCAGCGCCATGCGCACGTGCCCCTCACCCGAAGGACCAAAGCTCGCGCCCGGCGTCACCACAACGCCGGCCTTCTCCATGAGCTCCTCGCAAAACGCCATGGAGTCGGTGCGGCCACCGGGAAGCTTGGCCCACACAAACATAGAGCCATGCGCGTTGGGGCGCTCCCAGCCCAGGCCCTCGAGACCGTCGCACAGGGCATCGCGGCGCTCCTGGTACTTCAGACGCTGCGCCTCGACCTCATCGCGCGGACCGTTCAGGCAGGCGATAGCAGCCTTCTGGATCGGGAAGAACATGCCAAAGTCGATCTGGCCGCGCAGCTTGGCAAAGGCAGAGACCACATCCTCGCGACCGACCAAAAAGCCAATGCGGGCACCGGTGACGTTAAACGACTTGGAAAGCGAGAAGAACTCCACGCCCACCTCGAGCGCACCGGGATACTGCAAAAAGCTGCCACCCGGCTCGCCGTCGAACACGATGTCGGAGTACGCGTTGTCATGGACGATGAGCAGGTCATGCTCGCGGGCAAAAGCGATGATCTCCTCGTAGATCTCGGGCGTGCCCACCGAGCCCACCGGGTTCGCGGGCAGCGACACGATCATGTACTTGGCGCGGTCGGCGACCTCGGGATCGATGCCTGCCACGTAGGGCAGGTAATTGTGCTCGGCAACCAGTGGATAGTACTCGAGCTTGGCGTCGGCAATCTTAGCGCCCGCCTCAAAGACCGGGTAGCACGGATCGGGAACCAGAATGGTGTCACCCGGATCGAGCAGGGCCAGGCCCAAATGGCCCACGCCCTCCTGCGTGCCGTTGCACGACTGCACCATGGACGGCGTAATGCCCGAAACGCCAAAGCGACGCTCATAGTAATCGCACACAGCTTGCTTGAGTTCGGGCAGGTCGCGCAGGGCATACTTCCACATCTCGGGATCTTGGGCTGCTTGCGTGAGTGCCTCGACCACGTGATTGTACGGCTTAAAGTCGGGCGTGCCCACGCTCATGTTATAAATGGTCTTGCCCTGAGCCTTCAGCGCAAGCAGTTTGTTGTTGAGCGAGGCGAAGACCTACGCGCCAAAGCGGTCGAGACGCTGCGATGCCTGCATGGTGCCACCTTTCGATATAAAAAACGCGGCGCTCCGACAAGAGCGCCGCGCGATACGGGCCATCAGATTGCAAAAGTGTAACGCTTGCAACCCCCGCATTGGTTCAATTTGGCCAACCTTAGTCAATTGGATTGAGCGCGTCGATCTGCGCAAGCCACAAACGCGAGCTGGCGTCACTCGGCATACGCCAATCGCCGCGCGGGCTGAGCGTCACCGAGCCCACCTTGGGACCATCGGGCAGGCAGCTGCGCTTAAACTGCTGGGCAAAGAAGCGACGATAGAACGTACGCAGCCACGTGTGGACGGTCTTGACGTCGTAGACGCCCTCGAAACTCTTGAGCGCCATGCGGTAGATCTTGCCCGGCTCAAAGCCAAAACGCAGCAGGTAGTAGAGGAAGTAGTCGTGCAGCTCGTACGGGCCCACCAAATCCTCGGTCTTCTGTGCGATCTCGCCATCGCCCGTGGGCGGCAGAAGCTCGGGGGACACCGGCGTATCGAGGATATCGAGCAAGACCTCGGCAATACGCCCGCCAAAGACATCAGCCGCATAGCGCACCAGATGGCGCACAAGCGTCTTGGGCACGCTCGCGTTGACGGCGTACATGCTCATGTGGTCGCCGTTATAGGTAGCCCAGCCGAGCGCCAGCTCCGACAGGTCGCCGGTACCGATGACAAAGCCGCCAGCCTGGTTGGCCAGATCCATCAGAATCTGCGTGCGCTCGCGCGCCTGGCTGTTCTCGTAGGTCACGTCCTGCACGGCCGGATCATGCTCGATATCCTTAAAGTGCTGCTCCACGGCAGCATGGATCGAGACCTCGCGGAAGCTCACACCCAAGTCACGAGCGAGCGACTCGGCGTTCGACTTGGTGCGATGCGTCGTGCCAAAGCCGGGCATGGACACGGCCGTGATACCGGCGCGCGGCAGCCCCAGTGCATCGAAGGCACGCACGGTCACAAGCAGCGCTAGCGTGGAGTCCAAGCCGCCCGAAAGGCCGATGACCGCAGCCTTGGTACCTGTGTGGGCAAGGCGGGTCTTGAGGCCCGCAGTCTGCAGATCGAGGATCGTCTCGCAGCGCTCGGCCAAGTCGCCGTGGTCGGCCGGCACGAAGGGCGCGCGGGGGAAAACGCGGTCGATATCGCAGGCATCGCGCAGGACAGGTTCTTCGGCCAGTACGCCCTCAAACGAAAACTCAACGGCCGTGGCCTCCGGCGCATCGTCGGTGCGCGTCCACGTCGTCGAGCGACGGCGCTCGGCAACCAGACGGTCAAGGTCAACGTCGGCGATGGCCATATCGCAGGTAAGCAGTTTGGTCGCGGCGAGCTTGGAGCCGTTTTCGTAGACGAGGTTCTCGCCCGCAAAGACCATGTCGGTCGTGGACTCGCCCTCGCTCGCGTCCGCGTAGGCATAGGCACAGTACAGGCGCGCGCTCTGGTTGGAAATGAGGCTGCGGCGGTAATCCGCCTTACCGATAATCTCGTCCGAAGCCGACGGATTGAGGATCACCGTCGCACCGGCAAGCGCCATCTCGGTCGAAGGGGGCGCCGGCACCCACAGGTCCTCGCAGACCTCAACGCCCAGCACCATATCCTCGGCACCCTCATCACAGCAGCGGTAGACAAGTCCCGAACCCAGCGGAACCGGACCCTGACCGGCAAACTCGACCCACACGGGATCCGCAGGCGCCGGAGCAAACCAGCGGCGCTCGTAGAACTCGCCATAGTTGGGCAGATACTTCTTGGCCGTGAGGCCCAAAAGCTCGCCCGCACAGCACACGGCGGCACAGTTGTAAATATTCTCGGCAACTGCAACGGGAAGACCGATGGTAAAGACAATCGGCAGCTCACGGGTTTCATCGAGAACATGTGCCAGCGCGGTCTCGCAGGCATGCAGCAGCGTGCGGTTATGGAACAGGTCGGCCGCGGTATAGCCGGTCAGATTAAGCTCGGGCAAAACCAGAGCACGAACGCCGCGCTCGGTAGCCTCGCGAACAGCCGCCAGCGCAACCTCGGCATTGCCCTCGACATCGGCAACGCGAATCCGCGGCGACGCCGCCGCCACACGTAAAAAGCCGTCAGACTGAGAAAGGTGAAGATTCATAAGAATGCTCCCGTGCGTAGACGCCATTCACAACAATTAGCAAGCTCTATTGTAGTTCAACCGCCGGGTGCAACCGCATCCCACCAACTTGGTGAGCTATTGATGAGTTGATGGTATCTGTTAAATGTCACGTACGATTCACATCTGGTGGGTACCCTGATGGCTACACGAAACGAAGCAGATTTACACCGGGAGGACCCCGTATGACAACCAAGTACACCGACGCGCCGCGTACACGCGTCATGACTCCCGCCGCACTGAACAACGGCGTTCACGAAAACCATTCCATCGGCCAGACCATGGCCATCGCGCCCAAAAAGGGCCTGTTCGACGACATTTCCATTCCCCAGATCATCGCCGGCGCCGCAGCTGCCGCCACGAGCGTGGCGCTTGCTTCAAAGATCGGCATTGCCGGCTCGGTGATTGGTGCCGCTGTGAGCTCAGTCATCACCGTTGTGTCCTCGCAGGTCTATCGCCACTTTATCTCCGCCAGCGCCGAAGCAATCAAGGGCACGCATGCCGCTGTCGACTACCCTGCCGGCGCCTACGAGCCCGTTGAGCCGGATGTCGAGGAGCACCTAGGTGGCGCCGCGACCACGCAGGAGATGCGCCAGGTTGCGGGACGCGCGACCACGGCGCGTGTCGCCCCCAACAGCCTGCGCGCCAAGGCGGCGGCAGAGCGCAGCCAGACGCAAAAGAAGGTTATCGTCTTCTCGATCGCCATCGCCATCGTCGCGGTCATCGCCTGCGCCGGCGCCATCCTTATCACCACCGCCGGCGAGGGTCTGGGCGAGCGCCCCGAGCCAATCCTTTCGTCGCGCACGACGGAGAGTGATGCAAATGGCAACACCCAGTCGCAAGACCAGCAGGCACAGACGGACGGCGCGCAAGACAGTTCTACCTCTACCGATTCGTCCTCGAACACCCAAAACCAATCGCAAGGCACCGATTCCTCTACGGCCAACAGTGGCACGCCGTCCGGCACGACCGACTCAAGCCAAACGACTGACGGTTCACAGCCGAGCACGGGCGGCCAGACGAGCGACACCACGTCGGGAACGGGCTCAGCAGACAGCAGCAACACCAACGGCTCGAACAGCTCCAGCGGAACCGCGTCCGGCACGGCATCTGACAACTCGAGCCAAGGCACGGCATCGGGCAACTAAGCACATTTGCCTCTCATAGATAACCGACCTGTACAACGGGCGCGAATCGAAAGCGGTTCGCGCCCGTTTGCCTTGGGCGCCGCCATGGCGAACGCCATGCGATGGTAAGATGCTTTACATATGTAAAGAGGAGATTTGCCATGAGCAAGACAATAGTTAGGCCCACGCTTTCGCTGGGCAACCACATCTATCTGTATCGCCTGCTGCGCGATGCGATTGGATGCGGCAAGCAAACGTTTATGACGCAAGTCGAGGAGGCGCTCGCCGCCGGCGACATGACCGCTTATGACCTGGGCTTTGAGTCCACGCGCGAGCTGCTCGAGGAGCTCAACGACTGCATTAAGCTGACCGTCTTCAAGGGCGGACGCCTGTATGCCACCGTCATCGCCAACGAGGCATGGGACGCAGCGCTTGCCAAGGGCGAGGACAAGCCCAAGGCCACCAAGGGCGCCAAGCAGTCCTACAAAAAGAAGAAACGCGGTGAGAAGGACCTCAAGGCCGTGCGTCCCAAGCACGTTAAGCGTCCCGAGCCCGAAGCCATGGTTGAAGCCGCGCCGGAACCCGAGCCCGAGACAGAGATCGAAGTCGCTATTGAGGTAACGGCAGAAGCCGAAACCGAAATCGCCGCCATGACCGATCCCAAAGTCATATCCAAGCAGGAAGCCACTGTGGAGCTCAACGAGGCTCCCAAGTCGACAACCGAAGAAGCTGCTGACCAAACCGAGACGCCTGCGTTCCAAAACAGCGATGTCTTTGGCAACGAGGCCGAAGACGATCAGTCCGACGAGCCCGACGATCAAGACGCTTCCGAGTCGACGCCGGAGCCCGAGACGCCGCAGCCCGCTATCTCGCTCACGGTCGTCTATGACCCCGAGAACGCCAACGCCGGCATCACCACCATGGCATCCACGCCCATCGAGGTAAAGCCGAGCGTCGAGAATCAGAGCGCTCCGCAAGTCGAGCTCGACACCGCGACCGCAGACGCACCCGCTATCGTCGAGACTGCAGATTCCGCGGCGATGCCGAAAGTGGGCATCGAATCAGTGCTCGGCACCGAACCCGTGCCCGTCGTCGAAGTGACGCCCGTCAATGAGCAGGCCTCCGCACCGGCGATGGTACCGGCCCCCGCACCCGCAGCACCGACCATCCCCGAGGACTTCCCCGTCGATTTCGCAACCGAGGTCTTCTGCCCCGGCCCGTTGCTACACCAGCTGTCGACCTATCTCCCCTACGGCGCCGACACGCTCGGCATCATCGGCGAGTACTACTGGATCGCCCGCGAGCGCGGTACCATCGAGGCCGCGCGAAACCGCGCAAGCTTCCCCCTGCGCTACACGCAGGCCGGCGAGCGCCGCGAGGTTACCGTGCGCATCCGCCGCAACACCACCGGTGGCCTCGGAGCCACCTGGGCCATCGACAAAGTCGAAGAACCAAACGAATAGCAAAACGCGGCGAACGTCACAAAACGTTCA
>FR878619.1 GCA_000434535.1 Collinsella sp. CAG:166
AGCGCCTTGCCCCCTATCTTGAGCAGTCGGGCGAGGTCATCCGCTTTGAGGGCCTCAACGGCGTCGTGCGCATGAGTGCCGATGCCCCCGATGCCCCCGGATACGCGCGCACCCTGGGCGACGCAGTCACGCAGCTGCAACATTACAGCGCCTACAAGATCTTGATGTCTACATCGCTCGCCAACCACATCGCTCAAGATAAGGCACTTGAGCCGCTGCTGTGCTTTAACGAGCTCGAACTCGAGGTAACCGAAATCTCGCCCCGCGAATGCACGAAGCGCGGGGGCATCCAGTCTGTACTCGACGCCCTCGATCCCCACCACGGAACCGTATACGGCATCGGCGACGCCAGCAATGACGTCTCGCTGATGAACGCCGTCGATGTCGGTATCGCCATGGGCAATGCGCCGGACTATCTCAAAAAGCGCGCCGACTACATCACCGACTCGGTCGACAAAGATGGCGTCGTCAAGGCGCTCGAGCACTTTAGGCTTATATAAGCAGCCGGCACGCGCACGCGTCCCGTTTCCCCAAATCGCCAAAACAGACGCGCCGGCAACTCCAATGTGGCAATATGGTATCTGCACACCGCAACGATGCAACCTAAGAAAGAATGCGAGAACCCGTGTCCAGTCCGTTTACCAGCTTTTTAGCCCAGCACTTTGACCAGATTAACGACTATCTGGCCACGTTCTTTGACGGACAGGCGACCTCTGCCGATATCGAGCGCTACCTGTACGCGCCGCTCTCGGCTTTTACGGCCAACGCCGGCAAGCGCCACCGCCCGCTTATCTGCATGCTCGCCGCAACCGCAGTGGGCGGTAGCTTTGAGAGCGCCCGCAGTGCCGCGGCAGCCATCGAACATTTCCAGTCGGGCGCGTTGATCCACGACGACATCGCCGACAACGGACAGCTTCGTCGAGGCAAGCCCTGCATGCACCTTACCGAGGGCACGGGGCTTGCCATCAATTGTGGCGACCTGGCGCTCACCATGGTCACCAAGACGGTTCTCGACGACCCCACGCTGGAGTCCGACGTGAAGCTGCGCGTGCTCCACGAGCTTACCGAGATGATCGTCCGTACCATCGAGGGTCAAGCGCTCGACCTGGGTTGGGTCCGTGACGGGCGCTTTGATATCTCGGTTGATGACTACCTGGACATGGCGACGCACAAGACCGCGTTTTACAGCGGAGCCACGCCGCTTGCCGCCGGAGCCATTATCGGCGGCGGCAGCGATGAGCAAATCGAAGCGCTGCGCGCCTTTGGCCTGCACACGGGCCTTGCCTTTCAGATTCAGGACGACCTGCTCAACCTTGTCGGCACTAAGGAAGCCGCCAACAAGGACTTCCGCACCGACATCACCGAGGGCAAGCGCACGCTTGTCGCCGTACACGCCCTCTCTGATGAGCGCCACCACGACGAGGTCGAGACGATTCTTTCCTCAGGCACCGATGATCCCGCGCAGCTCGCACGCGCCGTGGAGATCTTCCAGGAGACCGACTCCATCGATTACGCCCACACTTACGCGCTCGACCTGACCGCTAAGGCCAAAGCGGCCATCGAGAACGTTGAGCTTGATCCGCACGCACGCGAGCTGTTCCTCTCCATGGCAGATTTCTTTGTGGAGCGCCTTAACTAACGGGGGTTATAAAATCTGTCAGCAGCGTATTTAGGCACAACTTGCTACACTGTTGAGTGCATGTTTATGCATCCCTTTGCGTTGTCTATCCGACAGACGCTCAAATAGTACGAATGGTACGCCGAAAGGGGTTCGTTCATGGAACCTATTACAACGGGCATGCAAGGAGCAGCCGTCGAGGACGTGCAGTCTCGTCTCCTGCAGCTCGGCTACACGATTGATGCCGCCGAAGTCACCGACAAGTACTTTGGAGCCACCACTGAGCAGGCCGTCAGCACCTTCAGGCTCGACAGCGGCCTTGCTGCCGGTCATGCCGTCGATATCCCCTGTTGGAGCGCCCTTGTAGACGCTTCGTATAAGCTGGGCGACCGCACCCTCTATCTGCGCATGCCCAATTTCCATGGCGCCGATGTGCAGGCCCTGCAGCGCGCTCTCAACGTTTTGGGCTTTGCCTGTGGCGAAGACGACGGCTACTTTGGTCCGCATACCGAGGCCGCCCTGCAGCAGTTCCAGGAAAATGTCGGCCTGTTTGCCGACGGCATGGCCTTCCAGGACACCTACGCCTACATCAACCGCCTGCACCATGTGTGGGAGGGCAAGCCCTCGGTCACCGAAGCCGAGTCCCGCATCGGTTTTGCTCGCGCCGCCAACGTGCTCGAGCGCTTCCAGATTGCCGTTATCGGCGAGGACCCCATCGCACGCAGCGTTGCGTCGCGCATGTGGAATATCGCCACGGCAACGACCGACAACAGCGGCATGATGCTCTGTGACTCCGAGGTCCCAACCGACGTTGACCTGGTGCTCGAAATCGCAAGCGACGAGCTGCCCGCCGACGCCGCACCGCGCGCCACGATTGCCCTCGCCGAGTGCCACAACCTGGCCCAGCGCATCCGCACCGCCAATGTCGCCGCGCAGCAGAAGCCGGCTCGCATTCGCATTGAGCTCACGGGCATGACGCGCTACAACGGCACCTTCACGGCCAGCGACGCGCAGACACTCGCCGTACGCCTGCTCGATGGCGTTTGCGATGCCCTCGCAGATTAGGTAAACTAAACGAGTTGCTTTTGGGCAACACCACACATTGGGACGTAGTTCAACGGTAGAACTCCGGTTTTTGGTGCCGGCTGTTGGGGGTTCGAATCCCTCCGTCCCAGCCATTAAAATTGAGCGCCCTGAGCCCATAACGGCCCAGGGCGCTTTCTTGTGGGCAAGCGGAGGGATTCGAGAACCCGCAAGGGTGCGGAGCTGAGGAAAC
>FR878620.1 GCA_000434535.1 Collinsella sp. CAG:166
CAGGTGCCAAACGTCTCGATCTGTAACAGTTAGACGTTCTCCAGCCCCCCAAACGTTACAGATTTAGACAAACCAGCGGCGCCCAAGCGTTCGTCTCAATCTGTAACAGGTAGACCGGTTTTTTGTCCCTAAACGTTACAGATTGAGACAAAGTCAGGGGCAGCAGAGCGACACCAGTAACATCCCCTACTCCCACTCTTGCTCGTAGATGTTGAGGGACTTTACGTACCGCCCCTGGGCGCCCATGATGTCGCGGACCAGACGCAAGAAGAAACTGATGCACGAGGTGTCAAAGCCATCCTGCAGGTCCTCCGGATGCACCGCACCAGGCCCATCGACCGCCGTGTCACTCAGGCGTGCGATGTCATACAGATAGAGTTGTCCCGCCGTCAGCCAGACATCGTCGACGCAGGCGAGGCGCACCGCAATCGCTCCGTCGCTCCAATGCTCCTTTTGCACGATATGCGGATCGTAGACATCAAAGCGACGGTCGGTGCGTGTGTCCTTCAGCGCGACCATACCAGTCGCAGGATCCTTGTCCAAAATGCCAAAGCGCGAGAAATACTGCGTGTCGCATACCTGCTCGAGCCGCTTGAGCGAGGCAGGCGAAAGCGATGCCGGCGGCTCTTCAACATACAGCTCGAGCAGCGTCTTGCCATGGCGATAGGGGCGCTCGAAGAGCAGCCAATCGGTAAATGCCATGTTGTAGGCCATGATTTCGTTTTGCGAAGGCTCGGTGCAATAGCTGAGCCACGGGTCGACAATGATCTCGAACTGTTCGCGCGCCGGCTCCAAAAACTGGAACTTCCGCAGCATCCAAAAATGGGCCATGTCGGCAATATCGTTGCCGACGGCTTCGGCTAGCTGCGCTCGGTCTAAAGCGTGGTCAGTCACAGTACCCTCCTCAAACTGATGAACCTCAATTTGAGCTTACGAGGAGGGTGTGCAGCCACTGTCAGCACGGACAAAATAGGCCTCCGGCTGCAAACCAACTGCTGACCAAACACTTGACGGGATGCTTGACCGAAAATGCGCACCGCA
>FR878621.1 GCA_000434535.1 Collinsella sp. CAG:166
CCGCCTCGACGAAGGTTTCGAGGATAAGGCGATGGGCGGGATTTTTTGTTCCCGTATTGAGCTTGCCGTCCGAGAAGGTCCCCGCGCCGCCCAGACCAAACTGAATATTGCTCTCGGGGTCGAGGATGCGCTCCTTTAGAAAGAGGTCGATTGCCTGCGAGCGGCGAAATGCCGGGTCGCCGCGCTCGATAAGCAAGGGCTTAAGACCTGCTTTGGCGAGCGTGAGCGCAGCGAAAAGGCCGGCGCATCCGGCGCCGACAACGACAGGGCGTTCTTGAGGTGCGTCGGAGACGGGGGAGGGGAATGAAGGCTCATCGTCTTCTATCGCGCGTACGCGCGAGCGGTCACGCTCGGCAACGCTGTCGACCGCTTCTCGCTCGAGGTGGGGACTAGTCAGCTCAACACGAAAGCTCAGGATAAAATGGACGTCTCGTTTTTTGCGAGCGTCGATTGACTTGCGGTGGAGCTCGATGGACTTGATCTCGGAGTCCTTGCAACGTAGGACGCGCTTGGCGACTCGCTTGCCAACAATGAGGCAGGCATTTTCATCGCCGGCTTCATCGAGCGACGCGTTGACTTGGGTGATTTCGATCATCGAGGT
>FR878622.1:0-10633 GCA_000434535.1 Collinsella sp. CAG:166
CCTGCAACCGGGGCTGTTCGATGTTTCACATGAAACGTTTTGGGATGCGACTCCCCTATGCGTTCTTCTGAACTTTGAAGCGCTGCTTCAGCTGTCCGCAAGCGGCGTCAATATCGTTACCACGGGAGTTACGAATCGTGGTCTCGATGCCACGGGACTCAAGACGACGCTGAAGATCCTCAACCTTATGAATCGGCGACGGCTTGAGCGGGCTGCCCTCGATGTCGTTAAGCTGAATCAGGTTAACGTGGCACAACGTTCCCTCGCAGAAATCGCAGAGCGCCTGCATTTCGGGATTCGTATCGTTGACGCCTTCGATCATGGCATACTCATAGGTCGGGCGGCGGCCAGTCTTCTCGGTGTAGAGCTGAAGCGCCTCGTGAAGGCGAAGCAGCGTGTACTTCTTAACACCGGGCATGAGTTTGTTGCGCGTCGACTGGATGGCGGAATGCAGGGAAACGGCAAGCGTGAACTGCTCGGGGATGTCGGCAAATTTGCGAATACCGGGAATAACGCCGCTGGTAGAGACGGTGAGGTGACGAGCGCCGATACCGATGCCGTCGGGGTCGTTGAGGATCCGCAGCGCCTTGAGAACCTCGTCGTAGTTGGCAAATGGCTCGCCCTGGCCCATGAAGACTACGCTCGTGGCGCGCTCGCCAAAGTCGTTGGATACATGAAGTACCTGGTCGACGATCTCTTGAGCGGTCAGAGAACGCTTGAGGCCGTTGAGACCAGTAGCGCAAAAGGCGCAGCCCATGCCACAACCAGCCTGGGTGGAAACGCAGACGGAAAGCTTGTTACGACGGGGCATGCCGACGGTCTCGACGGAAACGCCGTCGTGGTACTCGAGCAGATACTTGCGAGAGCCATCTTTGGAAACCTGCTTGGCTAGTTCAGCCGGCGTGTCAAAGGCAAAAGCCTCTTTAAGCTGCTCGCGGAAAGCCTTGGGAAGGTTGGTCATATCGTCAAACGAACAAACGTTCTTCTCGAAGACCCATTCGATGAGCTGCTTCGCGCGGAAGGCGGGCTGGCCAAGTTCGGCCACAAGGTCGCGAATATCGTTTTGGCTCAAGTCGCGAATGTCCTGAGATTTAGTCCTGGGATTCATGGAAGCCTTTCGATTTTGGGGAAACGTAGAGGGTATCGCTACAATATGGTATCAGCTGCAGAAATTATAGAGGAGGAGTCTGCCCATGCCGGGTAAAAGCCTAGAGAACATGCACGTAGCGGTCTTGGCGGGCGGTCATTCCGCTGAGCGCGAGATCTCGCTCAATTCGGGAAAGAACGTCGTGGTTGCCTTGAAGGAGGCCGGCTACACTTCGGTGGAGCTGCTCGACACGGCTGCCGATGATTTTATGGTAACCATGGCGACCGGCGGCTTTGACGTGGCGTTTATCGCCATGCACGGTGCCGGCGGCGAGGATGGCGCCATGCAGGGCGCCATGGAGACCCTGGGTATCCCCTACACGGCCTCGGGCGTGCTTGCCAGCGCCTGTGGTGCCGACAAGGAGGTCTCTAAGCTCCTGTACGCCAAGGCGGGCATTCCCATTGCCCCCGGCCTTGCGCTCGAGGTGGGCGATGAAGTCGATATCGATCATATCGTCGAGGTCTGTGGCGAGCGCTGCTTTGTGAAGCCGGCCGTCAACGGTTCCAGCTATGGCATTTCCCTGGTCCATGAGCCCTCCGAGCTGCCCGCGGCAATCGCCAAGGCGTTTGAGTACGGCGACAAAGTGCTGGTCGAGAAGTGCATCGAGGGTACCGAGATCACCGTCGGCGTATACGGCGAAGATGACGTGCGCGCTCTGCCGATTGTCGAGATTCGTAAGCCCGAGGACTGCGAGTTCTACGATCTGGACGTGAAGTATGTTGACCCTACGGACATCCATCGCATTCCGGCGCAGATTTCACCCGAGAATTATGCTCGCGCTCAGGAGCTTGCCTGCGCCGCTCACAAGGCCCTCGGTTGCCTGGGTATCTCGCGCAACGATTTTATCGTGAGCGAGGACGGCCCCGTTATCCTCGAGACCAATACCATTCCCGGCATGACCGATACGTCGCTGTATCCGGATGAGATCCGCCACACCGACGACATGACGTTCCCGCAGGTCTGTGACAGCCTGATCCGTATGGGCCTTCGTCGAGCGGGCATTGCATGCTAATCGAGGACGCGGTTTCGTCAGGAACGCCGCAGTTTGTCATCGACTCCTATGCCACGCTTGCCGAACGCGCCAAAACGCAGTCCTTCGGTCTTATCGAGGAAGATGTAATTGTCCTCGATACCGAGACCACAGGTCTTTCGGTGCAGGACAACGAGCTGATCGAGATCTCGGCGGCCCGTCTTTCGGGCCGCGAGGTTATCGACCGCTTCGATACCTTCGTGCATCCCAAGCAGCTGATTCCTGCCGAGATTACCGAGCTCACGAGCATTACAAATGCCGATGTGGCAGATGCCCCGTCGGCCGTTGAGGCCGTCGCCGCCCTCGCCGATTTTGTCGGTGGTTGCCCGGTAATCGCACATAACGCCACGTTCGACCGCTCGTTTATCGAGTCGGTCAAAGGCGGCGTCAACGTGAGCGATATTTGGATCGATTCGCTGGCGCTGTCGCGAATCGCGCTTCCGCGCCTGGCCTCGCACAAGCTGTCTTTTATGGCCGATCTGTTTGGCTGTGACTCGGTATCACACCGTGCCAATGCCGACGTCGACGCCCTGTGTGGCGTATGGCGCGTGTTGCTTGTGGCACTCACCGACTTGCCCCAGGGCCTCATGGCGCGCCTAGCCGACATGCATCCGGACGTGCCTTGGTCCTATCGTCCTATCTTCTCATTCTTGGCAGGGCAGAACCCTGGTTCTATCTTCTCTCTCAGCGCCGCTCGTGCTGACGTCCTCAAGGCCGATCGCGCCGACGATCGGGTGGACGCCGACGAACTGCCGGTCCTCAAGATGCCGAGTCGTGAGGAGATTGAGGCAGACTATGCGCCAGGTGGCCTGGTCAATCGCATGTATCCCACCTACGAGCCGCGTGATGAGCAGATCGCGATGGCGCTCGAGGTCCGCGATGCGCTGGTCACGGGCACTCATCGTGTAATTGAGGCGGGCACGGGCGTCGGCAAATCGATGGCCTATCTGGTGCCTTTTGCCGAGGCAGCGCGCCGTAACAACATCACGGTTGGTATTGCGACCAAATCGAACAATCTTGCCGACCAGCTCATGTACCATGAGCTGCCAAAACTTGCCGAGCAACTGGACGGTGGCCTGTCATTTTGCGCTCTCAAGGGCTATGACCACTATCCGTGCCTGCGCAAGCTTGAGCGCATGAGTCGAGGCCAGGTCGAGATTACCACCAAGCGCGATCCGGCGGACACGCTCACGGCGGTCGCGGTCATTATGGCGTACGTCTGCCAATCAGCCGATGGCGACCTCGACTCGCTCGGCATTCGGTGGCGCAGCGTCAACCGCCCCGACTTTACGACGGCCTCGCGCGAGTGTGCTCGTCGCCTCTGCCCGTTTTTCCCTGATAAATGCTTGGTCCACGGCGCTCGCCGTCGTGCGGCGCATGCCGATGTGGTGGTCACCAACCATTCCCTGCTGTTCCGCAATGTCGCGGCCGAGGGCAGGATTTTACCTCCGATTCGTCATTGGGTAATCGACGAGGCCCATTCCATCGAGCGCGAGGCGCGCCGTCAGTGGGCGCGCGTGGTGTCGGCGGATGAATCGCGTGTTCTGTTTGAGCGCCTGGGTGGCTCGAGCACCGGTGCGCTAAGCCAGGTTTCCCGTGATTTGGCAACCTCCGAGGGCTCTACGCTCTATCTGGGCCTTACTGCCAAGGCGACGTCGACGGTTGCGCGCGCGAGCATGGCAATCGCCGACGTGTTCGATGGCGTTCGCGAGCTCGGCCGCCGTGCCCGTGGGGGTTATGACAATGCCAATCTATGGATTGGCCCCGAGCTGCGCGAATCTGACGACTGGCATGATTTCTTACAGTCGGCCTACGCTGCCATCGATGCATTGGAACAAGCTGACAAGAGCGTCGACGCGCTGGTGCAGGCCGTCGCCGCCGACAAGCCCGAGGTTGTTGTCGACCTGGGCGATATCTCGCGCCGCCTGCACGAGCTGGCCGAGAACCTTAAACTCATCATCGACGGCACCGATGAACACTACGTGTATTCGCTGCAGGTCAATCGCAGGTTGCGTGCCGGCGGAGAGTCAATGACCGCAGAGCGCATCGACATTGGCGAGGCCTTGGCAACCGAGTGGCTGCCCGAGGTTCACACGGCTATCTTTGCCTCGGCGACCATGACGGTGTCCAAAAGCTTTGAACACTTTAACCACGCGGTCGGCCTCGATCGCATCGGTGCTTCAACATCCTCATCGCTGCACTTGGACTCGAGCTACGACTTTGATTCGAACATGGCTGTAGTCGTTGCGGGCGATATCCCCGATCCGCGCGATCGCGAGAGCTATCTTACGGCGCTCGAGCGCGTGCTGGTCGACGCCCATCTTGCCATGGACGGATCGGTGCTCACACTGTTCACCAATCGGCGCGACATGGAAGACCTGTACGCCCGCGTTGAGCCCAAGATGGCCCGTGCGGGTCTGGAGCTCAACTGCCAGCAGCGCAACTCATCTCCTCGTCGCCTGCGCGATCGGTTTATCAACGAGCCGACTTCATCGCTTTTTGCGCTTAAGGCCTTCTGGGAGGGGTTCGACGCCAGCGGCGAGACGCTGCGCTGCGTCATCATTCCCAAGCTGCCGTTCTCGAGTCCCACGGACCCGCTCTCGTGCGAGCGCAACCTGCGCGAAGACCGCGCTTGGGCGCGCTATTCGCTGCCCGAGGCGGTGCTTGAGGTCAAGCAGGCGGCCGGCCGCCTTATCCGCTCGTCGACCGATTGCGGCGTGCTGATTCTGGCCGACCCGCGCCTGGTGACGAAGGGCTACGGAAAGAAGTTCTTAACGTCGCTGCCCACGAGCTCCTACCAGCGCATCGAATCGGCGCAGATCGGGCACTATCTGCAACTGTGGCGCGCACGCCACGAGCGGCGGCGCTAAAGCGGACAGACGAGGGTTTTTGCCATATCGCACAGGCGCTTTGACAGGGCGGGGTCATCCAAGATGCGGATGGCTCCGCCCGCTGCGATTACCTGGCTCAGTAGCCAACGCTCGGAGCCGTAATGCACAGTTACCGTTGCCATGTCTGCCCCGCCGCGCTCGATTAGGGTGATGCCGGCCCACTCCAGATGCTCCGCCATATCGAATGGCATCAGGAGCTTTGCGCTGCGCTGCGTCCGGGCAAGGGAATCGTGGAGGGATGCGACGTCCGGTGTGTGAGGCACGACGGAGTCTTCCGTCAAGGCGAGTCCCTCGATTTTATCCATGCGATAGGTGCGCTGCTCATCGACTGTGATGTCCCAGGCAATCAGGTATGTTTGGTCGCCGTTTGCCGTAATGCGCAAGGGGTCGACCAGACGCTCGCGTGGCCGTGCATCGTCCATCGAGCGATATGAGATGCGGCAGCGAACGCCGTCCTGAATGGCACAGCTCAGCTGCTGCCAGTGCGACCCGTGGTTGACGGTGTCAAAGACGCGCTGGTTATAGCCGAGCTCTTCGGGTAGAAGGGCATGTCGAATCCGAGCTGCCGTCTGCGGCTCGATCCCCAACGATTCAAGTTCGTGGTTGAGCACAGCGCCCTCGGCGGCACTCAGGCGCAACGGTAGAACACGCCCGGCGTCACCGGTGAGGACCACACGCTCGCCGTGGCATTCGCAGATGATGCGCGCACCAGATTCTCGGTCCGCGAGCGTCGAGACGATCTCGAGAATCTCGTCGAGCGATACTCCCGTGATGTCAAAGCGGCCGCAAATCTCGGTTCGTGTCATGCCGCTCTCGCCGGCGGCGTAGAGGGCCTCCATGATGTCGATGGCGCGCGAGAGTCTCTGCTCGCTGGTGAGTTTACGCACGGGCATACTCGTGCACCGTCCTTTCAATGAGGTGGTTCCACGCCTGCTTGAGCGATTTGGGGGCCATGGGCCTCATGCCGTCCATGGCGTGGGCCATGCAAAATGAGGCGGCGGCTTCAAGGTCGCGCACGTCAACGGTCCAGATCCATCCCGCATCGGTGTGTGCGAGCTCACCTCGCCCGCGCGTGAGGCCGTTGATCATATCGATCTGCGTCTGAGGGGCGAACGAGAACGTGGCTGCAACGGGCGGTCGGTCGGCGAAATCGAATTCAAAGAACAGATAGTCGTTGAGATTGAAGTCCGCAGGGATGGCGTAGGCCTTCGAAGGACGCCAAGCGCGAACGATACGGTCGCAGCGGAATGTCCTGATGTCGTCGGTGACATTGTCGAGGCCGCAGAAGTACGCCACGCCCTCGCGTTCGAACATGCCGTAGACACAGACGGTACGTTCTTTCTGCTCGCCGCGTCCGTTCTGATATAAAAATCGCAGCGCGCATCGCTCGGCAAAGGCGCTCCATACCGCATCGACGGTGGGAGAGCGGCGAATCGGTGTTTCGTCCACCGTCGTCCCACCGGTGAGGTAGGCAATCTTGGAGCGAATATCGGCAAGCGGTGCGGCAAAAGTGGATGAGCCGGCCGCTAGCGTCTGGTCGATGGCGTTGAGCAGGATATCGGCATCGTCTGCGGTGATGAGGCCGCCTGCAGCAAACGTGTGCTCGCGGTCGATTGTCCACGAGCTTTCCTCGGTCTCCTGCGCACCGGCGGGGCGAACCTCCTTGATTAAGATGCCACGCTCGAGCAGTTTGTCACGATCGCGCCGAAACTTGCGCTTATCCGAGTCGATATTGCCCGAGCCATATCCCAGGTCGGAATCCAAGACGATCTGCTCGGTCGTCAACGGTTCGGGGGAGCTGTTGAGCACAAAGAAAAGATTGAGGATGCGCTGAGCCGTTTTATCGAAACTGGGCTCCGAATTCCCCTTTTTAATTGTCGCGGTCGTGTCGCTTGCCGTCATAGGGTCCTCGCATGAGAAGGTGGTTTGCTGCCATGATTTTAGTCCGATATGGAGATTAGGCTATATCCTTGTCCGCTCGGGGCGTTAAGATGGCCCGAATTCGGTCGTTTGCGCTCGCTCGGGGTATACTTTCGACTATATACGGTTCTAATGTGCATGCATTGGGCCTATTTGTCGGATTATGGATGTGGAGCGCACATGGCGAACACCCAGAACTATATTAACCACCTGCTGCAGAACACCGGCATTACGCCGGCATGCAGCGAAGAAGAGCGCTTGGCTGCCGAGGATATCGCTCAGATCTTCCGCAACCACGGCTTTGATCCCGAGGTTCAGGAGTTCAATGCTCCGGCGCCCAGTAGATTGGCATTTGCCGTTACCGGTATTCTTGCGTTTGCCGGCGCCCTGCTGATGGGCATCGGCGGCGGTGTCGGCTTGGTCGGCACCTTGCTGGCCATTGTCGGCGCCGTTCTTTACGTGCTCGAGCGCACGGGCCACCCCGTGGTTTCGCGCCTGGGCAAGACGGGCGTGAGCCAAAATGTCATCGCCTACCACAAGGCCTCGGGCCCGCTCGCGTCTCCGCGCAACCGCCCGGTGGTCGTTGTCGCACACTACGACTCTCCCCGTGCTGAGCTGCTCGCCCGCGAGCCCTATGCTTCGTATCGTGCGCTCATCGCCAAGCTGCTGCCCGTTGCCACGGTTGCCCCTGCTGCCGTTGGCATCCTGCGTATCCTGCCGCTCCCCGGCGCGCTCAAGGTTCTGCTGTGGATTGTCGCGATCCTCGCTTCCCTCGTTGCACTTGCCAACGCGGCAAACATCATCTCTAACCGCCACATTCTTCCCTATACGTCCGGCGCGGTGTGCAACAAGTCTTCTGTCGCCGCCATGCTCGGCGTTATGGACAACGTTGCTCCCTTCCAGGGCGAAAACGAGTTTCCCGACGATGTTCCGTTCGACACCTATTTTGGGGAGCAGAAGCGTCGTGCCGAGGAAATGGCGCGTGCAGCGGCGGAGTATGCCGCGGCCCAGCAGCAAAACGACTACGGCAACACCATCGAGTACGAAGAACCTACCTACGCCGAGGACGAGTTCGGTCAGCCGATTGCTCCCGGCGCTCAGACCGAGCCCGAACAGGGTGAGGCTTTCGACGAGCAGATCGAGGGCTTTGAGGGTGCGTCTGCCGACGAGACGCTGATCGGCGCCATCGTGCCCGAGGATCAGAATCAGACTGTCCAGGCCGAAGAGTTCAATGACGAGGTTCCCGCTGCCGAGTCGGCGGAGGAACCTGCCGCGGTCGAGCCCGAGCCCAAGCTCTATCGCAACGCCGCCGGCAACATCCGCTTTGGTTCGGATGCCATCCGTGCGCTCGGAATGCTTCCCGAGTCCTGCACGCTCGATTACGAGGAGGGCGAGGAGCCGACGTTTGAGCTCGAGCCTGCCCCCGTTGTCACCGTGGATGATGAGTCTGCCGCGGTTACCGCTGCCGTTGCCGAGCCTGAGGCGGTGTCCGCGATCGATCCCGCGGCAGGACTGGACATTTTGGCTCCCGCCGCGCCGGTGCAAGACGTTGCGGACGAGTCTGACGACGATTACGTTGAACAGCCGAGGCGCGTGTCTTACGAGAGCGATACTGATTTCTCTGCCGAGATTCCCGCGGCAACGCCCCATGCCGACATTGCATCGGCGTTCTCGTCGATTGGCGCCAGCGCTTCCAACTTCTTTAAGGGTGCGCTTGCAAAGGGCAAGAAATTTGTCGACGATTTCGAGGAGAAGCGCGCTGCCGCACGCGAGGCTGCCGAGCAGGAGGCTATCGCTCAGCAGCAGGCAGCCGAGGCGGCACGTGAGCTCGCGGCGCAAGAGTTCGAGCAGAACGAGGCTATGCAGTCCGTGCCCGTCGACGCCGCCGAAGCTACAACGTCCTTTGAGTCCCAGCAACCGACGTCCGCTGATGTTGTTGAGGCGACGACGTCTTTCGAGGCCCAGCAGCACGTCGATAGCACCATGTCGTTTGATGCCGCGAAGTTCGATTCCACGATAACGTTTGAAAAGCAAGGCACCGCGATTGCCGAGCCCCTTCCTGTTTCCGATGAACAGGGCGACGCGGTGGACGATGACGAGCCTATTGATGCTGCCGAAATCCAAGATGCCGCCGAGGACGAGCCCGTCGAGGCCAACTCTGACGAAGAACAATACGCGGCAGCCGAGCAAGATGAGTCGACCGAGGCCGAGCAGGAGGAAGTGCCTGCGGTTTCCGAGGCTCCCGAGACGGATGAGTCGAGGCCTTACTCCACGCAGATTTTCACCATGCCGACCCCGAGTGGTTCCGGTGCCACGGTTGCCGATGTCGCTCCCACCCAGGACGAAACGGTCGATTCCCTTATGGCCCAGATTTCCTCCCAGGCATCACCGCGTCCGCAGATGAATGTTCCCGATCCGGCGTCGGCACCGTCGCCTGCGCCCTCTTCGTCTCCGCTGGCTTCGGTCCCCGATCCGTCGCTGCCGTCGATGAAGCAGGCAAACGTTGCGTCTCGCACGTCGCTGTTCGACCTTCCCGATCCCTCTGCCCAGGTCAACGACCCCTTTGCTACCGCCCAAGGTCCCGAACCCACATCGGCACCCGTTGCGCCTCCTATGCCCGTTGCGTCGGGCGCGCAGCCGATCGAGACCATTTCGGCTCCCGCCCCGGCGGCACCCAAGTCTCGTAAGCGCGGCCTGGGTGGCCTGTTCGGTCGTAAAAAGAAAAACGAGCAGGACAGCATGAGTGACTGGCTGGGCGTCGAAGACGATTACGATGCCAAGAAATCCGGTCGCGGTATCGGTTCGTGGGATAACTTCGAGGACGATAACGATGGCTGGAAGGGCGGCGCTACGTCTTCCGATGGCGCTTCTTCCGAAGATATGCTCTCGGCTGTCGCCTCTATGGGCGATGATGAGCTGCTCGGTCACGATATCTGGTTTGTGGCAACGGGTGCCTCGGATTGTGATGGCGCCGGCATGAAGGCCTTCTTGGCTTCGCATCGCGATAAGCTCCGCGGCGTATTCTTTATCAATCTTGAATCCGTCGGCGCCGGTAGGCTTTCGGTTGTGACGGTCGAGGGCGAACAACAGCTGCTCAAGGGCGATCGCCGCATCATGAACCTGGTCAGCAAGGTCTGCAAGTCGTTCCATGTCGATTGTGGCGCGCTCGAGATGCCCTATGCCAAGACCGATGCCTATGCCGCGCTCGAGGCGAGCCGCCGAGCCCTCACCATCGCAGGCGTGGACGGCACGCGTCTGGCTTGCGCTCGTACCGAGGATGACCTGCCCCACAATGTCAACCCGACGAACATTGCCACGGTATCCGAGGTCGTGACCGAGGTTATCCGCCGTTCGTAGACGGAGCTCTAAGGAGTCAACGTGTTTTCGTATATTAAGCGCCATTGGCCTGTCTACGTGATTTTGACCTTGATTGCCATTGCGTTAGGATTTGGGGCCGCCTACATCGTGGGTGCGAAGGGCTCGACCCCCGCCTCCGCAATCAGCGAAGAGGTAGAGCAAGAACAGAGCACGGGTGCCGATGGGATTCCTGAGTCCGAGCAGGCAATCGTCGATGGTGGGTCTTCGTCTGCAGAGTAGATGCGACGATTTACATGATTGAAAGCGGGCGAGCCGGGAGACTGGCTC
>FR878622.1:10641-13683 GCA_000434535.1 Collinsella sp. CAG:166
GGGCGAGCCGGGAGACTGGCTCGTCCGCTTTTTCATCGCGCTAGCGCTTCTTTGGGATCGACCTAAGGCGAGCGAACCATAGGGCTGCCGCGCCCGAGGTCAGGAGTGCGGTGATGCAGGCGGCGATGGGAGCTGATCCTGTTGGCGGTAGGTCCTGCGGTAGGGTACAGCGTTGAATGACACGGTCCTCGTCATGTGACTCAAGTTTATCGCCGCCGCCGTTGCGGCAAAGATCGACGCGTGCGCTGTTGGTGAGTGCGGTTTGGGGCGTATAAGCCGACGTCGCCTGCATGTGCACGATTGCGCCCCGAACGTCTGTGCCAAGGATTGCTTTGGCATCGTCAAGGTCGTCGTGCTCATCTTTGAGATCATCGCGGGTCCAAGAATCCGCATCGCTTCGAGTCGTAAAGTCGGCGGCTACCGCACCGTATTCAATTCGAATGCCCGTTACGACGGTATTGGATGCAAGGTCGAGTTCTTTCGCCTCGAGTGTGGTGGATTCCGTGGTCGAGATATCCGCCTTCCAGAGGTGCCAACCGTCGTAATCGACGAGGCGACAGTCCTCACCCAGGCTCTCTTTTACTTCGTCGGACTCAAGCCAAGGATTTTCGTGCCCATCGTCAAGTGTCGCGTTTGCCGGCTCATCGACGTCTGTCGAGTCCAACGGCGTCGTGCGATACCACACGTTGCACAGACCATTGAGGTCGCCGATGGCGACGGGGGTTTCGATTGAGACGAATCTCGCCGTATCGTCCTCGGCACACTCAAGATCATCGGTAATTGTGAACTCATCAACCCAAGTAGCGGAATCGTTTCGAGCGTCGATGGTATAGGAGAAAAGCCCATCCGTATTGGTTTGCATTGCGGCACGGTTTTTACCATCGCCGTTAGCCAACAGGCCCTTCCCGATAGGTTGGACAAGTTCCTGACGCTTGTCGACCTGTCCTTTGATCTCGATAGGTGCATCCTTCATCGCGACGGATTGGACTTCTCCCGTATCCTTTATTTCAAACGTTATCTCCTCGGCAAGGTCATAGGTCCGCGGAGACATCATTTCGCGCAACGAGTAGGTGCCGGGTGCAAGATGTTCGACGCGGTGCGGCTTGTCGGATGAGGTCCAGGAGTCTATTTCGGTTTTATCGGGACCATATAAGGTGAGCCGCGCGCCTTCCACTTCCTGCTCACCGCTTGCATCGACCTTGGAGATATCAACCTTGGTGTAATCGTCGGATACGTTAAGCCGTGCTTGTACAACGGGTGTTTTCTGGTCGGCATAAGTAAGGTCGACATTATGGGTTGTCTGATCGAGCAAGAAGCCTGCCGGCGCTTGAATCTCGACAACCTCGTAGCGCGCGGTACCAGATCCCAGCGGGAGGTTGTCCGCGCGTACTTCTCCAGTTTCATCCGTCGTGACGGTCGCGACAGTCTCACCGTCGAGCGCGGCAATGCTACCGTCGGGGCGCACGATATCACCCGAGGCACGGATCTCAAAGACGGCGCCCGCGAGGCTGCTGCCGTCTATGGCATCGGTTTTAACGATCCTGATGTTTCCGATCGCGGCGTGGTCATAATACGAGGCGATTGCAACGGGCGTTAGGTTCATGTCTGCGGGTATGTTTACCTCGATCTCTTCGCCGACAAGATAGGGCTCTTTGGCCGAGGTTTCGCGTACATAATAGGTGCCCGGCACGAGCGATTCGGGCAGTGTGACGGTCCCGGTCGCGTCAGTCGTAAAGGTGTCCATTACGTTATGTGCTGGATACCAGCAAGTTTGTGAGACAGGTTCGTGATTGCTGTCGAGGAGTTGGAAGGTGAATCCGGCTAGGGGAACAGAAGCGCCTGTTTGGGCATCGCGTTTTACAATCTGGAGATGCGTCGACAGCGCGTGGTTGTCCACGATATATTGAAGCTCGGTGCCGTCGGAAATCTGATTGGCCTCGACGGTCCATTCCCCTGCACGTTTAAAACCCTCGGGGACGGTTTCCGGGACCTCGCGAACCGTGTAGCCGGCGCGGTCGTATGGGATGGCTCCGTGGACACCGGCGGGTCGCTTGCCTGCGCCGAACCATGCTTCGGGCTGATCCTTGGTGGAGGCAAAGCCATAGATGTTTGTGGTCAGTGTGCCAACAACCTGCTGAGAGCTGTTGCTGACAACCTCAAAGACAACACCACCCGCCGGCTGCTCCAGGCCGGATTGGTCGCTATTGCCGTAATCCTTGAATTTGGAAGTCTCAAGGTTAAACGCAATGGGGATATCGGAAATGCGAGATTCGATCTCGACCACGCCTGAATCGCCGAGCTGGTCGGCTCCAACGGTATAGGTCCAGCTATCGTTGGATGGCAGGTAGCCCTCGGGGGCTTTTGATTCGTAGATGGTAAAGGTTCCTAAGGGGACATCGGCGAGGGTGGCCCGACCGCTTTCGTCGGTCGTGAGGATTTGTGCCCATCCAGGGGTTGATTGCGACACACACGTGAACTCTGCTCCTGCGAGTGAAGATCCCACCTGGGGGCCGGCATTCGTCGCGGCATCGAGTTTTACGATACGCAGGTTGATGGTGCCGGGCTGTTCATCAATGGCGACCCGCCCGCCGTCATTCCCCGTGGTAAAAGCGATGCGATCACGACGGGGGACATAGCCGGCCGGCGCCTTCGTTTCAATCAGGTAGTACGCCGTGTTGGGTAGGAGTGTTGCCTGTGCTCGACCGTTGCCGTCCATCTGGATGGTACCAACACGCGCGCCGCTGGCGCTCTCAAAAACATCGAATGTTGCCCCGGTAAACTGATAGGTATTGTTTCCGCTGGTAATAACGGTGTTCGCAGACTGCTTTTGGAAGGAAACAGAGACCGCCGGCAGTACATAGAGCATGTCTTGACGTTTGCTGCCGCCCGATACGGCCCCTAGATAGCGTCGTGCGCGGTGCGGAGCGGCTTTGATGCTTCCTGATTTTGCGCTGTCGTGGAGCCACCGCGCAGCCGCCACGACTTCATTGTCGGCGGTAAAGTGTCCGCTCTTGGTTTTACCCTGAGCGGTCGTGTAGGAGT
>FR878622.1:13703-14493 GCA_000434535.1 Collinsella sp. CAG:166
GTGTAGGAGTAGGTGCCGTCGACATGGGTAGTGCCGTTGAGCATCCATACGGCAAGCTGGGTGGCGGCGCGGGCGCGATCGGGTGAAAGATGGTAACCGCCAAACGACGTGGTGGTGGGATATCCGTGACAAACGATTGCCGCGAACTCGTCGTCGAGCCACACCCAGCCTTGATCAAAGTTGAGCCATGGGCCGCCCGGTTTGGTGGGGCCGGGGCGCTCCTGGTTCATGCAGTAGGCAATCGAGGTGTCTTGAGCTTCATACTTGCCGATGAAGAAGGGCCCACAATCATCGCTAATAGTGCGGAAGCCGAGCTGGTCGTAGCCATCGACGGCAAATGCGGCTCCTGGTGCCAGGCAGCCGAAAAGCAGGAAGAGGAGCAGGAGCAGCGGACCTGTTGCGATTGCGCTGTGGACAGAGTGCGTGGGTGCGTTGGACATGGCTGCTCCTTATCCCTCGTGCGCCGCACGGGGAGGCTGCGACGCGTAGGATGAGGCTACCCCCGAGGTTCATGCGGGTAAGTACCGGAGCCTGACCAAAAGCTTGCCCAATTCCTGACAAATTGAGCTCAAATACAACAATCAAGCAAAAGCGCAGGTAGAAGATAAGGAGAACAGGAAGTCAAAGGTCCTCGTCTCCACAATTGACGCGATTTTCAAACGAATCTCCACAGCTAAAACAAGCATCGCCACCCTTGTATCGAACAAGACAACCGCGTTATACTATCCCCCACATATGCGGGCATCGCCAAGTGGTAAGGCATCAGCTTCCCAAGCTGACACTCGCGGGT
>FR878623.1 GCA_000434535.1 Collinsella sp. CAG:166
TTCCACGACGCTCCAGCTCACTCATGGCAAGTCGGACGGTTGTTCTGCTTACGGCGTATTCGTCGCAGAGTTCCATTTCTGTTGGAAGTTTATCGTCTGCTTGATATTCATCGACGATCTGCTTGAGCAGCGCGTCGGTGAGCTGTAAATAGAGTGGCCGTTTTTCGTGTGTATCGAGCATTAGAGCCTCAGTTTGCATGTTGGTTATACCTGATGGTTGCCTCAGTCGGGATGTAACGTGGGCAAGGTAACCTTAACGTATCACAGAGCGGCTCAGCATGACGATCTGATGCCTGTATCCACGAAGGGCTTGTCCGAGCGTGAAGATATTCTGGGGCAGGCAAATACCGTTCATGGAGTCCCCGATATGTTGGAGGTCAGCGCCGGCTGCTTTTGCTGCAAGGCCTATTTTCTTAATGGTCTCGCTGTCGCAGGAGTCTTGACTCGTCCCGTTCGCCGCCATGACGAGAACCTTCTCTTCAATTGACTTGCCTACGTTGTGGGATCGTACAAAGTCTACGATGGCGCGCAGGTCTGCTTCTTGGAAGCAAGGGACGGTGTAGGGGGCTGGCACGAGAAGGATATCGACGCCGAGGTCAACAAACTTGCGCGCAATTTCGAGCGTCATGACAGGTTCCGCAACGCCCGCTCCATGCATTTTTCCGGCTATGACCAGGCCATTGAAATGCTCTTTGGAGAGTTTAATCGAATGGGCGATTGCATCGTTGGAGACGCCGGTTCCAGGGTTGCCCGTCAGGCAGATAAAATCAAATCCGAGTTCGTTAGCCTTTTCTAAGGTCTTGGGAGAGACGCGACGACCCATGGGGATTTCCGTTCGGGATTCAGACATCTCTGCCTCGTTATCAACTGGCTCCAGATTGACGCCAATGGGCCTTCCGCATGCTCGCTTCACCCAAGTGACCGGGTTTTCATTGAGATCATCTGGAATACCGGCAATAACTGGATCGAACACATCGAGCGCGTTAAACAGAAGCAGGTCGGCACCTGCGGCACGTTCGATTTCTGCATTAGTAACGCCGCCGAGAAATTGGGAAGAGGGTACGTTTTCCGCCATGATGGTACGTCCCTCGGAAGCCAGAATTGCCTGTTTTAGATCCATGGGTGACGTGGCGGCAAAATCGGATGCGGACATGTTCAGTAATCGTTTGGGCATTGTTACTTCCTTTGACTAGAACGACAGGCTTGTGACATTGTCTCTAATATTGTTACAACAATATATTCAATATGTTATATCCAATCGGTGAACGGTTGCAAGCTTATTGTATTGCTCGGAAAAAATAGCCTTTAGCTGGGAAAACATTATATTAATCAACTACCGTTCACCGAATAAGTATTTGAATTCTTGACATATCGACAAAGCGGAAAAAGAATTGGTTATGACAAATCGCGCAAATGATATTACATTTCGCACAAGAACGTATTCACTTACATAAGTGGATACAAACGGGGACGACGACGGTTGAGTCCGGATAAATCGTTGTGTGCCCGGGAATCATGAAAGGATGTGTTATGGACGCTATCGTCAAATTCCTTGAAAAACACCAGCCCCTCTTCGACAAAATCTCGAGGAACATTTATCTGGTGGCGATTAAGGATGGCTTTCTCTCGAATATGCCAATTGTGCTGTTCTCGAGCCTGTTCCTTCTTCTTTCGACGCTCCCTGCCTATGTAGGCATCACGCTTCCGTCTGAGGTGCTGGATTTCTTCAATAAAATCTATGCATATACCATGGGACTTCTTGGCATTATGGTGGCCGGCACCACGGCGAGCTCACTTGCCATGTCGATGAACCGTCGCATGCCTTCGGGTAAATCTCTCAACCCCACCTCGTGCATGGTTTGTGCCATGTGCGGCATGCTCTTGCTATCGGTGACGAACGATGTTGTCTCGATTGGTGGAGCAGATACATCTGTTTTTGAAACCGGCTATATGGGAACCAAGGGTTTTCTCGCTGCGTTCGTAGCCGCATTCTTGACCGTTAATATCTATAAGGTGTGCATTAGCCATAATGTGACGATCAAGCTTCCCAAAGAGGTCCCTGGCTCTATTGCGCAGAGTTTTCGCGATATCTTTGCATTTGGGTTTTCGATCCTTGCGTGCGCTTTTATCGATCTTGCGAGCCGCAAGCTGCTTGCTGTGCCGTTCGCCAATTTGGTATCCGCTCTCATCTCGCCGCTGTTCTCCGCGGTCGACACCTATCCTGGCATGGCGCTTATCGAAGGCGCGGTCGCGCTTTTCCAATTTATGGGTATCCACGGTGCTTCGGTTGTCATGAGTCCGATCAATGCTGCGCTCTACGGCAATACCGTTACCAATCTTGAGGTTTTCCAAGCAGGTGGACACCCGTCAATTGCTCTCACGCAGGACTTTACAAGCTTCATCGGCGGTCTGGGCGGTTCTGGTTGCACGTTCATCGTTCCTATTATCCTGATCATGTTTATGCGCTCCAAGCAGCTTAAAGCCATGGGCAAGGCATCGATTATCCCGGTGATTTTTGGAGTTAACGAGCCCGTTATCTTCGGTATGCCGATTGTTCTCAATCCCTATATGTTCGTGCCCTTCCTAGTGGCTCCTATGGTCAACGCCATTATCGGTAAATTTTTCATTGACGTCATTGGAATGAACGCCCCCATGTATACCATGCCGTGGGCGCTTCCCGGCCCAATCGGTGCATTCCTCACCACGGGTCTCGATCTGCGTTCTCTCATATTGATGGCAGTGCTGTTGGTCGTTGACTTTGTGATTTACTATCCGTTCTGCATGGCGTATGACCATCAGCTTTGTTTGGAAGAGTCTGCAAAGGAGACTGCAGGAACCTCGGATGCAGATGCTATTGCCGCACAGGAAAATGTCGCAAAAGCTCTCGAGGCGGTAAAGGACAAGGCGGAGCAGATCCGCGTGCTTGTGCTTTGCCAGGGTGCCGGCACTTCGACTCTCTTGGCAAATGCTCTTCGCGAAGGTGCCGCTGCTAAGGGTATTGATCTGGTTTCTCAGTCCGGTGCGTACGGAAGCCACTATGAGACGATGGATCAGTACAACGTGATTGTTCTGGCGCCCCAGGCACGCATGTACTATGACGCTATGAAGGCCGATACCGATCGCCTTGGAATTAAACTGCTCACCACAAGGGGCAAGGAGTATATCGACCTTACCAACGATCCCGAAGGTGCAATTGACTGGATCGTTCAGGAGCTGGCCAAATAGTGGATGCACTTCGTCGTTGATTCGTCGGTGTATGGTACGGCCCCGCAGCTTATTGAGCTGCGGGGCCGTATTTCGTTGAGTATCTAATTGAGACAATGAGCGCAACCGTCGTGAGATCGCATTGGCGCTCTCCGAGTCACTGACAAGCTGCCTTCCAACTATGTGACCAATTCGCTTTCGGTCTTTAACCTGCTCGAGGCGCGCGAGGGCTGCGACCTGTGCCTGGTAGGCGGCATGTACCGTCGCCGCACCGCCGCTTTTGTGGGACCCACGGCCGAGGATGCC
>FR878624.1:0-147 GCA_000434535.1 Collinsella sp. CAG:166
AAAATGATCCGTTTCCCTCTGTCCACGGGAGATCAAAGGCTGTTACGGATATGGTGTCATTTCAAAACTATGCCGGATTACGGGGCTAAAGTCGGGGTCCTCATCCATACCTCCATTTTTTGAAAAACGGCAGGTTATCTACCTGCG
>FR878624.1:292-1927 GCA_000434535.1 Collinsella sp. CAG:166
TGGGGCATTTTTGCCCCACCGGCCCCATCCCAACGCTACTCCGGCTTGGTTTCCACCGTGGGAGTCTTATCCGCCGCAACCGGAGTACGGGCGGTGTCCATGCTCAGGCAGTGTTTGGGGCAGCTTTCGATGCACTCACCGCACACCACGCAGGCATACGGGTCGATCGACCACGTTCCGCCCTTGCGATCGACCGCGAGCGCGCCCGCCGGGCAACGACGCGCGCACATGCCGCAGCAAATGCACACGTCCATGTCATTGACGATATGCCCGCGCAGGCGCTCGGGCGCCGCGAGCTTCTCCTGCGGATAGCACACCGTGACCGGCTGCTTGACCATAGAACCCAAGGCCGTCTTGGCAAATGTCAGCAAACTCATGCCGCGCCTACCTTTCCGTGCAGCTAATGCAGGGGTCGATGGTCAGGATAATCATGGGCACGTTGGCAAGGAGCACGCCCTGCAGCGCATGCGTCAGACCCGCCAGGTTCTGCGACGTCGGCGTGCGCACGCGGAAACGGTCCAGGTTCTTGGTGCCGTTGCCGCGCACATAGTAATACGCCTCGCCGCGCGGCTGCTCAATCACAACCTCGCCGCGCGCGCCGTCGGCCGGTGTGAGCTTGGTACGCCCGCCGATCCCATCGTGTGGAATCTTGCCCACAAGCTCCTTAATGATGTCCATGGCCTGCGTGACCTCGGCACAGCGCACCTGGCAGCGGGCATAGCAATCGCCATCGGTAGCAACGATGGGCTCAAACGCAGCCAGATCCGCATAGGCACCGTCGTCAAACATGCGCACGTCGTAATCCACGCCCGATGCGCGCCCAAACGGACCGACCATCGAAAGCTCCAGCGCGTCTTTCTTGCTGATCACGCCCACGCCATGCAGGCGCTCGCCGCAGCTATTGTCGTCCAAAAACGTATGCACCAGGGCCTCGTAGTCGGGACGCATGGCGTCAAGCGTCTGGACAATGCCCGCCAGCTCGGAGTCCTCAATGTCGTGTTTAAGGCCGCCGATCTCGTTAATCGACAGAATCACGCGCCCGCCGCAAGTGCTCTCAAAGATCTTGAGAATCTGCTCGCGCAGGGTCCACGACCGATAGAACAGCGCCTCAAAACCAAAGGCGTCGGCGAGCAGGCCCAGCCACAGCAGATGCGAGTGGATGCGCGAAAGCTCGTGCAAAATGGTGCGGATATACTGCACGCGGCCGGGCACCTCGATGTCGAGCATGCGCTCGCAGGCGCTGGCATAGCCGCAGCTGTGGCCCACGGCGCAAATGCCGCAGATGCGCTCGGCGATGTAGCCAAACTGGTGCATGTCGCGCTTTTCGGTGAGCTTCTCGAGTCCGCGGTGCACAAAACCGATCTGCGGAATTGCCTCGATGACGCGGTCGTCATCGATCACCAGGTCCAGATGAAGCGGCTCGGGCAGCACCGGGTGCTGCGGGCCAAACGGAATAACGGAGCGATGTGCCATGGACCTTACGCCTCCTTTTTCTGCTTGTCGCGGGCAGCCTTGGCGGCAAGCGCCGCGCGGACCTTGGCCGCTTTTTCGGGATCCATGGCGGCGAGCTTTGCTTCCAGCTCGGCGGCCTTGAGCGCGGCCTTGGCAGCAGCTTCATCGTGCTGAGCATCGGAG
>FR878625.1 GCA_000434535.1 Collinsella sp. CAG:166
ATCTCTTGGTTTTAGGCTGCGGGTAACCCGCCCGCAGCAAGCGATCGTTCGATTTGGAGGAAATCTTATGCGTACGATCACCGAGTCCGAGTCCACCCCCAAGGCCGACGGCTTCTTCATGCCCGCCGAGTTCGCCCCGCAGGATCGCGTGTGGATGGGCTGGCCCCACCGCACCGACACCTGGGCCCACGGCGCCAAGCCGGCCCAGAAGCAGTATGCCGCCATCGCCCGCGCCATCTCCGAGTTCACCCCGGTCTATATGTGCGCCAACCAGGTCGACTACGCCAACTGCAAGGCCGTCTTCGAGAACGACGAGAACGTCACCGTCATCGAGATGACCACCGACGACGCCTGGTTCCGCGACACTGCCGCCACCTACGTCATCAACGGCAAGGGCGAGAAGCGCGCCAACCACTGGCACTTCAACGCCTACGGCGGCCTCGTCGACGGCCTGTACTTCCCGTGGGACAAGGACGAGCAGATCGCCCTCAAGATGGCTGAGCTCTCCGGCTGCCGCCGCTATCGTCCCGACGACATGATCCTCGAGGGCGGCTCCATCACCGTCGACGGCGAGGGCACCCTTGTCGTGACCGACCAGTGCCTGCTTTCCCCGGGCCGCACCTGCTCTGCGGTTCTGGAGGAGGAAGAGGATCCCGAGTCCATCTGGCCCAAGTACCGCAAGAAGTTTGAGCCCTGGAGCGAGGAGCTTCGCGCCTACATGGACGAGCACCTCAAGGATTACCTGGGTGTCGAGAAGGTCATCTGGGTCAAGGAGGGCATCGACCCCGAGGAGACCAACGGCCACATCGACGACGTCGCCACGTTCATCGCGCCGGGCGTCATGGCCTGCATTTGGACCGACGATCCCGAGTATCCGTTCTACGAGCAGTGCCACGCTGCCTACGAGACCCTCTCCAACGCCGTCGACGCCAAGGGCCGCAAGATGAAGGTCTACAAGCTCTGCATGCCCGTGAACCCGCTGTTCATGGACCAGGCTTCCTGCGACACCATCGACGCCGACGAGAACGCCGAGCCGCGCGTCCCCGACGAGCCGCTGATCGCCTCCTACATGAACTACCTCGTGACCAACCACGGCGTTATCGTCCCGCAGTACGGCGACGAGAACGACCAGCTGGCCGTCGACACGCTCCAGAAGATCTACGACGAGGTCTGGGGCGAGGGCGTCTACAAGTGCGTCGGCGTTCAGTCCGAGCAGGTCGTCTTCGGTGGCGGCAACATCCACTGCATTACTCAGCAGGAGCCGTCCGCGTAATTGTCTGTCTTCCCGAGGCACGGCACCTTGCCCTTCAATCGTCGGGCATGACCCTTAAGGTCTATGCCCTCCTCTTTCAGGGCAATCTGCCGC
>FR878626.1:0-3830 GCA_000434535.1 Collinsella sp. CAG:166
TTGGGCGCTAGTGACCGTTGCCCTTACATCTGTAACGAGTTGCTTACGCATCCCCAGGGTTCGCCGTACTATCATGAATCAGATTGAATAGAGATGATGATAGGGAGCGCCTTTATATGATTGAGCTGCTCAGGCGTTTTGGCGGTAAGTTTCGCCGGTATATGGTGATTGGCCCTGCGTGCAAGTTGATTGAAGTGATCTTTGACCTGCTGACGCCGCTGGTGATTGCCCAGATGATTGATAAAGGTATCGGTGCGCACGACGTGAGTGCCGTCGTCCACTACGGCATGGTGCTCGCCGCCATGGCCGTGATCGGCATCTCGTTTACGCTCGTCTGCCAAAAGATGGCGGCGCTCACCTCGCAGGGCATGGGTACTGACATTCGCGGCGCACTCTACCAGCACATCAACAAGCTGAGCTATGCCGAACTCGATCGCTTTGGCACGCCGTCGCTCATTACGCGTATTACCAACGACGTCAACCAGGTGCAGCTCGCCGTGGCGCTGGGCGTGCGCATGCTCATCCGCTGGCCTTTCCTGGCGGTGGGCTCCATGTGCGCGGCCCTTGCCATCGACCTTAAGCTCGGCATCATCTTTTTGATTTGCACGCCCGCCATTGGCTTGGTGTTTTGGTTTGTCATGGCGCGCTGCATCCCGTACTACAAGCAGCTGCAGGCAAAGCTCGACCGCATCGCGCTCATTTGCCGCGAGGGGCTTTCGGGCGCCCGCGTGGTCCGGGCGTTTGTGCGCGAGGGTCACGAACGTGAGCGTTTTGCCCAGGCGGCCGATGACCAGGCGCGTGTCGCAATCGCGGTGGGCAAGCTCTCGTCGATCCTCAACCCCGTCACGTTTCTTGTGATGAACCTGGGCGTGTGCGCCATCCTGTGGGTGGGCGGCATCCAGGTCAACGTGGGCGAGCTCACGCAGGGCCAGGTCATGGCGTTCGTCAACTACATGACGCAGACCCTGACCTCCATCGTGTATGTCGCCAACCTGGTCGTGGTCTTTACCAAGGCGAGCGCCAGCGCGTCGCGTATCAACGAGGTGCTCAATTGCGAGCCGAGCATCACCGACGAGGGCACCCAGCCGGTTGCGTTACTCGAGCCGAGCGCGATGGGCAACGCTGCTCCGGTCCCCGCGCTGAGCTTGAGCCATGCGAGCTTCTCGTTTGGCGCCGGCGCGGCCAATGCTGTCAACGATGTGACGCTGGAACTCCCGCTGGGCAAAACGCTCGGCATTATCGGCGGCACGGGCAGCGGTAAGTCGACGCTCGTCTCGCTCATCCCGCGCCTGTACGACGCGGGCGTCGGCAGTGTGAGCGTGATGGGCTCCGACGTGCGCGCCTGGCCGCTCGATCAGCTGCGCCATGTGGTCGCGACTGTTCCGCAGCGCGCGTCGCTCGTGAGCGGCACGATCCGCAGCAACCTAACCTGGCGCGACGAGTCGGCAACCGATGAGGAGCTGTGGGCGGCGCTCGATATAGCGCAGGCCAGCGAGTTCGTGCACAACAAGCCCCAGGGCCTCGACGCCCCGGTCGAGGCGGGCGGCAAGAACTTCAGCGGCGGCCAGCGCCAGCGCCTGACCATTGCGCGTGCCCTGGTGGGCTCGCCGCAAATTCTGATCATGGATGACTCCGCCTCGGCGCTCGACTTTAAGACCGATGCGGCGCTTCGCCACGCCATCCGCGAGCGCAGCGTACGCGGTGCCGCCGCGGGCGGGCTCCCGCTGACCACGGTGATCGTGAGCCAGCGCGTCTCGACCGTGCGCGATGCCGACATGATCTGCGTGCTCGACCACGGATCGGTCGCGGGCCTGGGTACGCACGACGAGCTGTACGCAAACTGCCAACTCTATCGCGAGATTTGCCAGTCGCAGCTTCGTCGCGAGGAGCTCGAGGGTCAGCAGGGGAGCGCGATGCCCGCGTCCGCCCCAAGTTCCGCGTCCGCCCCGGCTGCCCCGGCATCCACTTGCGCAAAGGAGGGCTGCTAAATGAATCCGTATACTTCTTCCGGTTCGGTCGCCACGATGACGGCCAACGTGTCCGGCAACGATAACCTCAACGACCTGGGCGACGGTCCGCGCCAGCCCGGCGACCCCGAGCGTTACCCCGTAGGCGCGGTAACTCGCCGTCTGCTGGGCTATGTTCGCCCGCACCGCGTCTCGTTTGCGGCGTCGTTTGTGAGCGCCGCCATCTCGGTGATCTTGCAACTCTATACGCCCATCCTTATCGGCGAGGGCATCGACCTCATCGTTGCCGCCGGGCAGGTGGACTTCGGGTCGCTGCTGCCGCTCGTTACCAAGCTCGCGATTGTCGTGGTGGGCGCGGCGGCCTTCCAGTGGCTGCAGGGCTACTGCGTCAACCGTCTGTCCTACGAGACGGTGCGCGACATGCGCGTGGAGGCGAGCGACAAGCTCAGCCGCATGCCGCTCAGCTTTATCGACGGCCATGCCCACGGCGACCTCATGAGCCGCGTGGTCAACGACGTCGACCAGGTGGGTGACGGCCTGCTGCAGGGCTTTACGCAGCTCTTTACCGGCGTCATCACCATCGTGGGCACGCTTGCGTTTATGCTCTCCATCAACCTGACCATGACGCTTGTGGTGGTGCTCGTCACGCCGCTTTCCATCTTTGCGGCCGGTGCCATCGCCAAGCTTTCCAATAAGAGCTTCACTGCTCAACAGCTCATCCAAGGCCAGCTCGGCGGTCATATCGAGGAGTATGTGGGCGAGCAAAAGCTGGTTGATGCGTTTGCCTACGGCCCGAACGCCCAAGCACGCTTTGACGCGCTCAACGCCGAGCTCTATACGGCGGGCGAGCGCGCGCAGTTTATGGGTTCGCTTTCTAACCCCGGCACGCGCTTTATCAATAACATCATCTACGCCGTGGTCGCCGCGATCGGCTGCGCGGGCGTGATCACGGGCGTACCTGCGGCGCTCACGGTGGGCGGCGTGCAAATCTTTCTGTCCTATGCTAACCAGTACACCAAGCCATTCAATGAGGTCACCAACGTCATTACGCAAATCCAGACGGCGTATGCCTCGGCGCGCCGCATGTTCGCGTTGCTCGATGCGCGCGAGCAGGAGCCCGACGCTGTGGATGCCATTGAGCTCACTGCCCCGAAGGGCGAGGTTTCGTTTGAGCATGTGGACTTTAGTTATGTGCCCGACCGCAAACTGCTGCAGGATATCTGCATCGATGCCAAGCCCGGTATGCGCTATGCCCTCGTCGGCCCCACGGGCTGTGGCAAGACGACGCTCATCAACCTGCTGCTGCGCTTTTACGATATCGATGCTGGGCGCATCGCGGTCGATGGTCGCTCCTCGCGTGACTACACGCGTGCGAGCCTGCGCCGCGCCTTTGGCATGGTGCTGCAGGACACCTGGCTGTTCGAGGGCACGGTGGCGGACAACATCGCTTACGGTTGCCCCGATGCCACGCGCGAGCAGATTGTCGAGGCCGCCAGGCGCGCACATGCGCACAAGTTTATCGTGCAGCTGCCAGGCGGCTATGATACGGTGATCGGCGAGGACGGCGGCACGTTTAGCCAGGGTCAAAAACAGCTGCTGTGCATCGCGCGCGTCATGCTCACCGATCCGGTGATTCTGCTGCTGGACGAGGCAACGTCGAGCATCGATACGCGTACCGAGCTGCAGGTGCAGGCGGCATTCGACGAGCTCATGGCCGGTCGCACAAGCTTTGTGGTGGCACACCGCCTGTCGACGATTCGCAATGCCGATTGTATCCTGGTCATGCGCGATGGCGAGATTATCGAGCGCGGCACGCACGATGAACTGCTCGCGGCAGGCGGCTTTTACGCCGAGCTCTACCGC
>FR878626.1:3943-12181 GCA_000434535.1 Collinsella sp. CAG:166
TGCGGACGTTTTGCCCCCATCGGTGTCGCCCATGTCGCCAATCGGCAGAAGGTGGTTTACATCTGTCACGTTAGTACTAAGATATTCATCTAATAAATTGCATTAGTGGCTTTAGTTTTGGGGGAAACGAGGCAACGTGACTATGACGTGCTCTTTGGTGGTTAACAGCAAGAGCGGTAATACCAGGATGGTTTCGGGCGCGATCAAGCGCGCTCTGCAGGCTGCGGGCGTTGAGTTTGTCCATGCCGCGGCGTTGAGCGACGATGCGGATGCAGATCAGGTTGCGCTCGAGGCGCAGGGCGCCTGCGCGGCCGACACGGTGCTCGTCGGTTTTTGGTGCGACAAGGGCGCGTGCACGCCTTCGGTTGCCGCGCTGCTCTCCGCTCTGCACGGCAAGCGCGTTTTCCTCTTTGGTACCTGCGGTTTTGGCGCCGACCAGAGCTATTATCAGCAGATTATCAATCGCGTGACCTCCAATTTGGCCGAGGATGCCGAGCTTGTGGGTTGGGCAATGTGCCAGGGCAAGATGGGTCCCGCGGTCAAGCAGCGCTACGAGGCCATGCTCGAGCAAGATCCCGACAATGTCCGCTTTAAGATGCTGCTCGATAACTGGGTCGCCGCAAAGGATCACCCCACCAAGGAAGATCTGGACAACATGGCTGCAGCCGCCAAAAAGGCCGTGCTGGGGGAGTAGCTCCCATCGCTGACGGCGGTCGGTCCATCTTTCTAAATGAAACGTCCTCCCGGGCGTCGGGGCACGAAGTTCCCTGCTCTACAGTCCTGCGCAAGACGAAGGCCACATTAAGTGGCCTTCTTTGCGTGCGGAACTCGCGATGAACTTCGTGCCCCGCCGCCCGGGAGGACGCCTCTTTATTGATGGGAGGCCTGATAGGTCGATGGTTCCGTGCCCGGATGCGTCCAAAGTGGGACGGGCTTTCCGGATGGGCAGGCTTTCGAAAAATGCGTCCCGGAATTTGCCACGCTTGAAATGGGATGCAGTTTCCCGATGAGGCACTCGACGGGAAATACATCCCAGAAATGGCCTTTGAGCTGGGATAAGATTTCCGCGGCATCTCGGATTCTCAAAAATGAGACACGCCGTTGGCGAAAATGAGACACGTGATATCGGGCATCGGATGTATCATTTGCAAAAATGAGTCCACTCCACTCGAGTAAAGCGAGGTCCCTCATGTACGTTCCACACCCCCGTATCCGTAGGCTGTCGAAAATCCCGCTTGTTGGGACGGCGGCGCTTGCTGCGTTGATCGCCACGAGCGTCGCCTGCTTCACGGCCACGCCCCAGGTTGCCCAGGCGGCAGACGCGCCCGCAATCACCGATATGACCGAGCAGGATTATCAAGCCCTGGGTCTGGGCACGAGCGAGGACATTCCGGCCGATACCATTGGCCCCTATTCCACTGATACCCCCACGACGTTTGCCACGCGCAGCGAGGTCTATATGGCAGCTAACGGTAGCCATGGCAATCGCTACACTCTGCGCGACAAGCTCGAGAACGTCGAGCGCGGTGACATTGGCGGCAGCAGCAAACTCACCGATGGCTATGGAAGTGTGTGGGGCGCCGCAAAGTTCTGGCAAAACGTCAACAACTTCGATACGAACAGCGATCTCTACAAGCATAGCGACTACGGTGGCGGCACCTGGTCGTACCTAAGCAACAATGAGTCCTCAACAGTACTCGCCAACGACAACAACGGTTTCTCGGGCATTCACGCCACGAGTGTTGAGTTCTGCAGCGACGCCAGCACGGGCAAAAAGAGCCGCGTTGCCGAGCTCCGTGCCTACGGCGACAGTTCCTCCACGACGATTGACGGCAAGTCATACGCCGGAAAGGTTGAGCTGGTCCTCTACTCGTTTAGCAACGGGCGTACGCGCACTCTCGACACACACCTGCCGGTGACGGTCAACACTAATATGATGTAGGAAGGCCGTTTTAAGTACCTGGATGCCGGTTACCTGCAAGAGCACGACGCCGTCTTTGATGTCGAGGCGGGCGATGTCGATGGCGACGGCGTCGACGAGCTTTTTGTCTACGCGGGCTGCTATGTCGACGAGAACGGCGTGCGCAAGGCTGTAGTCGACATGTATGACTTGGAGGGCGGCAACTGGAAGCAAAGCGTCGTCAAGATCGATGCCGGTAACGCCGCGGACTACACCACGCACAACAAGGGCGGGAACGATTCCTGGACGCAGCTTCAGTCAGCTCCTGTCGTTTCGCTAGCGGCCGGCGACCTCGATCGCGATTTTTGCGATGACCTCGCCATCGTGGTCTCGGCACCTTACGGCAAGAAGAATATTGATAAGTCGACGCATTGCGAGCTGTTTTCGTGGGATGCATCCAAGGGTGCGCTCGTCCATGTCGATGCTCTGGGCGACGCGGGCGCAATCTCCCTCTCCGCGAACGGCAAGACCATGGTCGCTGCGAATGCGACGTTCGGCACGTTTGCCGCCTACGATGAAGAAGGAAAGAAGACGGGTGAAACCGTCACGGGCCTTATTCTTGCGGGCTATGACTGGCAACGCAGCGCTTTTGATTACGGCGCTTCTGACGGCAGCAAGGGGCTGTACGGCGCGCTGTACCGCTACGCGTATTTTGACTCGGAGTCTGGCGAGTTCAAGCTTTCCGATTGCAAGGAATACAGAGACGGGCTCCTCGCCTCCTATGGGCTGATGCATGTGCCCAACAGCGCATGGAAGGATAGCGCTCAGGATAAGCGCTATCCGTGCACCTTGGCGCCTATTGCCCTTGCCACTGCCAACCTTGACGGCCTGTCCGAGCAGCTGGCGGTCGACGAGGTGCTCGTGGGCGGCGATGTGTTCCGCGACTTTGCCTGCAACACGGCACAGAGCGGGGCTCAGGGCTTGGGGTCCATGGTCGGAACCATGAGCATGAGCGGTCAGCAATACAACAGCAGCAACAAGCATGACCACAAGGGTATAGAGCAGGTGTGGATCAGCGACGTCAAGGCGGGCAGCGTCTCGGGTTCGGACCGCTATAACGAGAGCTTTATCGCCGTGGTGGGCAAGCACCGCGACGAGGACCTGCGCAAGAACGATGACTACTATTGGATGACCGCCTCGCATTTTTCGCTCGACGAGAACGGAAAGGTGCGCCGCGGCGAGGAGCAGGTGATTAGCGAGAGCAACCGTCGCGGCACTACCTACGGCACATTTATCTCGCTCGCGCTGCCCGATGTCGACAACGACAGCGTCAAGATCACGTACAAGGACCGCTACAAGGTCTATACCAACCCGCGCGTGCTTGCCGTGCTGCAGGATGCGCCCTATGTTGAGGATCTGGAGCAGGCATACGGCTATCTGGTGTTGGGCGGCACGTCATACGGAGAGGAAAAGGGCACGGGGACATCCCAGGGCTATACCATTGGCGCCGAGTTGGGCGTTGCCGTCGAGGTGCAGACCGGTCCGCCCCTGGTCGCGATGAATGCTTCAGTCGATTTTGCCGCCGAGGGATGCTATGACTACCGGAGCGAGCGCACGGTCAGCGCAAGCGTAAGCTATGAGTCGCATGCCGGCGAGGGTGACAAGGCCGTGCTCTACACGATTCCGATGGTCTATTACGAGTATGAGATCGAAAATGAGGAAACTGGTGGCAAGGGCGTGATGGCGGCGCCCGTGTCGCTCGGCGCGCAGACCTCGGTCGTTAATGTCGAGGCCTATGACCGCATTGCCAAACAGCACAATATGACGCCGCTCAGCTACTTTTTGACCAACCGGTCGGGAGAACCCGGAACCTATCAAACGACGCTCAACGGCGAGACTCCCGTTGGGGATTCCTTTGGCCTGGGCAAGCCTGGCGTAACGCGCGCCTACACGCACGATGGGTTTAACGGCGCCGCCGCGCAGTCGGGGGCGAGCATTGAGCAGACCATCGAAGTCGAGGAGGGCAAGGAGCAGGAGCTCGAGCTCGGCTTGACGCTGAACGGCAGCGTTGTCATGGGCGCGAAGCTCGCAAAGCACGAGTTGTTTGGCGGCCTGTGCTTTGGTGCCAACGCCGGCTTTACTACGGGTAACTCCTCGAGTGAATCGACCGAATACGGCGGCACCGTCGACAACCTGCCCGAGGCCGCGCAGGGCAAGTACGGTTTTGTGTGGCGTCTGGGCGTCAACGCGGTGGATGTCGACAAGTTCGAGGCAGACTCGGGCGACAAGCTCGGCACCAAGGACACCGACCAGTTCTGGATCGTGGGCTATGACGTTAAGGACGTCGAGATGCCCGACGCGCCGGCCGTGACGGGCTTTACGGCAAACGCCGTCGATTCGACCAGCGTTACGTTTAGCTGGGACGATGTACTCGCAAACAAGAGTGGCTTTAGCTACGGCGTGGGCATGCTGCAGAGCAATGCGGCGGATGCGGTCGTCAATAGCTGGAAGATTGCCGACAACACGCAGACCTCGCTCAAGTGGGATGGGCTGCAGCCCAATACGGAGTATCGATTCGCCATCGCCGCCGTTAAGAATGGATCCACGACCGAAACAGGTATTCGCTCGGCAATCATCACGGTCAAGACCATGCCCGATGGCATGACGATGACCGTGAGCGGACCTGCGGCGGATGCTGCGGAGGGGTCGGATTTTGGATACGACTCTTCGGTTGAGCGCACGGCGGGAAGCCACCTGACGCTCTCGGCGATTGGCCATGTGAAGCAACTCGGTGCCGACGATAGCGAAACAGGGCTGGCACCGACCTATGTGTGGTACCGCAAGGGCCGCGGCGAGACAGAGTTTAAGCTCGTGGGTGCCGATGGCAACCTCGCGGCTGGAACGGCCTCAAAGCTCGAGATTGACCTGACCGCAGACGATGACGGTGCGCAGTATTACTGCCACGTGGGATACAACGACGTGGGCCTCGACACCGGCACGACGCTCGCGAATATCGAGGCCGAGGAGACGGCGCCCACAACGGTGAACGCCACCCCGATCCGCATGCGCCGCCTGTTCTCACAGGCAAGTGCGGGCGCCAAGAAGTTCCTGGACCATACGCTGGTAAACACCGCCGGCCCAACCGATTCCGAAGGCTCAAAGGACCCCGAGACTCCTGAGACCCCGACGAACCCGGACAAGCCCAAGTCCGACAACGGAGCTAAGACCGACACCAAGGTCAAGACTACGACCACAGCGAAGAACCTCGCAAACACCGGCGACCAAACATTCGCCCTAGTCGCCACCGCAGCAGCAGCGGGAGCAACGCTCGTAGTGATAGCCCTCATCATGCTGATCAAGCGCCGCAAGACCCACTAGTAGCCAGTCGAACATATCGACAACCCAAAAACCCGGGTAGCCAAAAAACAGGCCACCCGGGTTTTCTGTTGAGTGGAGACTCCGCAAGCGGAAACTGCATCCCACAATTAGCGCCCGGAACGGGACACATTTTCCCAACGAGCCTCAACCGGAAAATACATCCCGGAATCCAGCTGAATAGTGGGACACACTTTCCCAATCGGGTCCCAAGCGGAAACTGCATCCCATTCCAGACAAGAATTCCGGGACACACTTTCCGCAAACAAAGAAGGCCACTTAATGTGGCCTTCGTCTTGCGCAGGACTGTCCGAGCAGGGAACCTTATATGCCTCCGCCTGGACAGACGTTTCAGTTGTGGCTCAGCAGCTAGCAGCTACTTAATCTTGGTCGTACCCGGCGCCAGGTTGGGGTCGGTCTCGTTGGCCTCGGTCTGGAAGTGCTCGGTATACACGTTCTTGCCGTCGCGGAACATCTCGTAGTACTGCATCTTGGCGTAATCCTCGCGTGCCTTGGTGGCAGCCGCGGCGGCGTCGTCGTCACCGGTGACGTTGGAGGAGAGCGCCCAGCGCAGGCTGGCGTCCTCGTAGCCGACGGAGTTGATGGCGGGCAGCGACTCGCGCAGCGTCATGTGCGCTTTCTGGTAGTCGGAGAGAGGTGCGCCGATCAGCTGCATCAGCTGGGTGGACAGATAGTTGGTGGACAGGTCGTCGACCTCGCTTGTCTGGTCGCAGCCGGCAACGTCGTAGTTGGCCCAAATGATGTAGTCGGTCTGCCACAAGCGCTCCTGGTGGGTGGCGTCATCCTCGTCGGTAAACCACTTGTCGTTGAACTTGGACGGGAAGAACGGCTGATGGTCGCCCCAGAACACCACGACCACCTTGCGATCGAGTTTGTTCAGGGCGTTGAGGAAGTAGCGCAGCGCCTGGTCGGACTGCTCAATGCACGAGACGTACTCGTCGACATCGGACAACGTGCCGTCCTCGACAGTCTTGGCGTCCAGGTCGGTCGTGTCGATGTTCAGGTGCATCTGCTTATCTGCCGGCAGTAGACCCGTATCGTAGCCCGAGTGGTTCTGCATGGTCACGTCGAAGATAAACTGCGGATCGGCGTTCTGGTCGAGCAGCTCAAGAATCTTGTCGTAGGTAGCCTGGTCGGTCACCATACCGCGCAGGGTGTCGGCGCCCTGGAAATCGTTGATAGACAGGAACTGGTCAAAGCCAAAGTCCTTGTAGACGTTCTCGCGGTTCCAGTTGGTCGCGTGGTTGGGGTGCATGGCCGTGGTGGAATAGCCGAGCGATTTGAATTGCTCTGCCAGGTTCCCGGTCGTTTCCATGTTGTAGATGGTGTAGGGGTACACGCCCGAGCCCAGGTTGGCCATGGAGTTGCCGGTCATAAACTCAAACTCGGTATTGGCGGTGCCGCCGCCGTAGGCGCTCACGTAGAGCTTACCGCGGCTGAGGCAGTTGGGCAGGTTCTTAAAGTACTGCGGGCCCTCGTAGCCGGCGCGCATATTCTGGTAGATCGACAGATCCGAGAAGGTCTCGTTCATGATGGCGATGACCGTGGGCTTCTCGCTGTCGAACTGCTCCTTTGCGGCGGCGCGCTCGTCGCTCTTGGCCGCGTCGGACTTGTCGTAGGCCTTGGCGTACTTTTTGAGCGTGGCCTTGGCATCGTCGACGGAGTAGTCGGCGGGTTTGGGCGGCTTGATGGACTGCGCTGCGCTAATGAAAGCGGGCAGGTAGCCCTCGCGCCAGTAGCTCTCGAGCGGGCGCCAGGTGTAGACGGTGATGCCGAGGGTGTTGTAGTAGTCGATAAGCGTGACGTGCGCGGTCACGCCGCCCAGGCACAGCACGGCGACGAGCAGGTTGGTGAGCAGCATGCGCTTGGCGTTGGCGGCGCCCTTCTGACGGTGCGGTGCCACCAGGCCGGCGTACTCGCATAGCAGCATGGCGATGGCGGTAAAGCCCATGGACAGCACGCAGAACAGTGAGATCGAGAAGGTGTAGCCGGTGCCGGCGACCGCGGCGGCGGTGGAGATGGCCGAAAGGTCGCCCGGCTGGATGGGCATGGATTTAAACGTGATGACGAAGAACTCGGCAATGCCCAGGACAAAGAGGGCAAAGGCCAGGACCGCGGGAGCTGCGCCGTGGCGCTGGAACAGGAAGAACAGGCCGACCATGAGCGTGGTGATGATGGCCCACTCGAGCAGGATGCACAGGGGGTAGACCCAGGTAAAGTCGTGGTTGGACGAGACCTCCATGCCCAGCAGCGCAAAGACGCCGGCGAGCAGCAGGCACAAGACGGCGGCGACGAGCGGTTTGCCCACAAAGGCGCCGCGCAGGCGGGCGAGCTTGCCGGTGGGGGCGGGGGCGTCGGGCCCGGCGAACGCAAAGACGCGCGGGGCGATGCGGTCGCGGGCGATGCTGGCCCAAGCGCAGCCGGTGAGGATGGCGTTGGTCAGGATGAGCATCACAAAGGCGAGCGGCTCGTTTTGGGCGACGAGGCCAATGGCGCCCCAAATGGTCAAAAAGAGCTGGAACAGGCCGAAGGCGACGCTCCACCCAAGAGCGCTTTTGGCAACGGTGCCCGACTGAGCGCGAATGGCCTTGGCCTCGCGCAAAACAAGGTAGACGGTCGCCGCAAGACCGACGAGCGAGATGGCGGCAGCGAACATGCTGAGACTCCTCACAAACTTAAAACCTACGAAAGCGGGGGTTTACCCGATTGTTACCTAAATATGCACTGCATTTGCGGGCTGCGCACGACAACCAGCCATATTAACGCGCATGTGCGGCGGTGTGGCGCAATGTAGTGGCGACCTGCGCGATAATGGACGGGAATTACACGGAAACGTAAAGGCTTCTTAAAGAATTGGCGAGGATGAGGCGATGAACGAGCAGGTTTGCACCAAGGCTGTGGATACGTGCGGCTATCCGGTCGAGACGACGGGCAATGCGGTG
>FR878627.1:0-1170 GCA_000434535.1 Collinsella sp. CAG:166
GGTTGTGGACAACACCGTGGTATCGGCTTTTGGCTGCGATCCGCTGCGGCTAGGTGCTGCGCTGTTGCTCGAGGCGCTCGATCGCGTGTGCGCCGGCAAAGCTCCGCGCAAGCTCGTTGCCGCTTCGGTGGCGCGCTCGCAACTCAAGCGCCATCGTGTGGATGCCGCGGCTGAGTGCGCGCATGCCCTGCTTGAGGGCCGTGGCTTGGCCAAGCTTGATTTGCCCGCTGACGAGGCCGGTGTATTGGAGCGCGGACTGGACTCGTTCGAAGCCCGCATGCAGGCACACTTCGACCGTGCCCGTGCGCTGGCCGAGTATCTGGCCGCCAACGAGAAGGTGCGCAACGTGCGCTATCCCGGACTGAGCTCGCATCCCGACCATGCGGTTGCAACGGGAATCCTCGAGCACGGCTTTGGCCCGGCAGTTGAATTCGACCTTATCGGGCGTAGCGCGGGAGAGTTGTTCGACGCTTTGCCGGGGGAGTTTCGCACATCGCCCGCCGGCGGCGCAACGACGCGCCTTTCGGCCCCACGCGGCAAGCAGGGGAGCACCATCCGCCTCTTCGCCGGTACGGACGACCCCTTGATCGTGGCCGCCACCCTAGATAATGCCCTCCGCAACTAGCTAAATCATCCTCGACTTCATGAGTTGCGGTGAAATATGGATTGATTTACGGCTTTAACCGCATAAACAGTCCCTATTTCACCGCAACTTATGAGATGGGGTTGTGTGGCTATAAGGCCCCGTCCCAAATTGGCTACTCTTTGATACTGGCGATGAGGTCGTTGGCCTTTGCGGCAATTACTTGGTTGATGTCGGCCTGCAGCTCCTCGTAGACCGCTATGGCTCGCTCACCGGCGGGGGTGAGGGTGGATCCGCGGGCGCCGTCGCGCTCGATGAGCTTGCAGCCCAGCTGACCTTCTGCCTCGTTTACAATGCGCCAGGCCTTGGAATACGCCATGCCCATGCTCTTGGCGGCTCGGTTGAGCGAGTGCTCGCGGGCGATACCCTGCAGCAGCAAGACGCAGCCGTGGCCGAAGACGCCCGGCAAATCCTTGTCGCACGCTTGAATGACCAACTTTGCCGTCGTCTTGTACTCCATACGCTCCACGTCTCCCCGCTAAAGTGTTTGCTGGGCAAACGCAAAGCCTGCGTCAAACCCTCGTGTG
>FR878627.1:1198-7975 GCA_000434535.1 Collinsella sp. CAG:166
GTGTGCTCTTCTTAAATCATGCATTGTAGCAGTCAAAGTGCGTTAAGATACTTCCCCAGTATTGGGCGCCCAAGGTTGGGCTGGGTCCTACGAGGCCTGCAGCCGACCGGTCGCATGGAAAAAGGAGAAACATGGCTACGTTCTTTCCCGGTGAGTCCCACACGTTTTCGGAGTATCTGCTGGTCCCTGGCTACTCGTCCTCGCAGTGCATCCCCAACAACGTCTCTCTTAAGACGCCGCTGACCCGCTTTAAGCGCGGTGAGAAGCCGGCAATCACCCTGAACATCCCCATGGTTTCCGCCATCATGCAGTCCGTCTCGGGCGTCGACATGGGTGTCGCGCTCGCTACTGAGGGTGGCCTGTCCTTCATTTACGGTTCCCAGAGCGCCGAGTCCGAGGCCGCTATGGTCAAGGCCGTCAAGGATCACAAGGCTGGTTTCGTCCAGTCCGATTCCACGCTGACCCCCGACATGACCATGGAGCAGGTCATCGAGCTCAAGGAGAAGACCGGTCACTCCACCATGCCGGTTACCGACGACGGTACTCCCAAGGGTAAGCTCCTGGGCATCGTCACCAGCCGTGACTATCGCCCCAGTCGCGATGACCACCAGACGAAGGTCTCCGAGTTCATGACCCCGCGTGAGCAGCTCATCGTGGGCGACAAGAACATCAGCCTCAAGGTTGCCAACGACGTCATCTGGGACAACAAGCTCAACGCTCTGCCCATCGTCGACGACAACGATCATCTCATGGGCATCGTCTTCCGCAAGGACTACGACAGCCACAAGACCAACCCCAACGAGCTACTCGATAACGACAAGCGCTACATGGTCGGTGCTGGTATCAACACCCGCGACTATGCCGAGCGCGTGCCGCTGCTCATCGAGGCCGGCGCCGATGTCCTGTGCATCGACTCTTCCGAGGGCTTCAGCGAGTGGCAGAAGCGCACCATCGAGTGGATTCGCGCCAACTACGGCGAGGACGTCAAGGTCGGTGCCGGTAACGTCGTCGACGCCGAGGGCTTCCGCTTTTTGGCCGACTGCGGTGCCGACTTCATCAAGGTCGGTATCGGCGGCGGTTCCATCTGCATCACCCGTGAGACCAAGGGTATCGGCCGCGGTCAGGCCACTGCGCTGATCGACGTCTGCCGCGCTCGCGACGAGTATTACGAGGAGACCGGCGTCTACGTGCCCGTGTGCTCTGACGGCGGCATCGTCTACGACTACCACATGACGCTCGCCCTTGCCATGGGTGCCGACTTTATGATGCTGGGTCGCTACTTCGCCCGCTTTGACGAGAGCCCGACCGAGCGCGTCAATGTCAACGGCCAGTACATGAAGGAGTACTGGGGCGAGGGTTCCGCGCGTGCCCGCAACTGGCAGCGCTACGACCTGGGCGGCGCCGCGAAGCTCAGCTTCGTCGAGGGCGTCGACTCCTACGTTCCCTACGCCGGCTCCCTCAAGGACGGCGTGGGTGGCACGCTCTACAAGGTCAAGTCCACGATGTGCAACTGCGGTGCCCTCTCGATCCCCGAGCTCCAGGAAAAGGCACGCCTGACCCTGGTGAGCTCGACCTCGATCGTCGAAGGCGGAGCCCACGACGTTGTCGTGAAGGATTCTCAACAGTCCGTATCTTATCGATAAGGTAAGAACCTCACATAAAGGTTGAGTATCAACCACGTTATTTAGATAAAGCGAGATGCCTGCAAGTCGCAGGCATCTCGCTTGTCGTATTTGCTATCATCAGTCAAGTTAACCTTAGGGTCGGTCGGCTTGGCTTTGTTCGCTACAAGTTCCGCACGCAAAGAAGAGCACTTAATGTGCTCTTCGTCTTGCGCAGGACTGTCCGCAGTAGCGAACAAAGCCAAGCCGACCGGCCCCAGCTAAGATTAAAGGAGCTGATATGTGCGATTGCACAGATCATAAGGACGAGATCCCTGCCTACGACGCGCAGGCCATTGAGTCCAGGTGGATGAAGGCCTGGGAGGACTCCAACCTCTTTGCCGTCGACACCGACGACAGCAAGCCCAAGAAGTACGTGCTCGAGATGTTCCCGTATCCGTCGGGCGACCTGCACATGGGCCACGCGCGCAACTATACTATCGGCGATGCCATGGCCCGTCAGGCCCGCATGCGCGGCTACGACGTGTTGCATCCCATCGGCTTTGACGCCTTTGGCCTGCCCGCCGAAAACGCCGCCATCAAGCACAATACGCAGGCTGCCGCCTGGACGTATAAGAACATGGACCAGGCGCTCGCCACGATGAAGCGCATGGGCTTCTCCTACGATCTGGATCGCATGGTCAAGACCTGCAGCCCCGACTACTACCGCTGGGGTCAGTGGATCTTTGAGAAGCTGTGGGAAAAGGGCCTGGTCTACCGCAAGAAGAACCCGGTTAACTGGTGTCCCACCTGCAAGACCGTTCTGGCCAACGAGCAGGTCACCGAGGGTAAGTGCTGGCGCTGCGGTACCGAGCCCGAGAAGCGCGACCTTGAGCAATGGTACTTCAAGATCACCGAGTACTCCCAGGAGCTGCTCGACGATCTGGAGAAGCTCCCCGGCTGGCCCGAGCGCGTCAAGCAGATGCAGGCCAACTGGATCGGTCGCTCCGAGGGCGCCGAGGTCGACTTTACCCTGTGCGACCAGCATGGCGAGCCCATCGAGGGCGATGAGGGCAAGATCACCGTCTTCACCACGCGTGCCGATACCCTTTTTGGCGTCTCCTTCTTCGTCCTGGCTCCCGAGTACGCCGGCCTGCACGAGCTCGTCGAGGGCACGGAGTACGAGGAGGCCGTCACCAAGATCGTTGAGGACTCCAAGCATATCTCTGCCGTCGAGCGTGCCCAGGGCACCCTCGAGAAGCACGGTGCCTTCACGGGCCGCTATGTGGTAAACCCCGTCAACGGCGAGAAGGTCCCCGTGTGGGTTGCCGATTATGTCGTTGCCGACTACGGTACAGGTGCCGTCATGGCCGTTCCCTGTGGCGACCAGCGCGACTTTGAGTTTGCCCGTAAGTACGACCTGCCGATCGTGCCGATCATCCTCGACGATGACGACCGCGCTGCCGTCGAGGCCAGCGGCGAGACCATCGATACCTTCCATGCTGAGACCGTCGACTGGGATTGCGCCCACGCTGCCGAGGGCACGCTGGTCCAGTCCGGCAAGTACACCGGCATGCGCGGCGGTAAGCACTCCGAGGGCGAGGCTGCGATCGTGGCCGACCTTGAGGCCATGGGCTGCGGTCGTCGCAAGGTCGAGTTCCGTCTGCGCGACTGGCTCATCAGCCGCCAGCGCTATTGGGGCAACCCCATCCCGGCCATCCACTGCGAGCACTGCGGCATCGTGCCCGTGCCCGAGGATCAGCTGCCGGTGACGCTGCCCGAGAACCTGGACCTGGGCGCCGGCGAGACCCTCGCCGAGTGCAAGGAGTTCTACGAGACCACCTGCCCGGTCTGCGGCCGCCCGGCCAAGCGCGAGACCGATACCATGGACACCTTCACCTGCTCCAGCTGGTATTACCTGCGCTATACCGATCCGCACAACACTGAGCTGCCCTTCTCCCGTGAGGCTGCCGACCGTTGGATGCCCGTCGATAACTACATCGGCGGCATCGAGCACGCTATTTTGCACCTGCTCTACAGCCGCTTCTTTACCAAGGCATTGCGCGACCTGGGCCTGCTGAGCGTGGACGAGCCCTTCACCAACCTGCTGTGCCAGGGCATGGTCAAGGACGAGAACGGCGACACCATGTCCAAGTCCAAGGGCAATGTCGTGCCCCCGAGCTCGGTCATCGAGCCCTACGGTGCCGACACCATGCGTTTGGCGATCCTGTTTATCGCCCCGCCCGAGAAGGACTTCGACTGGGATCCCAAGGCCGTCGAGGGCGCCAACCGCTTTATCAAGCGCGCCTGGCGTATCGTTTGGCAGCTCGTCCAGTCCGGCGATGCCAACGTGGCCTTCGACAAGTCCGCGCTCGACGAGGTTGCGATGAAGCTCTATCGCGAGCGTCACCGCACCATCGCCAAGTGCACTGAGGACTTCGACCGCGGCCAGTTCAACACCGCGATCTCGGCCGTCATGGAGCTCGTCAACGCGGCGAGCGCCTATCTCAACGCCACTGAGGGTGCTGACCGCGACAAGGCTCTGTGCTACGGCGTGGCTAAGGATATCGTGAGCGTCCTTGCCCCTATCTGCCCGTTCTGGGCCGACGAGCTGTGGCACGAGGCACTCGGCTGCGAGGGCAACGCCTACACCGCCGCCTGGCCCGAGTTCGACCTGGCCGAGTCCGTTGAGGACACGGTGCAGATCGTGGTCCAGGTGCTCGGCAAGGTCCGCGGCCGCGTCGACGTTGCCCGCGATGCCTCCAATGAGGATATGCAGGCTGCCGCCGAGGCCGCCGTCGCCAAGTGGCTCGAGGGCAAGACAGTCGTCAAGGCCATCTGCGTGCCCGGCAAGCTGGTCAACCTGGTGGTCAAGTAAGCGCTGCGCGCATAGTTGACATAAAAAGCGAGGGACGAATCCGCAGGGAGTCGCCCCTCGTCTTGGTTATGGATACTTGCGACAACACCCAATTATCCATTTCTTGTGGAGAACCTGTGCTCAGGCTGACCTGCGGGTTTGTGTTGTGGTTGCACGTTTGTGCAGGTATTGGTATAGTTTGCTTGCAAATGAAGTTGTAATTGAAAGAAGTGGGGTTTCGGCCCCGCTTCTTTTTTGTATGGATGGAGGTGCCGCAATGGTCAAGACCAAGACCGAGCAGGCGATCATCGACGCGCTCGAGGCCGTCGCTCCCCAGCACGATGTCGACATCGTCGACGTTGAGCTCGTGGGTGCCACCAAGGCCCCCTGCGTGCGTGTGCGTATCGAGGGTGCCGAGGGTCAGAGCCTGTCGCTCAATGACGTCACGGCCAACACCAAATGGGTCGGCGATGTGATTGAGGAGCTCGACCCCATCTCTTCGAGCTATACGCTCGAGGTGTCGAGCCCGGGTATGGCGCGCCCGCTGCGCCGCCCGCGTGACTTTGCCCGCTTTGTGGGCGAGAACTGCGAGCTCACCTCCACCGCCACCGAGGGCCGTCGCAAGTACGCCGGCAAGATTGCCGCCGCCACCGAGACGAACGTGACCCTCGAGCTCGAGGACGGCGAGTCCGTTACCCTCGATTTCTCTGATGTTAAAAAGTGCAAGTTGAAGCCCACCTATGACTTCAAGCCCGCGAAGGAAGGAAAGTAAGATGGCAGCATCCGACATGATGTCCGCCCTGATGGAGCTTTGCCAGGAGAAGCACATCGACCAGCTCTACCTGATCGACCGCCTGGAGCAGTCGCTCGCCAAGAGCTATGCCGAGATCCTGCATCTTGAGTGGGGCGCCAAGGTGACCATCGACCGCACCACCGGCAAGATCTACGTCTACCGTCTGGAGCCGATCGACGATTCCATGGACGAGGAGGGCAACTTCACCGAGTTCGAGGAGATCGACGTCACTCCCAAGAACACGAGCCGCATCGCCGCCCAGCACGCCAAGGCCGAGATCAACGCCATCGTGCGCAACTCCGCCCGCGAGCAGATCTACGAGGAGTTCTCCGGCCGCATCGGTGACCTCATCAGCGGTACCGTGCTGCAGTCCACACCCGACTTCACGATCGTTAAGATTCGCGAGGGCGTTGAGGCCGAGCTGCCGCACTTCGACCAGCGCCGTTACGAGAACGAGCGCAACGAGCGTCCGATGGGCGAGCGCTACCTGCACAACCAGCACATCAAGGCCGTGATCATCGACGTTCGCGACCCCAACTCCAACCTGCAGCCGGTTCGTGGCGAGCACAGCCGTCCGCCGATTGTCATCTCCCGTACCCACCCCGAGCTCATGCGTCGTCTGTTTGAGCAGGAGGTGCCCGAGATCTATGAGGGCACCGTCCAGATCAAGTCGATCGCCCGCGAGCCCGGCCAGCGCTCCAAGGTCGCCGTCCATTCGCTCGACGATCGCCTGGATCCCGTGGGCGCCTGCGTCGGCCCCAAGGGCAGCCGTGTTCGCGCCGTCGTGGGCGAGCTTCGTGGCGAGCGCGTCGACGTCATCCTGTGGGATGCCGATCCGGCCGTCTACGTCGCAAACGCCCTGTCGCCCGCCAAGGTCACCCGCGTCCTTATCGACGAGGAGAAGGCCTACGCCGGCGTCATCGTGCCCGACGACCAGCTGTCCCTCGCCATCGGCAAGGAGGGCCAGAACGCCCGCCTCGCCGCGCGCCTGACTGGTTGGCACATCGACATCAAGTCCGAGACCCTTGCCGCCGACATCCTCAAGAACGTTCCCGTACACGAGGAGCCCGCCGCCGACCTGATCGGTGACGAGGAGGACGAGGACGTCCGTCGCTGCGAGTTCGTGTCCGAGGACGGCATCCAGTGCCGCAACCAGGCCCGTCCCGGCTCCCGTTTCTGCGGTGTCCACGACACCGACGCCTTCGATGATGCGGAGGACCTGATCTAGCGCGCGGTCGCGCCGGGCAGGTCCCAGCGCATCCCCCACGCTCGTTCAGTCTCTAGGCACCCAAGGTGCCAGAAAGGGTAGGTGAAGTCATATGGCAAAAGTCCGTGTGTCCACCCTGGCCAAAGAGTTCGGCATGACCTCCAAGGAACTGATGGGTCATCTCGCCGAAATGAAGATTCCCGCTAAGTCCGCTTCCTCCGCTCTGGAGGACGCATACGTCGCCATGGTCCGCAAGCAGCTCGCCTCGGTGATCGAGGCCCGCGCCCAGGAAGTCGAGGCCGCCAAGCAGGCCGAGGAG
>FR878628.1 GCA_000434535.1 Collinsella sp. CAG:166
CCGCTTGCTCCCCCAGCAAGCGGGCGCTTTCTTTATCTGAAGCAGCAAATACTACGGCATGCCTTAAACCAAAAGAGCCCGGCACCGTAACGGTACCGGGCTCGATATTCCTCTGGTGCCCCCGGGCGGATTCGAAAACTCCCCCCACGGGGAAATTGGTGACGCGGGTGTCGGCGGTCCGAATCCGGCCTTTAGACCAGAAGAGCCCGGCACCGTAGTGGTACCGGGCTCGGCAAATTTCTGGTGCCCCCGGGCGGATTCGAACCGTCGACACCCGCTTTAGGAGAGCGGTGCTCTATCCCCTGAGCTACGGAGGCATGTTGTACTAGTGTAGCAGATTTACTGCATCGCCATACGTCGCATGACTAGACTTCGAAGTTGCGGTGGAATAGTTCTTGCCGAAAGCATCTAAAGCCGTATTTAGGAACTATTTCACCGCAACTTATGAGGAGCTAGTTGCCTTTGTGGAAGAGGTTTTTGATGACGGAGGGGATGCTCTTGGCGCCCTTGGCGGTCACATCGATAAAGTCAGGCGAACGCACGAGCTTATCCTCGTCGACGTACTTGCGGACCGCGCGCAACGTCTCTTTGTCGTCGCGCGTCGAAAACGTAAAGTGACCGTTGTCCTTGGTGAAGATGGCAAAACGCGTAATCTTCTTGGTGCCGCGCAAAACCTCGGCGGCAATATAGTCGACCTCGTCCCACGGGATTTGAATATAATCCTCGGGATTGCGCTCGTTGTAATACTCGAACGCCTTATTGCCCACCATCACGTTACCGTGGCTGGTAAGCCCCATAAGGCAGGTTGCCGGCGTTGCCAGATCGACCGTGCTGTTCTGAGATTGCGCCATGCGCGCCTCGCCCTCCAAATAAAACAATCGGACCGCATCCAGTGTACCCACCGGGTGCGGTCCGTTTCAATGGCTCAAAAGCCCTTGCCTAGCAATTCTCGGTCTTAAGCCGAAACGTGCTTACATGAAGCCGCAGACGCGACCGATGATGCCGATGGCGAAGAGAGCCAGGATGATGACGATCGGGCTGACCTTCTTCTTGAGGAGCTTGCAGACCAGCAGGGTCAGGCACACGGCGGCAAGGCCGGGGATGAGCTGATCGAGGTTGGCCTGAAGCGTGGTGACCTTCACCTGATCAAGGGCGTTAGCACCGATGGAGTTATACATCGTCAGTGCTTCCTTGACACCCTCAGAACCGGAGGGCAGGTTAGCCCAGTCGATAAAGGCGCCAGCAGACTGCGTGACCTTGGAGACGACCGGGGTGAAGGAGATGGACACCCAGCGCTCGACCAGGGCGCCAATGATGAACATACCCAGGATGGAAGCACCCTCAGTGACCTTGCCCATCAGACCGCCGGAGAGGTCCTTGGCGATGGAGGAGCCGACCTTGTAGCCAAACTCCTGCGTGTACCACAGGAAGGCGTAACGGATGATGTTCCACGCGAAGAAGAACAGCAACGGACCGGCGATGCTGCCGGACAGGGCCAGGGAAGCGCCCAGAGCGCCCAGAATCGGGCGAAGGGTGAACCAGAAGGCGGGGTCGCCGACGCCGGCGAGCGGGCCCATCATACCGACCTTGACGCCCTGAATGGCGACGTCGTCAATCGGAGCACCGTTGGCGCGCTCCTCCTCGAGAGCGAGGGTAACGCCAATGACGGGGGCGGAAACATAGGGGTGGGTGTTATAGAACTCCAGGTGGCGCTTAAGAGCGGCAATCTGGTCATCCTTGCTGGTGTAGAGCTTCTTGATCGCAGGGATCATTGCGAAGCACCAGCCGCCGTTCTGCATACGCTCGTAGTTCCACGAGCCCTGAAGGAACTGATGACGGAAGCAAACCTTCTTGCGGTCAGCCTTGGTGAGCTGAATCTTGTTCTCTGCCATATGTATCACTCCCCTCCTACTCGTAATCGTTCAGAATGTCGCCGAGCGGGTCACCGGAGCCGCCGCCCATGCCGCCACCCTGCTTGGCCAGATCCTTAAGGCCAAGGTAGATGAGGGCAAGGGAGATGCCGATGAGGCCAAGGGCGATCAGCGTGAGCTGAGGGATGGCAGCAAGGACAAAGCCGAGGATGAAGAACGGCCAGGTCTCCTTGGTGGCCATCATGTTGATGACCATGGCGTAACCGACGGAAGCGACCATGCCGCCGCCGACAGCCATGCCGCCGGACAGCCAGTCGGGCATAGCGTTAAGCGCGTTGGTAACAGCCTCAGCCGGGATGATGCACAGAAGTACTGCCGGGATGGCGATACGAAGGCCCTGCATGAGGATAGCAGCGTACTGCCAGCGCTCGATGCCGGCGAAATCGCCCTTCTCGGCGCAGCCGTCCATGGCGTGAGCGATAGCGGTAGCCAGGGTACGGCAGATCATGGTCAGGAACAGACCAGCGACCGACAGCGGGACGGCGACGGCGATGGCGGCGGTAACGGCCTTGGCCGAATCGGTGGCGCCACCGTTGAGGGCGAGCACCATGATGATCGAAGAAGCGACCGAGGCCAGAGCGGCGTCAGGCGCGACAGCGGCGCCGACGTTAGCCCAGCCAAGGGCCATCATCTGGAGCGAACCGCCCAGGAGGATGCCCTCCTGAAGGTGACCGGTTACGAGACCGATAAGCGTGCATGCCACGAGCGGCTGATGGAACTGGAACTCATCCAGAATGCCTTCCATACCGGCAAGCAACGCGACAATCGCAACAAGCAGAATAGTGATTGCAGACATGTATCGGACCCTCCTTTACTATGCTTGAGCGGCCAGTTCGGCCTTAGCTTTCTTCAACATGGCGTCGAGATCCTCGGAGGAATCCGAAGGAACCTTGCGGACCTCGAACTTGACGCCCTTGGCCTTAAGGGCCTCGAGAGTCTTGACGTCGTCATCGCCCATAGCGACGGCGTTGGTGACGACGACCTTGCCCTTGGAGTGAGCCATGGAACCGATGTTGACTTCCTTGATGTCGACGCCGGCCTCGATGGCCTTGAGCAGATCCTGCGGGTTCTCAAAGAGCAGCATGGCCTTGGTGTCACCAAAGCGCGTGTCCTTGACGACCTCGGCCATCTTCTTGATGGGCACGACGTTGGCATGGACTCCCGGAGGGGCAGCCTGCTCGATCATGGTCTTGCGGAGCTCGTCGTGAGCAACGCCGTCGGAAACCACGATGATGCGGTTGGGGTTGATCTGCTTGGTCCACGTGGTGGCCACCTGACCATGAAGCAGACGGGTGTCGATACGGACGTGGGCGATCTTGATGTGCCCATCGCCGATGACCGTTCCCGGAGGGATGGCGCCTGCAGGAGCAGCGGCGGCCGCAGCCGGCTTCTTCTCCTCGGGCTCCAGAGACTCGGGCTTGACGCGCACGCCAGCCTTAGCCTCAGTCACGAGATGTTTTGCGATCGCATGTGCAGTGTTCTTTGCGTCAAAGCGCTGCGAATATGCCTCGATGAGCATAGGAAGGTTGACACCGGTGACGATAGCCCAGGAATCGTGGCCCTCGATGAGCCCGCTGATCTGGTTGAACGGCGTGCCGCCCCACAGATCAACGAGGAAGAGCACCTGCTCCTGGTCCTCGAAGGAAGCGATTGCTTCCTCGACCTTGGCACGGAAGTCGTCGGGGCCCATGCTCGGCTCGAGCGAGACCACGGCTACAGACGGCTGATCGCCAAAGACCATCGAGCCCGTCTGCTTGATTCCAGCAGCCAAGTCCCCGTGGCTAGCAAGAACAATACTTACCATCACATAACCTCCTTTTTGTCTACGTATTTCCTACACGACAT
>FR878629.1:0-33669 GCA_000434535.1 Collinsella sp. CAG:166
ATCTCGACGCTCTTGCCCGTCAGGTCGCCGCTCTCCGAGCCTTGGCTGCTCGACGATCGCTTAAGCAGGTTGTGTGCCTCTTCAAGCACGGTCAGATGGCGAAGTGGCTGGTTCATGCCCTTTTTTCGGCCATGCGATGTTCTTGAAGTTTGAGTACAAGAAGACCCATGAGTAGGGATTTTGTTTCGGCGGAGCCAATGCGCGATAGATCGATGACTGTGTTGGCGTCAAAAAGCACGCTAGCATCGACTTCGTTCGACGAAAGCATCATACCGTTGAGCCCGTTGGTGAGCGAGTTGAGACGCGTGAGCAGCGACCCCTTGTAGGCGCCCTTATTTTCGGCATCGTACTCGCTGGAGTCGAGAATCTCGCGGACGTTGCGGGCAACATCTGCAAAGCAGGGAAAGAGATCGGCTCCATACGGGTTATCAGAAGCGGCAAGATCCCATCCGCAGTCTTCGTATGATCTGGCGACAGCGTCTTTAAGGACGGCGGGCATGGCGGCGTACATGGGCCAGCAAACATTAACGATCTCAACGAGTCGGTCGAGGTGCTCCAGCACATGGATGCCGGACGGGAAGCTAAAAGGATTGATGCGCAGGAGCGGCGTGAATTCTGGATTGGTTCCAAAGACATTTACGTCTTCGCGGCCTCCGTACACGTCCTTGTATTCGCCCTTGGCAGGTTCAATGACAAGAAAGTTGACCTGCTGATCGAGCGCCTGATCGAGGATGCGGCAGACGGTATTGGTCTTTCCTGCGCCGGTGCTGCCCGTAACAAAGGTGTGCGAGGCGAGCGAGTCTTTTGACAGGAACGTCCTAATGCGTTCCTCGCGATGCATATGGAAAACCTTGCCTATGCAAAGGCCTTGTTGGGGCTGCGTGCCATCGAACGTTGAGACATTGCGTCCAAAAGACGCACACTCGATAACGGGCAGCCCTGGGACGGATTTTTTGGGAAAATTGAGCGAATAAGCCAGCTCCTTGCCCGATAGGGCGGCGGTTGCATCGACTGTTGCCGGATAGACCGAAAAGCTCGGATGTTGATCGAGCAGGGCGGGGGAGAGGGCAAAAACAGGATGGCGCAAATCGCGAAGGTAGGAGCAGATTGCCGCGGCGTCGGCGCTTTGCTTTCCAAGGTCTCCGCGCCAGAGGTTTACTGCAGCCTGAGACATATAGGACTCTTTGCCCTGGGTGAGGGCGAGGTAGGTGTGGGCAACGTTGTTTGCGACGTTGTGGTCTTCTGATAGCACGTAGGCGCAAAAGTCCCACATACCAAGCGCCGAGGCAAGGTCGTAGCGTTTCATCTGCAGCTCAAGGATTTCGAGTGCGTGTTGGATGGAGTAGTTCTTAAACGTCTGCGTGATGCCTTCGTCGGCGCCGATGGTAGCGGTGACCGTGCTTGAGCGCGCGAACGATCCACCAAAGTTGGCGCCAAGATTTACGGCCTGCGAAACGCCAGAAGTTACGGACGCTCCCTTAGAGACGGCCTTGCCAACGCCGCTGGTAACGGCTTTGCCGAGCGAGTTGGATATGGCTTTGCCGGTAGATGAGCTTGTGCCTGTTGCCGTGGACGTGGAGTGCGACGAACTCTCCGTGTGACTTGCGGATACGACTAAGTTAACGCCTCCGCTCGAGGATTCATTTCTGCCGTCGGTGACCGTATCCGTGATGCTTTCGGTCGATGTGGACGAGTCGGTTACGCTCTCGTTGCTCGATTCCGAGGTCGACTCGTTTGTCGAGTCCGTTTCGTTGTAGTTTTGAGCAACAGCCTGATTGCTCCCCACCTGCCTGCCGGCACTCACGCCTGCATTGATGCCAATCGTCGCGGACGATCCGATGGAGTCGTTTTGGTGGTAGGTATAGTTGGTCGTCCATGAGGCATAGGGCGTCAGCAGTGAGTGGAGTTCGGCGAGACGGAGCTTGCGCGATTCGATATCATGGATCGGGGTTGCGAGCAGCACGATAGTGTAGTCTTCGCTCGGCCTGCCAGGCACAATGCCGTCAAGAACTTTCTCAATGGTTTGCGTGACGAACTTCTCGTTCTTTTCGGCCGGAATATTCGAAACGGCGGCAACCGAAGACGAGCGTCGATTGTCTAGACACGGAATGGGGCCGCGGTTGGCGGGTCCCACTTCGGAACCGGGGAAGTTGCCCCTCAGGGCATCCGACATGCGCCGGGAAAAATTATCGGCGTCGATGTTGTCGCGGGCATTGTCACTATTGACGACTGCAAGGAATACCTCGGTGCTTGCGCTGGTTCGATTAAAAACCAGCGCAATGTTGCATTCTTCGTCAGAAAGAACGTCGTACACATTCACAAGCTTCTCGAGACTGTCCTCGTTGGGGTTGACGATCCACTTCGTGATATTCATGAAGCGGATGTTGTTGTCGGCGTTAAAGCCCGTGGGGTATTCGATAGAGGGGTTAATCGGCGCGTATACATTTCGCAGCTGCGGCAGATAGGCGTTGTGAAGCTCAACGGCGGCAGTTGCCAAGAGCCGATTGGTGAGCTCGACAGCTTGCTCGTCTGCCGGATTCGGCTTTTCTGACAAGTACGCTGTTCGCTTTTTGTCGACCTCATCGAGTTGGGAGCTGCTGAGTACCGAGACGGTTGCGACCGCGTTGCCGGCTTTATCGGCAGCGCGCATAATCGCGTTTTTGATGCCCATGCGATCAGCCTATTCCTTCCAATTAATGACGCGCGCAATGTACTCTTTTCGATTATTGAGCGTCTCGAGTTTTGCCTCGAGAGCGTTGATCTCCGCGGTTTGCCTGTTGATGTCTTCGACATGGCCATGGAGCACCGGGTTGTAGTCGGTGATATTGCTCGTAATTTGGCCGAGCAGCTCGTTGAGCCATTCGGTAAAGCCGTAAGTATGCTCGCGCTCTATTTCGGCGCGTGCTTCGCAGAAACACCGTGAGATTTCGCGGTTGAATTTGTCTTCGACTTTCCTAAGCAAAAGCTTGTCAGATTTAAAGATGACACGGTCCATGAGCTTCAGTTCGGTAAAGTCTGCCTTACTGAAAATGGGGCCCTTTGTCTTATCGAGCGCGAGGCCACGATATTTAAGAATGATATCGCCGACCTCTTGGCGCTTCTCTTCGGAAAGAGGATTGTCGCTGCTGGTGGCGATGCGATAGAGGGCATCGCGGCTATGCTCCGCACAGTCCTTCCAATAGCTTTGCGACAGCTCGTCGATGGTCTGAGCTATTTGCTCGGTACATTCGTCATAGTGATTGATGACCTCGTTAAAGAGCTGGTCGGCGGCATCTTTGTCGGCTGTTCTTTCGGCAGCCTTTGCGTCGGATCTTTTTTGGAGCGCATCGGTGATGTCATCACAAAGGCCTTTGCCAACCTCCGCTAACCCAAATGTTGGCTGGGAGTCGACGTCCTTTTGCGTGTTGGCCGGGCTTCCTTTTATCGATTCGCCGAGTCTATTGAAAAAGTTAGGGGCGATTGAGTCAAACGCTTGCGCAGCTGCGTTCGACCGTTTTGAGTATTCGAGACGCTCTCGCTTGTCTTCGGTAATGGCGCCTTGACGCGCCTGAAGCGTGTCAAGGTTGGTTTTCCACTGCTCGGCGGAAACGTTCCTGTCGATGGCGCCGGCATAGCTGGCCGAGGAGTCCAGCCTCGCATGCTCTCTGCAGTCTTCGAGCTGGTTGATGAGATTGCGCTTATCCTCTTCGAGCTCGGCTTCTCGCTGTGCTTTCTTTTGTTCGAGGTCGGTTTTCTTATCGGCAATCTCTTCTTCGGTTATGCTGACAATTTCTTGTAGGAGCGATTCCGACCTGCTGCATTTGTTGTAGGCAGAGTACCGCTCGGCAAACAGCCGTATTTCATTTTCGATACAAAAGAGTCCGCTGTTGGCAAGAAGGAGGTCCTTGCAAGCCTCGGATTCGCGGTTGGTTCTGCGCGAGATCTGTCCCGGAAGGATGTCGTAGCGGTAGAGCGTTTTGTAGAAGCGGCTTGTCTGATCTGTGTATTTACGCTGCTGATCTTCGAATTTTTCGGCATAGTTCTCGCTTATAAACTCGCTGGAGTTCTTTGAGCCTAGGCCGAGGATGGAAGAAACAAAGTAGATACCTTGCCCGTAAAGGCTGGCTGGAATGGACCAACGCATGATTTGCGAGACGGCCTCATCGTCGAATCCTCCTTTGGGAAGGTCGGCGGAATCTGCTTTGTTGACTACGATCATGGCAAAGCGTTCATCGATTGCGGGAATCTGCTCTATTTCGTTGGAGAGGTTCTTGTTGTCCTTCGTATCGAGCGAGTTGTACTCCGCAACGAAAATGGGAAGGCCATTCGAGAGGCCCTCCATTGCCTGTTTGAGCACTCGGGCGTGATCGGCGTTGGAGGCGGAGTTTGAGCCCGGGGTGTCAAAGATGACAAACTCCCTATCGTGGGGCCATGGATCGGTATCGCTAAAGGGTACCTCGATTCTGATCAGATCGGAGATGGTCCGGTCGTCTTCATCGGCATGGTATGAGTTAAGAACCTTGAGGGCACTGTTCATATGGGAGGCCATGCCGGGCATGGAGTCGGCGACTTTGGCCGCGATCTTGTCGTATAGGGGCTCCCCCACAAGCTCTTTGTTTTCCATGAGGCCATCAAGGTCAAAGCGCAGCAAGAATCTCCTGTTGCCACAGGAGAATTGAACCATCGCGCGATCTCGGTCTTTTGAACGTTTGATTTGAAATATGCGGGCCGTTACAGGCTCGTCGCCGCTGGGAAGGATCTCTATGCCAATGAGGGCGTTGATGAGCGTCGATTTGCCTGCGCTATAGCTGCCGAGCACGCACAGCGGGATGATGTCGCTCGAGACATCGGTGAACTTCCTAATTTGCTCAGAGACTTTTGTTCGCTCGGAGACTGATTCGTCTACAAGCCCCTGGATTTCCCTGAAGACTTCGACAATTTCTGGCAAGACGTCTCGGGCGTTTGATAGATAACGCTCGTCTCGCATAACCTCGTATGTGTTGGCGCGTGGCCCTTCGGTACAGATGGCGAGCAGCTCCTGCCATTCGTCATCCGCGCCTTCAAAATGCAATTCGATTTTGTCGCCGCCGCCGAACTCTTTGGCGAGGATGTCGATGATCTCTTCGGCCTTAAAGGGGAAGAATCCGTTAACGATCTTCGTGCTATGGAGCGCGCTATTGGGATTTGTAGATGTCGTTATTTCTTGCCAGCCGTTATCCCATCGGAAGAACCGGACAATTTCTTGATATGGATTGCTGACGATCTTGATTTTAATGTCTGCCATCGTTCAACTACCTTTAGTAGATCGGGTGCGGGAATATGCCGCCTTTATCATAGGGTAGCCGCCCGTGCGGACACCCTTCTATTCGCTTAGCGGCATCTCGGCAGTACCATTTATTTGGCAAGATTCTCGCCATCGCCGTACTGTTCCCGGCCATTCGCCGCGCAAAGCCTGTCGCCTAATCACGTCCCCTCATCAGTTGCGGTGGAATAGTTCCTGTTTAAGGCCTCTGAAGGCCCAAGCAGGAACTATTCCACCGCAACTTATTTTGGGGGAGAGGATACAAGCCGGGCATACAATGGATGTCGTTGTGTTGAGCTTACCGGGAGGTTGCTATGTGGGCATACGAGACGACGTTCTATCAGATCTATCCGCTGGGCTTTTGCGGAGCTCCGCGCGAAAACGCTGCCTCCGTTGCCGAGGATGAACTATCCCAAGCTGCTGGCACCGCGCCTAACCCCGATGCTCCCATTATGAAAATCGCCCAATGGGCCGACTACCTGCAGGAACTCGGTATTGGCGCTGTGCTCATCAACCCGCCGCTCGAGTCTGATAGCCATGGCTACGACACGCGCAGTCTGCGCCATATCGACCGCCGCCTGGGTGGGGATGCCGATTTTGCCGCCGTGTGCGAGACGCTGCACGCCCATGGCATCCGTGTGGTGCTCGATGCCGTCTTCAACCACGTCGGTCGCGGCTTTTGGGCTTTCCGCGATGTGCAGGAGCGCAAGTGGGACTCGCCCTACAAGGATTGGTTCCACATCAGCTTTGACGGCGACTCGTGCTACGGCGACGGCTTTTGGTACGAGGGCTGGGAGGGCCATTTTGAGCTTGTGAAGCTCAACCTGCAAAATCCCGCCGTGGTCGACTACCTGCTTGAGTCCGTGCGTCGCTGGGCCGAGGTCTTTGGCATCGACGGCCTGCGTCTGGACGTCGCCTATATGCTCGACCGCGACTTCATGCGTCGCCTGCATACTTTTACCCGTGAGCTCAAGCCCGACTTCGTGCTGATCGGTGAGACGCTCCACGGCGACTACAACCAGATCGTCAACGACGAGATGCTCGACTCCTGCACCAACTACGAGTGCTACAAGGGCCTGTACTCCAGCTTTAACTCGGTCAACATGTTCGAGATCGCCCATTCGTTGCACCGTCAGTTTGGCGGTGACCCGTGGTGCATCTACCGCGGCAAGCATCTGCTGTCATTTGTCGATAACCACGATGTGCCGCGCCTGGCGAGCATCCTTACCGACAAGTCCTGTCTGCGCCCCGCCTATGGCATGCTGTTTGGCATGCCGGGCATTCCGTGCGTCTACTATGGCAGCGAGTGGGGGATTGCCGGCGAAAAGGGCGGCTCCGATGGCGATTGGGCGCTGCGTCCTGCGCTCGATGAGCCTGCGCCCAACGAGCTGACGGCCTTCATCAAGCAGCTCGCGCACCTGCGCTCGGCAAACGACGCGACGGCTCGTGCCCTCAACTACGGTGCCTATCGCAACGTGGTGATTCAGAACAAGCAGCTGCTGTTCGAGCGCGCCTGCGACGACGCGACGGTGCTCGTTGCGGTCAATGCCGTGAACGAGCCCTACACCTTTGGAGCCGGCGAACTCAGCGGCCCCTTCGTCGACCTGCTTGCCGACGATGCACCCGCGGTCGAGCTGACGGGTACCCTTGAGCTTGCACCCTACGAGGTGCGCTATCTGCTGAGGGCCTAGCTCGTGGCTGCGCCGGACGAGGGCTATCAGCATATTGAGCATGGGTTTGAGCCCGTGTTTGACGAGCGCTCGCGCGTTTTGGTGTTGGGGTCGTTTCCCTCGGTGCTCTCGCGTGCCAATGCCTTCTACTATGGCAATCCGCAGAACCGCTTTTGGCGCGTGATGGCCGCGTGCCTCGGTGTGCCCGTGCCGCCCAACGAGGGAGGCTCTTTGGCGAGCGGCGAGCCCGCGACGCTCGACGCCTTGATTGCCGCCAAGCGGGCTATGCTGCTCAACGGCGGTGTGGCCCTGTGGGATGTGATCGAGAGCTGTGACATTAAGGGCTCGAGCGATGCGAGCATTCGTAACGTTGTGCCGGCACATATCGAGTGCATTACCGACGTGGCTCCCATTGAGCAGGTGGTATGCAACGGTGGTACAGCTGGTCGGCTCTACAAGCGCTATCTACAAGAACGCACGGGGCTGTCGGCCATCGTTCTGCCGTCGACTAGTCCCGCCAATGCGGCATGGCGCCTAGAGCGCCTTGTTGGGCGCTGGCGCGAGGCCGTTGACTGGGGCGCTCTGTAATTTAGATATCTGATTGGGCGCGGGTGCCGAGGCGTTTCATGATGGCATGCCAGATCGGTGCGGGCAGCGCGGGCTTGACGCGCACCATGCCGTCGGCATCGACGCTACCGGCATTGCCGCCGCCAAGCAGCTGCGCATGCTCAATGGAGCAGCCCATGCGCACAGCGCCCACAAGCTTATCCATCGCTTCCGAAAATGGCCGACGCAAGAGGCCCATACGCGGGGAGTGGCGAAGTGCTGCGATGCCGCTGCCGGCACAGATGACAACGCCGTCGCACCATGGTAGGTCACGTAGAAGACATGCCCGATACAGGCGGTCGAGAACTTCGTCCGCCTGCTTGTTGTTTTTGGACGCGGCCTGGACGACGACATAGATGCGTGTCTCTGTATTTCCAAGGCGATCGAGTATCTGCTCGACAGCGATCATAGCCTCATCGTCAAATGCATCATCAACAGCGAGCACCATGCCATCGACTGCACCGGCATCATCCGCCTCCAAGTCAACCGGGCGGGGGAGCGCGGTGCCAGAAAGCTGAGCATAGGCGGCGATGGCATCCTGCAGGTCCCAAAGCAAAAACTCAAGATCGGCGCTCTCGGGAATGCTGATATACGCAATGGTTTGCAGCGTTTTGGGCCTATCGCCGCGTGCGGTCGTCTCCATGCCGCCCCCTTTCCGGTTAGTTTCCGTTTAGGTTACACCGTCTGGTGGCGCCCCGCCGCGCTATCCTAGTGCAACCCTTACGAAAGGAACGCCATGCGTCTGCCCATGAACACCTCGCTTGCCACGCTCAAGCCCTCCGGTATCCGCCGGATCAACGCACTCGCCGCCCAGCATCCGGGGTGCATCGCACTCGCGCTCGGCGAGCCCGATTTTCCCACGCCCGATGTGATTAGCGCCGAGGTGACTGCTTCGTTGGATCGCGGCGACACGCACTATCCGCCCAACAACGGTCGTCCTGCCTTGCGCGAGGCGCTGTCCAAATATATGGGTGACGCGGGCCTTACGTTTTCCGCCGACGAGGTCATCCTGACCGACGGCGCGACCGAGGCCCTGTCGGCTACGTTTATGGCCATGCTCAACCCCGGCGACGAGGTCATCATCCCCACGCCGGCCTTTGGCCTGTATGAGAGCATCGTCGTTGCCAACCACGCCAAAGCGGTCTTTTTGGATACGGAGCCCGCGCAATTTCAGATTGACGAGGAAGCGCTTCGCGCCTGCGTGACCCCGGCGACCAAGGCCATCGTTATCTGCTCGCCCAACAATCCCACGGGCTGCATTCTCAACGCGGCATCGCTCGACGCCGTGGCGCGCATGGCGGAGCAGGCGGGCATCTACGTAGTCTGCGACGACGTATACAACCGCCTCGTCTATGTGGACGGCTACGAGCGCTTCGCCCAGCGGCACCCGGAGCTGCGTGAGCAGACGATCGTCATCGAGAGCTTCTCCAAGCCCTGGGCCATGACCGGCTGGCGCCTGGGCTGGCTCGCAGCGGCAGCTCCCGTCATCGCCGAGATTGCCAAGGCTCACCAATACTTAGTATCGAGCGCCGTCTCCTTCGAAATGGACGCCGCAGCTCGAGCCCTGACCGTCGACCCCACCCCCATGCTCGAAGTCTACCGAACCCGCCGCAAACGCGTGCTCGCAGCCTTAGACGCCATGGGCCTCGACGTAGTTGAACCGGCGGGAGCCTTCTATACCTTCCCGAGCATCAAACAATTCGGCCTAACCAGCGAAGACTTCTGCATCAAAGCCATCAAAGAAGCAAACGTAGCCCTAGTCCCGGGCGACTGTTTCGGAACCGAAGGCCACATCCGCCTAAGCTACTGCGTCTCCGACAAGGATTTGGACGAAGGTCTCCGCCGCCTGTCCAACTTCGTGTCAACCCTATAGCCCACCGGGACCCAAAACCATCAGCCCACCGACCCAAGCATTATGAGTGGGGCGCGCCGGCCAACGGACGCGAGGATTCGCAGCAAAGGCAACGTAGCTCCGGCCGGGAGGGGCAGGGCGAGTTTTCCGTAGATTCCGCACGAGCCGAAGGCCACTTAATGTGGCCTTCGTGCGAGCCCAGGACTTGACCGAGCGGAAAACTCGCCCTGCCCCTCCCGGTCGGAGCGTATGCAGGGTTTGTGTACGAATCCTCGCGCCCGTTGACCGACGCCGGGGTCCCCGCCATAATACTTTCGGTTCACGCACGAATCCGCTGCCAGAGACAGCCGGCGCAAACGGGCTTTGCCCGCGAGCTTAATGGGATATCCCGCCAGCCGAGGTGGTCGAGTAGATATGTCTTCTCGCCCCCGTCGCTCATGCAGCGCGGGGGCTTTCTTTTTGGACATGCCCCCGTCACGTCCTTGTGGCGGACCGTGCCCGGAAAGAATTCGAGGAGGTGTAATTCATGCCCCAGCAGTACAAAATCGACAAGGTTGCAGAGATCGAGTCCCGTATCGCCGAGAACGCCGGTCTGTTCGTCGTCAACTACAACGGTCTGACGGTTAAGCAGGCTCAGGAGCTGCGTCATCAGCTTCGCGAGTGCGGCGCCGAGATGAAGGTCTACAAGAACAACCTGGTCAAGATCGCTCTCAAGAACCAGGAGCAGCCCGAGCTCGACGAGATCCTCGCCGGCCCCGTCGCTTATGTGTTCTACGAGTCCGAGCCGGTCGAGGCCGCTAAGGCCCTTAAGGACTTCTCTGCTAAGTCCAAGGGCGTCCTTGAGATCAAGGGCGGTATCTCCGACGGCAAGGCCGTTTCCGCTGATGATGTTAAGGCTATCGCCGAGCTGCCCACCAAGGATCAGCTTCTCGGCCAGATCGCCGGTCTCATCTCCGGTTTCGCTCGCGACATCGCTGTCTGCGTCAACGGCGTTTCCTCTGGTCTCGCTCGTTCGATCCAGCAGGTCTCCGAGCAGAAGGCAGCCTAGTCGCTGTTTTCACCCGCGGCGGCAACGCCGCACCCCTGGCGCATTCGCGCCGTGTTTTAACTGATCTCCGTGCACAGACACGGAAACCGAAAGGACTTAGAAATGGCTAAGCTTACCACCGATGAGATCATCGATGCTCTTAAGGAAATGACCCTTCTCGAGGCTTCCGAGCTCGTTAAGGCTATCGAGGACACCTTCGGCGTTTCCGCCGCTGCTCCTGCCGCCGTTGTCGCCGCTCCCGCTGCTGGCGCTGCTGAGGCCGAGGAGAAGACCGAGTTTGACGTCGTGCTCGAGGGCTTCGGCGACAACAAGATCCAGGTCATCAAGGCCGTCCGTGAGCTCACCAACCTTGGCCTGAAGGAGGCCAAGGAGGTCGTCGAGGGCGCTCCCAAGGCTGTTCTCGAGGGTGCCAAGAAGGAGGACGCCGAGGCTGCCAAGGAGAAGCTCGAGGCTGCTGGCGCTGCTGTCACCCTCAAGTAATCAGGCTTTCTCGCCAGATTTCTTTGCAGACGGGGTTCGCATTGCGAGCCCCGTCTTTTTTGTTATGACCACTCTATTTTGCTGGCTCGGCATGCAAATTGCTGTCGTTTGCGGTGCTTTGGGGTCGCTATCGTTGGGCGATAAAATTGCACCATTCAAGCAATAATTTGCGTTGACCTGCTGAAGAATGGCGCTTGCCTGCATTAACGTTAATTAACAGCGGTAAGATAATCCGGTATCGCAATTTGGTCTGCGGCCGGTGAGCCGCATGCACGGGCGCTATTTGCGCCTGCGAAAGGATCCCTGAATACTATGAAGGCAATCATCCCTGCCGCCGGTCTTGGCACGCGTTTTCTGCCTGGCACCAAGTGCACGCCCAAAGAGATGCTGCCGGTGCTCGACAAGCCGGTCATCCAGTACGTCGTTGAGGAGGCACTCGACCCCGAGGAGGTCGACGATGCCATTATCGTCACTTCTCCCGGCAAGCCTGAGCTGCTGAGCTATTTCCAGCCCGATCGCTCGCTCGAGAACCTGCTTCGCGAGCGCGGCAAGGATGCTTATGCCGACGCCGTCGCCCATGCGGGTGGTATGCCGGTCGACTTCCGTTATCAGTACGAGCCCAAGGGCCTTGGCCACGCCATTCGCTCTGCCGCCGACGCTGTGGCAGGGGAGAACTTCCTGGTTCTTCTGGGCGATTACGTTGTGCCCAACCGTGACATCTGCGACAAGATGCTTGCCGTCTCTAAGGAGCATGGTGGCGCTTCTGTTATCGCCGTTGCCGCGTGCGCTCCCGAGGAGGTCAGCCGCTACGGCGTTATCGCCGGCGATCGCGTGGGCTCTCTCGAGGGCTTCGAGAATGCTGCCGATGCCGAGCCGGGCGCTGTCTGGCGCATCGGCGGTCTGGTCGAGAAGCCCGCTCCCGAGGCGGCTCCGTCCAACCTGTACATCGTCGGTCGCTACCTGCTGAGCCCGCTGGTCATGGACCTGCTGGCCGACCAGCAGGCCGGTAAGGGCGGCGAGATCCAGCTGACCGACGCTATGGCCCGTTCGCTCGATCGCGAGGCCATGTACGCTGTCGTCATCGACCCGCTGTCGGGCTACGACACCGGTACCCCGTCTGGCTGGATGGCCACCAACGCTCTTATGGCTGCAAGCGATCCTCGCTTTGCAAGCGCCTTCTGGGACGCCATCGACGAGCGCGGCGGCTTGATGCGCAAGTAAGCCTTCGGGCATCGACATTTACGGGTGCGGACTTCGGTCTGCGCCCGTTTTTTTCGCGCCACGACTTGGCTCCGGAAAGCGCGTCCCACAATTTGGTCGAATTTTGGGACGCGCTTTCCGGTTGGAGCCCCTAGCGGAAACTGCGACCCGGAATTTCGGCTCAGAACGGGACACGCTTTCCCAAGCAGGGCTCAATCGGAAGCTGCGTCCCAGTTTGGGGCCTCAAAACGGGATGCAGCTTCCGCCTGATCAACCCTTGCCACCATTCCACCGTTCAGTGGCCCGCACCAGCAGTCTCGTTCACAGAAAATATATGAACAGATGTTCGATACACATGCATCTACCTGCGTGTTTTCTGTCGAAAAACTTTGCTACTCCAAAAACTCAATCGCGTCAAGGCTTTTCTTGCTCAACGGTCGGTACCTGATAAACTATTAGGTTGCGATAACTGGCGAAGCTATGCCTCGCCAACCCACCGAGCATTTCCGTGAAGGAGGAAAAACCTGGTGACCTACGCATACACTGCCACTGAGCGCAAGCGCGTCAGCTTCGGGAAAATCCCGGAGGCCATGGAGCTCCCCAACCTTATCTCTGTTCAAAGGGAATCCTTTGAGCGTTTTAAGGACGAGGGCCTTCGTGAGGCGTTCAAGGAATCCAGCCCCATCCAGAGCCAGAACCATGTTCTCGAGGTTACCTTCGGCGAGCATCAGTTCGGCGACCCCGCGCATACCGTCGAGGAGTGCCGCGAGAAGGATATGACCTATCAGGCTCCGCTTCTGACCGACGTCCGTCTTACCAACAAGGAGACCGGCGAGATCAAGGAGCAGCTCGTCTTCATGGGTGACTTCCCCATGATGACTGATCAGGGCACCTTCATCATCAACGGTACTGAGCGTATCGTCGTCTCGCAGCTCGTCCGCTCCCCGGGCGTGTACTACAGCTCCGAGATGGATTCGGGCAAGCAGATCTTCAAGGCCCAGATCATCCCGTCCCGCGGTGCCTGGCTCGAGTTTGAGGTCGACAAGCGCGACCAGCTCATGGTCTCCATCGACCGTAAGCGCAAGCAGAGCGCCACGATGTTTCTGCGCGCCCTTGGCATCGCCGTCACCAACGACGACATCATCGAGCTGCTCGGCAACTCCGATGTGATCAAGCGCACCCTGGAGCGCGATACCGCCCTCACCCGCGAGGATGCCCTCATCGAGATCTACCGTCGCCTGCGCCCGGGCGAGCCTCCCACCGTGGATGCTTCCCGCAGCCTGCTCGAGGGCCTGCTCTTCAACCCGCAGCGCTACGATCTGGCCCGCGTCGGTCGTTACAAGGTCAACAAGAAGCTTAACCTCACCACCGAGGAAGAGGTCACGGTGCTCACCGACGAGGATATCGTCGCTACGCTGCGCTACCTGCTGTCCCTCGCTGCTGGCGAGCAGGGCTTCAAGGTCGACGACATCGACCACTTTGGCAACCGCCGCATCCGTACCGTCGGCGAGCTCGTCGCCAACCAGTTCCGTATCGGCATGAGCCGTATGGAGCGCGTCGTCCGTGAGCGCATGAGCTCCCAGGACATCGATGAGATCACCCCGCAGTCGCTCATCAACATCCGCCCGATCGTGGCCTCCATCAAGGAGTTCTTCGGTTCCTCGCAGCTCTCGCAGTTCATGGACCAGGCGAACCCCCTGACCGGTCTGACCCACAAGCGCCGTCTGTCCGCACTCGGCCCTGGCGGTCTTGCCGGCCACAAGTCGGGTTCCAGCCGCCGCACTAACGTGCCGACGGCCGTCCGCGACGTTCACAACTCGCACTACAGCCGCATGTGCCCGATCGAGACCCCCGAAGGCCCCAACATCGGCCTGATCGGCTCGCTCGCCCTCTACGCCCGCGTCAACGAGTACGGCTTCATCGAGGCTCCGTTCCGTCGCGTCGAGAACGGCGTTGCCACCGACCAGATCGACTGGATGACCGCTGACGAGGAAGAGAAGCACGTCATCGCGCCGGCCAATACGCCGCTCGATCCCAAGACCAACGAGTTCATCACGACCGATGCCGAGGGCAAGATTGTCCGTCCGCACACCGTGATCGCCCGTACCCGCGACTTCGACGGCTCCTTCGGCGCTCCCGCCGACGTGCCTGTCGAGGACGTCGACTACATGGACGTCTCGCCGCGTCAGATGCTCTCCGTCGCAGCCACGCTGATCCCGTTCCTGGAGCACGACGACGCCAAGCGTACGCTGATGGGCGCTAACATGCAGCGTCAGGCCGTGCCGCTGGTTCACCCCGCCGCTCCCTATGTCGGTACCGGCATGGAGCGCCGCGCCGCTCTGGACTCCGGCGAGGTCACCCTGGCCAAGAACGCCGGCGAGGTCATCTTTGCCGACGCCGCCAAGATTATCGTCAAGCATGCCGGCGGCATGGACGAGTATCACCTGGCCAAGTACCAGCGCTCTAACCAGTCCACCTGCATCAACCACCGTCCGCTCGTGCGCGTCGGTGACACCGTTGAGCAGGGCGAGCCCCTGGCTGATGGTCCTTCGACCGATCATGGCGAGCTCGCACTGGGCCAGAACCTCACCGTGGCCTACATGCCGTGGGAAGGCTTTAACTACGAGGACGGTATCGTCGTGTCCGAGCGCCTGGTGGCCGAGGACCTGCTGACGACCATCAACATCACCCGTCACGAGATCGACGCCCGCGACACCAAGCTCGGCCCCGAGGAGATCACCCGCGAGATCCCGAACCTCTCCGAGGACATGCTTGCCAACCTCGACGAGGACGGCATCATCCGTATCGGCGCCGAGGTCGGCCCTGGCGACATCCTGGTCGGTAAGGTCACGCCTAAGGGCGAGAGCGCTCTGACCGCCGAGGAGCGCCTGCTGCGCGCCATCTTCGGTGCCAAGGCTCACGATGTCCGCGATACCTCCCTTAAGATGCCTCACGGCGCTTACGGCCGCGTCATCGACGTCGTCCGCTTTAGCCGCGAGAACGGCGACGATCTGGCCCCCGGCGTCAACGAGCAGGTGCGCGTCTACGTCGCCCAGCGTCGTAAGATCCAGCAGGGCGATAAGATCGCCGGCCGCCACGGCAACAAGGGTGTTATCTGCAACGTTCTGCCGGTCGAGGACATGCCCTACATGGCTGACGGTACCCCGATCGACGTTATCCTCAACCCGCTGGGCGTTCCTTCGCGTATGAACGTCGGCCAGCTGCTCGAGTGCCACCTTGGCTGGGCTGCTGCCTGCGGTTGGGATACTGAGCAGGCCGACTCCGATAAGTACGTCCCCGGTCCGTTCTTCACCGCCACGCCTGTCTTCGACGGCGCCAAGGAGGACGAGATCGCCGAGGTCATTCGTCGTGCCAACAAGAACATGCTCAACAAGGCCACCGCTGCCTTTGGCGATCACATGCGTCCCGAGTTCGTCACCCAGCTTGACGAGCGCGGCAAGACCCGCCTGTTCGACGGCCGCACCGGCGAGGAGTTCCGCGAGCCCATTACTGTGGGTACGTCCTACATCCTCAAGCTCGGCCACATGGTCGACGACAAGATCCACGCCCGTTCGACCGGCCCTTACAGCCTGGTTACCCAGCAGCCTCTGGGCGGCAAGGCTCAGTTCGGCGGCCAGCGCTTCGGCGAGATGGAAGTTTGGGCACTGTACGCTTACGGTGCTTCCAACGTCCTGCAGGAGATCCTGACCGTCAAGTCCGACGATACCGTGGGCCGCGTCAAGACCTACGAGTCCATCGTCAAGGGCGAGAACGTCCCTGTCCCGGGTATCCCCGAGTCCTTCAAGGTTCTCGTCAAGGAGATTCGCTCCCTCGCGCTGGACATCGAGCCCATGCACGATGCCGACGAGGACGCCTCCGCCCCTGTGACCGCCGAGGAGACCTCTGCTCTCGACGACCTGGCTGCGCTCGCCGGCGTTGACGCCGACGTCGAGGCCCAGGATGCCGAGACCGCCGAGGCACCCGAGGCTGTCGCCGCCACGACCACTGATAAGGAGTAGTTGACTGTGGCAGATTTCGAAGCTACTGATTTTGACTCGGTAAAGATCTCCCTTGCCTCCGCCGACCAGATCCGTTCCTGGTCGCACGGTGAGGTCAAGAAGCCGGAGACCATCAATTACCGTACCCTCAAGCCCGAGAAGGACGGCCTGTTCTGCGAGAAGATCTTCGGTCCCGCCAAGGACTGGGAGTGCTCCTGCGGCAAGTACAAGGGCATCCGCTTTAAGGGCATCGTCTGCGAGCGCTGCGGCGTCGAGGTCACCTCGGCCAAGGTGCGTCGCGACCGCATGGGCCACATCGAGCTCGCCGCTCCCGTGTCCCACATCTGGTACTTCAAGAGCCCTACGAGCTTCCCGATGAGCCGTATGCTCGACATCAAGTCCAAGGACCTCGAGAAGGTTCTGTACTTTGCCAGCTACATCATCACCGAGGTTGACTACGAGGCTCGCGAGGCCGACGCCGACGACCTGCGCGAGGAGCTCGCCGCCGATCTGGAAGAGATCGATGCCGAGTGCGCCCGCCAGATCGAATCCCTCAAGGAGCAGGGCGACCCCGAGAACTTTGACGAGTTCTCCGACGAGGAGCCGCTGACCCCCGAGGAGATCGCCTCCGGCATCGTTGACATCGAGGAAGAGTGCAAGGACGAGAAGCAGCTCCGCACGGACGCCTTCAACGCCTTCATGAAGCTCACCGAGCGCGACCTCATCTCCGATGAGCCGCTGTTCCGCGAGATGACCCGTTACTACTCCATGTACTTCAAGGGTGGTATGGGTGCCGAGGCCGTTCGCGACCTGCTCGCTGCTATCGACCTCCCCTCCGAGGCCGAGAAGCTCAAGGCCATCATCGCCGACGAGGATTCCCAGAAGCAGAAGCGCGAGAAGGCCGTCAAGCGCCTCGAGGTCGTTGACGCCTTCCTGAAGGGCGGCAACAGCCCCGCGAACATGATCCTGGACGTCATCCCGGTCATTCCGCCCGATCTGCGCCCGATGGTCCAGCTCGACGGCGGCCGCTTCGCCGCGTCCGACCTCAACGACCTGTACCGTCGCGTGATCAACCGTAACAACCGACTCAAGCGCCTGCTCGACCTGGACGCCCCCGCGATCATCGTGAACAACGAGAAGCGCATGCTCCAGGAGTCCGTGGACGCCCTGTTCGACAACGGCCGTCGTGGTCGCCCGGTCTCTGGCCGTGGCGGTCGCCCGCTCAAGTCGCTTGCCGAGGCCCTCAAGGGCAAGCAGGGTCGCTTCCGTCAGAACCTGTTGGGCAAGCGTGTCGACTACTCCGGCCGTTCGGTTATCGTTACCGACCCCAAGCTGCTGCTGCACCAGTGCGGTCTGCCCAAGACCATGGCGCTGGAGCTCTTCAAGCCCTTCGTCATGAAGCGCCTGGTCGAGCTTGGCAAGGTCGAGAACATCAAGGGCGCCAAGCGTGCTATCGACCGCGGTGCCACCTTTGTGTGGGACATCCTCGAAGAGGTCATCGACGGCCGCGTCGTGCTGCTCAACCGTGCACCGACCCTGCACCGTCTGTCCATCCAGGCCTTTGAGCCGGTGCTGGTCGAGGGCAAGGCCATCCACCTGCACCCGCTGGTCTGCTCGCCCTTCAACGCCGACTTCGACGGCGACCAGATGTCTGTCCACGTGCCGCTGTCCAGCCAGGCTCAGGCCGAGGCCCGCGTGCTCATGCTCTCTGCGAACAACCTGCGCTCGCCGGCATCCGGCAAGCCGGTCAACATCCCCTCGCAGGACATGATCATCGGTGTGTACTACCTCACCCAGGTCCGCGACGGTCTGCCGGGCGAGAACCACGTGTTCGCCAGCTTCGACGACGCGCTGCACGCCTATGACTGCCGCTCCGAGGTCGACATGCAGGCCAAAATTCAGGTCCGCGTGTCCGCTGCCGACGCCAACGTCATCAACGAGGACGGCACCCGTATCTTCCGCGTTAAGAACGGCAAGAACGAGTTTGTCGACTACGACGTCACCGGCAACAAGACCGCGCGCTTCGAGACCTCTATCGGCCGCATCATCTTCAACCGCCAGTGCCTGCCCGAAGACTACGAGTTCATGAACTACAAGATGGTCAAGGGCGACGTGGCCAAGCTGGTTGCGGACTGCTGCGATCGTTACCCCGAGGCCAAGGTCGGCCCGATCCTCGACGCCATCAAGTACTCCGGCTTCCACTACGCTACCCGCGCCGGCCTCACCATCTCGGTGTGGGACGCTCTCATCCCTGCCGAGAAGCAGGAGCTGCTCGATCGCGCCCAGGCCAACGTCGACCAGATCAACGAATACTTCGAGGAGGGCTTCATCAACGAGACGGAGCGCCACATCGAAGTCGTTAACGAGTGGACTGCTTGTACCGACAAGGTTGCAGCGCTCATGCTCGACATGTTCGACGAGGAGAACCCGCTGTACATGATGGCCGACTCCGGCGCCCGTGGTTCTAAGACCCAGCTGCGTCAGCTCGGCGGTATGCGTGGCCTGATGGCAGACATGTCCGGCGAGACGATCGACCTTCCCATTAAGGCGAACTTCCGCGAGGGCCTGCTGCCGCTCGAGTACTTCATTTCGACCTACGGCGCCCGTAAGGGCCTGGTCGATACCGCATCCCACACCTCGGACTCTGGTTACCTGACCCGTCGTCTGGTCGACGTGGCCCAGGACGTCATCGTCCGCGAGGAGGACTGCGGTACGCACGAGGGCGTCACCTACAACCTCATCATCCCCGGCACCACCGACCTCAACACCGACCTCGTCGGCCGTTGCTTCATTGAGGACGTCGTGGCTCCCGATGGCACCGTGCTCTTTGAGCAGGACGGCTACATCGAGAAGGTCGCCGACATCCAGAAGATGGTCGATGCGGGCCTTAAGAAGGTCAAGCTTCGCGCGCTGCTCACCTGCCGCTCCAAGTACGGCGTGTGCCAGAAGTGCTACGGCTGGGATCTTTCCACCCGTCGTCCGGTCGCCATCGGTACCGCGGTCGGCATTATTGCCGCCCAGTCCATCGGCGAGCCCGGTACGCAGCTTACGATGCGTACCATTCACTCCGGCGGCGTCGCTGGCGTCGACGATATTACGCAGGGTCTGCCTACGGTCAGCCGTATGTTCGATATCGTCGGCAACGTCAACGAGAAGATCCTGGGCCGCGAGGCCGAGCTGGCTCCGTACTCCGGCCACCTCTCGATTAAGCCCGAGAAGTCCGAGTACGTGCTGACGCTCACCGACTCCGAGGACCACACCCGTGTCCTCGACGAGCGTCGCGTCCCCGCTTCGGTGCGCTTTATGCCCGAGATCGAGGACGGCTGCGAGGTTCGCGCCGGCGACCAGATCACCAAGGGCTTCGTCAACTTCCGCAACCTGCGCAAGCTGACCGACATCGAGTCGACGATGCACACCTTCGTCGAGAGCGTCAAGGACGTCTACACCAGCCAGGGCGTCGACCTGAACGACAAGCACATCGAGGTGCTCGCACGTCAGATGCTGCGTCGTGTTCAGATCACCAACCCCGGCGACTCCAAGTACCTGCTTGGTCAGTACGTCGACCGCTACGAGTTCGCCGACGAGGTCGAGCGCGTTGCCCGTCTGGGCGGTCAGGCTCCCGTGGCCGAGCCTGTCATCCTGGGTACGCTCAAGGTCGCGTCCAACATCGACTCCTGGCTGTCGAGCGCTTCGTTCATCCGTACCGCCGGCGTCCTTACCGAGGCTGCCATCGAGGGCAAGGTCGACCATCTGCTCGACCTTAAGTCCAACGTCATCGTCGGTAAGAAGATCCCTGCTGGTACCGGCCTCAAGCCGTACGCCAACGCCAAGCTGACGTATCGCACGGCCGACGGCTACGTGGACATCGACGGCCCGGCTTCGCCCAACGCCAAGTCGCTGCCCGAGTGGGCTCCTGTGGAGCTCAAGGACCTGGACGAGCAGCTCCCGCAGCAGCTCGACTGGGCCGGCTACGACGAGTTCGGCGGTGCTGACGGTTCGTTCACCCGCAATGGTCACACCATCTCCGCCGAGAAGGCTCGCCTGTACCTGTTCGACGACCTGGGCGTGTCGCAGCGCTGGACCAACAAGTTCAGCGAGGTCGGCATCGAGACGGTCGGCGACCTGGTCGGCAAGTCTGAGGAGGATCTGCTGCGCATCGATGGTATCGGTGCCAAGGCGATCGAGGAGCTCCGTGACGGCCTCGAGGCCCACGATCTGCTCTACATCCTCGAGAACAACGACGACGTTGCCGACGAGGAAGACCTCTCGCAGCTGCTGCAGATGGTCTTTAGCCCCGACGGTCCGGACGATATCCTGCTGGGTACCTCCGCTCCGACGCATCACGCCGACGCCGACGAGGAGCTCCTGGGCGCCCCGATCGACGACAAGAAGGCTCCCGCCAACGGTGCCATCAACGAGGACATGGCTTCTCTCGATGAGCTGCTCAACCAGCTCGTGGACACCGACGACGCCGAAGAGGCCAAGGACAACGACGAGGAATAATTTCCTAGTACGTTAACCGCCCTTCCAAAGACCCGCTTCCCAACAGGGGAGCGGGTCTTTTTTGTTGAGGAACGTTACCCCGACGAGCACGTCGGATTCCCGGAACGGGCCGCCCGCTGTTTAAGTTTGTCGCGAGTTCCGCACGCAAAGGAAAGCACTTAATGTGCTTTCCGTCTTGCGCAGGACTGTAGAGCAGCAAACTTAAACAGCGGGCGGCCCGTTCCGGGAATCTGCCCCCGCGCACAGAAGGGGATTCCTTTTGCCAATAAGGGACAGGTTTATTTTGGTAGGTTATTCCTGCTTGAATTTGAAACATTTCGTTCGGTCAAAGCGTATCTATGGTGAGGGCCTCAGCAAGAAACATCAGCATCACCGGGAGGTGATTATGGAAGAACAAGCATTTAGACAGGCGGTCGAGGATCACCGTGATGTCGTGTTTCGAATCGCATTGACGTACCTGCGCGATCGTGCCGACGCCGACGATGTTGCCCAGGATGTCTTTCTTAAGCTGTTTAAAAGCGATGGACATTTTGAAAGTTGGGAACATCTTCGTCGATGGCTTATCCGGGTCACGATCAATGAATGCAAATCGCTCTTTCGAAAGCCGTGGAGACGCGTGGAGGATATTGAAAGTCTGACCGATTCGCTTTTGGCGGCGCAGGATGAGACCAAGGCGGTCTTGTCAGACGTTATGCGACTTCCGGAGCGATTCCGTGTTCCCATCGTGCTCTATTACTATCTGGGCTTTTCGACTTCAGAGATTGCCGAGTTACTGCATGTGCCGGCCGCGACCGTTCGAACGCGTTTAGCTCGCGGTCGATCGAAGCTCAAGTTCATCCTAGAGGAGGGCGACCGTGAAATCCAACCAAATCAAGCAGGCCTTCGAGTCCGTCCAAGCTGATAGCGATCTTGCAGATCGCGTCCTTAATACCGCTGCGGGTGAGCCGCTTCATCGAAAGGGTCACGCGAAGCCTCTGTATGTTGCCGTAATCGGATGTCTTGCCGGAGTGCTGGCGACCGGAGGAGTCGCCTACGCCGTTGTCAATTCCAGCTATTTTGCCTCAGCTTGGGGAAACCACGGCAACGGGGATTCCATTACCTGGACCAACGGAGGCTCATCGGGAACTAAATATACCTACACCAGAGAGTTCGGTGATGGCATCGCGCCCCAAAGCTTGGAGGGTTCAGTGCAGAAGGTCAATCTGTCCGTCGAGGGCAACGGCTATACACTCGACATTCATGATATGGCTATCGATAAAAACGGTTGCGGTGCCGTGACGTTTACGTTGTCCAATCCAAATGGTGTTAACTACTACAAGCCGGCAGCAGAGACTGGCGAACTTGTTCTCTATGGTGAAGAAGAACAAGGAATCGGCACGCCCAGCATGAACTTCGGCGAGGAATGGGCTGACACACGCTGCACCATTGATAAGGACACATCAAGCGATACTGTCATTAATGGCACGATGTACTTTGCTTCTATGGATCGCGAGCGAGGTTTTCAACATGCGGTCACCTGGAATATCTCGTGGACCGAGGGCGAAGGCGAGGATGCGAAGCCGTTCGAGGCATCGACGCCCGAGTTTAGCGTTGGAGCGTACGTCGATACAAAGGAACTCCGCTCCGATGACTCGCCTCTCGAGATCAGCCCGTTTTCTATCCAGACACACATCGATGATTTGGGCATTGACGCAGTCACGAAGAAGTTGACGGTTACCTACAAGGATGGATCGGAGCAGATTATCGAAGATGACGACGCAGGGGCGTTCAACTTATATTTTTCTTATACGCGCAATAGCGGAGAGAACATCTGGGTGCCAACGAAGTTGATTGATGTCGACCAAGTGGTCTCAGTAACGCTTGAGGGCACGAGGTGCACGTCAACAGGAGAGACCGAAGCAGAAGTACCCTTTACCATCGTTTATTCGTAAAGTCTAGGCCGCTTCCCAAGAGGGGAAGCGGCCTATTTTGCGGTAAATGGGCGGTTAGAGCGAGCGGTATTCGTCTGAATTTCGGAAGTATGCGGCAAAATCTTGATAGGCCGCCCGGACCGGGAATCCGCCCCCGCGCACAGAAGGGGATTCCTTTTGTGTAGGCTTTGCGGAAATATGCTCATTTTGGGATACGCCCGGCGGCGTGGTCTGTTGACGACACAGCTAACGCCACGTATCCTATCGAACTGCGTGTTTCGTAGGGGGATGCTGACCCCTCGATTCAAGCCGTTGCACTTTACAGAAAGCTGGAATCATTCGAGAAGGAGTACGCTTTGCCTACTATTAACCAGCTGGTTCGCCAGGGCCGTCGTTCCGTGCCCAAGAAGTCCAAGAACGCTGCTCTGCAGCACAACTCCCAGAAGCGCGGCGTGTGCACCCGCGTCTTCACCACGAGCCCCAAGAAGCCGAACTCGGCTCTTCGTAAGGTTGCCCGTGTTCGCCTCGTCAACGGCATCGAAGTTACTGCTTACATCCCGGGTGAGGGCCACAACCTGCAGGAGCACTCTATCGTGCTCGTCCGCGGCGGTCGTGTCCGTGACCTCCCTGGTGTCCGTTATCACGTCATCCGTGGCGCCTACGACGCTGCTCCGGTCCAGAACCGTATGCAGGCCCGTTCCAAGTACGGTGCTAAGCGCCCTAAGGCTAAATAAGCCAGATAACGTTTTGATACTTTCGCCGTGTGCCGCCTAAGCGCCGCACGGTAGACACTTAAGGAGATTTCACATGCCGCGTCGTGCAGCAGCTAATCGTCGTGAGGTTCAGCCTGACGCCGTTTACAACAACCGCCTGGTGACTCAGCTCATCAACAAGGTCCTTCTTGACGGCAAGAAGGCCACCGCTGAGCGCATCGTTTACACCGCTTTCGAGATCGTTGCCGAGAAGTCCGAGGGTGGCGACGCTCTCGCTACCTTCAAGAAGGCTATGGACAACGTCAAGCCCACGCTCGAGGTTAAGCCCAAGCGTGTCGGTGGCGCTACCTATCAGGTCCCGATGGAGGTCAACTCCCGTCGTTCCACCGCTCTGGGTATCCGCTGGATCGTCAACTTCTCCCGCGCTCGCAAGGAGAAGACCATGGCCGAGCGTCTCGCCAACGAGATCCTCGACGCTTCCAACGGCCTGGGCGCTTCCGTCAAGAAGCGTGAGGACGTCTTCAAGATGGCCGAGGCCAACCGCGCGTTCTCTCACTATCGTTGGTAAGTTAAGGTAAGGAACTAACATGGCTAAGCCTAAGTACAAGCTTTCCGATACCCGTAACATCGGCATCATGGCCCACATCGATGCTGGTAAGACCACCACGACCGAGCGTATTCTTTACTACACCGGTAAGACCCACAAGATCGGTGAGGTCCATGAGGGCGCTGCCACCATGGACTGGATGGTTCAGGAGCAGGAGCGCGGCGTAACCATTACCTCCGCTGCTACCACCTGCTTCTGGAACAAGGACGGTAAGGACTACCGCATCCAGATCATCGACACCCCGGGCCACGTTGACTTCACCGCCGAGGTCGAGCGCTGCCTGCGCGTCCTCGATGGCGCTGTCGCCGTCTTCGACGCCGTTGCCGGCGTTCAGCCCCAGTCTGAGACCGTTTGGCGTCAGGCTTCCACCTTCAACGTCCCCCGCATCGCCTTCATCAACAAGTATGACCGCGTGGGCGCTGACTTCTTCAACGCTATCGAGACCATGAAGGATCGTCTCGATGCTAACGCCGTGGCCGCTCAGGTCCCGATGGGCGCCGAGGACAACTTCTGGGGCGTCATCGACCTGGTCACCATGACCGCATGGGACTTCAAGGCCGACGAGAAGGGTATGACCTACCCCGAGCCGATGGACGAGATCCCGGCTGAGTTTGCCGACATCGCTGCCACCAAGCGCGAGGAGCTCCTCGACGCTGCTGCCAGCTTTGACGACGAGCTCATGGAGAAGATCCTCATGGAGGAGGACTTCACCGTCGAGGAGCTCAAGGCTGCTCTGCGCAAGGGCGTTCTGGCCAACGAGCTCAACCTCGTCTTCGTGGGTTCCGCCTACAAGAACAAGGGCGTTCAGGAGTTGCTCGACGCTGTCGTCGACTACCTGCCCAGCCCGCTCGACGTCGAGGCCGTCACCGGTACCGATCCGGACACCGGCGAGGAGATCCAGCGTCATCCTTCCTTCGACGAGCCCTTCTCCGGCCTGGTCTTCAAGATCATGACCGACCCGTTCGTCGGTAAGCTCACCTATGTCCGCGTTTACTCCGGCCGTGCCGAGTCCGGCTCCTACGTGGTCAACGCTTCCAACGGTCAGCGCGAGCGCCTCGGCCGCATCCTCGAGATGAACGCTGCCGAGCGTATCGACCGTGACGACGCCGCTGCCGGCGACATCGTCGCTTGCGTCGGCTTCAAGAACTCCACCACCGGTGACACCCTGTGCGCCGAGGGCAAGGAGATCGTCCTCGAGAAGATCGAGTTCGCTAAGCCCGTTATCGACGTTGCCATCGAGCCCAAGACCAAGGCCGAGCAGGACAAGATGTCCCTGGCTCTGACCAAGCTCGCCGAGGAGGACCCGACCTTCCAGGTGTCCACCAACCACGAGACCGGCCAGACCATCATCGCCGGCATGGGCGAGCTGCACCTCGAGATCATCGTCGACCGTCTGCTCCGCGAGTTCAAGGTTGACGCTAACGTCGGTAAGCCCCAGGTTGCCTACCGCGAGACCGCTGGTCACGACGTCGAGAAGGCTGAGGGCAAGTTCGTCCGTCAGTCCGGCGGTCGCGGTCAGTACGGCCACGCCGTCATCAAGCTCGAGAAGATGGAGGAGGGCTTCGGCTACGAGTTCGTCAACGCTATCGTCGGCGGCGTCGTGCCCAAGGAGTACATCCCGTCCATCGACAAGGGCATCCAGGAGGCCCTGAACACCGGTGTTATCGCCGGCTTCCCGGTCCTCGACGTTAAGGTCACCCTGTTCGACGGTTCTTACCACGAGGTCGACTCCTCCGAGGCCGCCTTCAAGATCGCCGGTTCCATGGCTATCAAGGACGCCCTCAAGAAGTCCGATCCGCAGCTGCTCGAGCCGATCATGGCTGTCGAGGTCGAGACCCCCGAGCAGTACATGGGCGACGTTATGGGCAACCTCTCCGGTCGCCGCGGCAAGATCGAGGGCATGGAGGATCGCAAGAACAGCAAGCTCATCCGTGCCAAGGTGCCGCTGGGCGAGATGTTCGGTTACGCTACCGACCTTCGCTCCCAGACCCAGGGCCGTGCATCCTACACGATGCAGTTCGACTCTTATGAGCCCGCGCCCAAGTCCATCGTGGACGAGGTCATGAGCAAGAACGCCTAAGTTCGAGCTCCCTGTTACGTAATCCGCGAGAACATCTCTCGCACTCTTTGGAGGTTTAAGTTGGCTACCCAGAAGATCCGCATTCGCCTCAAGGGCTATGATCACGAGGTCGTCGATCAGTCCGCGAAGCTCATCGTCGAGACCGCTCAGAAGACCGGTGCTCGCGTTTCCGGTCCTGTCCCCCTGCCCACCGAGCGCAACCTGTACACGGTTATCCGCTCGCCGCACGTGAACAAGGATTCCCGTGAGCAGTTCGAGATGCGCACCCACAAGCGCCTCATCGACATCCTCGACCCCACCTCGGGCACCGTTGATTCGCTCATGCGTCTCGACCTCCCCGCTGGCGTCGACATCGACATCAAGCTCTAAGCGATATCGCTCTTAGCTTAAAGGGCCCCGCTGCCGTTACGGTAGCGGGGCACTTTTGTTTTGAATGATGGTTTTGGACCGCCGGGCAAGGCTGCCGAGAGGGTGGTTGTGATGCCCTATTTGCTCAAGGGGCGCAAAGACGCCTCCTCAAAATGGAAGGATCGCAAGCCGTCTTCCGTTTCGATGCACGCGCGACCAAAGTCATCGGCCGTTTGAAAGATGCCACGCGCCAGCTCGTCCCCAGCGGGGGAGCGGGCGATAACGCGCTCCCCGATCCAATTAAGGTGAGCGATATATTCGTCGTGGACGGGCGCGAGCGGACCGGCATCTTCTTCCTTGGCGTTGAGGCGCTCTGCCCAGGCATCTACAGCGTCTATAACTGCGTGATAGACCTCATCGAGGAGCATGTCGACGGCGGGAACGCTCTCGTTGAGGTCCGAGAGGCCAATTGCCGCCAGGCCGCCATCGGGAACCTCCGCGGGCACATAGTTCACGTTGACGCCGATGCCACAGACCGCAAAGGGTTTGCCTTCGTTATCGCGTGCGGCCTCGACTAGAATGCCACCGAGCTTGCGCCCTCGCGCGACCAGGTCGTTGGGCCATTTGAGGCCAATCTCGTTTGCAAGACCCTGCTTTTCGAGTGCTTCGAGCACCGCTAGGCCGCTGACGGCGGCAAGACCAGAGTACTTTGCGGGATTAACGCACGGACGCAGGACAATCGAAAGCAATAGGTTGCCGGCGGTTGAATCCCACTTGTGGCCGCGCCGGCCGCGTCCTGCCGTTTGCGCGCGGGCGGCAAGTCCTGTGCCGTGCGGCGCACCCTGTTTTCCTGCCTCGAGCAGGTCATCGTTGGTCGATCCGGTTACGTCGACAATCGTTAATTGGGCATCCATGGCGGCTGCTACCTCCTTATTGAATAAGTGAATAACGCAATGGTGTCGAGAGACAGACACAATGTGAAGCCTTTGTCGCATTTGGACAATTTAATGTTAACACGTCAACAAAGACTGAAATGCGTTATCCTCTCTTGGTCGATGTAAACACGTCAACAACTCAAAGGAGGTTAGTGATGGGTTTCACGATTCTTGGAACAGGTTCGGCACTTCCTGAGCGCAGTGTTTCCAATGACGAGCTGTCTGAGTTCCTCGATACCTCGGATGAGTGGATTTTTACCCGCACAGGTATCAAGAGCCGCCACGTCTGCACCACCGAGTCACTTGACGACCTTGCCGTAGCGGCGAGCGAGCGGGCACTCCAGGTGTCCGGAATCGACGCGAGCCAGCTGGATCTGATCGTCTGCTCGACGACGACGGGTGACCACCTTGTTCCCGCCGAGGCGTGTGCCGTTGCAGAGCGACTTGGCGCGACGTGCCCTGCCTTCGATGTCTCGGCGGCCTGCGCCGGCTTCGTATTTGCGCTCGATGTCGCCGAGGGCTATATCGCCCGCAGCCGTGCCGAGTGCGTGCTAGTCGTTGCGGCCGAGCAGATGACGCGCGCGCTCGATTGGACCGACCGTGCCACGTGCGTGCTCTTTGGCGATGGGGCAGGAGCCGCAGTGATTGGGACTGGGGGAGACAACCCCCTTGCCGTTGAGCTTTCGACGGCGCCCGACGTCGAGACCTTGCGCGTTCCCGGTCTGCTCGGCACCTCGCCGTTTAAGGCTTCCGCAGATAGCGCGAGCGTGCTGTCCATGAATGGCCGCCGCGTGTTCAAGTTCGGCGTCAACGCCATCTGCGACACGGTCCATAAGCTTGCGATCGATGCGGGCATTTCGGTCGAAGACATCGATCATTTTGTATTCCATCAGGCTAACGAACGAATCCTGAGCCAGGCGGTCAAGCGCCTGGGCGTGCCGGACGAGCGTGTGGTTCGCACGTTGCGCGAGACCGGCAACATTTCGAGCGCATGCATTCCGCTTGCCCTCGACCGGCTGGCAAACGCCGGTGCACTTCACACAGGCGACACCATCGCCTTGGTTGGATTTGGCGCCGGTCTGGATATAGGTGGCTATCTGCTTCGTTGGAAGTAGTCGCACATAGGAAATGAAAACGCCCCTAGGGCACAACCAAAGGAGAACTACCATGGCAGATCAGAAGACCTTCGAGCGCGTTTGCGACGTTATCCGCGAGACCGCTGGCCTTGACGACGTCGAGATGAAGCCCGAGTCCACGCTCGAGGAGATTGGCCTCGACAGCCTGGGTACCGTCGAGATTCTCGTCGCCGTTGAGGACGAGTTTGGCATCCAGCTTGATACCGAGGAGAACCCCAAGACGGTCGGCGAGTTCGCCGATACGGTCGAGGCGGCATTGGAGAAGTAGAGATGCTCAAGACTCCTCTCTGCGATCTGCTCGGCATCGAAAAGCCCGTGTTCCAGGGCGGCATGGCCTGGATTGCCGACGCCTCACTGGCATCGGCCGTATCCGAGGCGGGCGGCCTAGGCATCATCGCGGCTATGAATGCCGACGCCGACTGGCTTCGCGACCAGATTCATGAGCTGCGCACCAAGACGGATAAGCCCTTTGGCGTTAACGTCATGCTCATGAGCCCGTTTGCCGACGAGGTTGCACAGGTTGTGATCGATGAGCAGGTGCCCGTTGTGGTGACTGGTGCCGGTAATCCCACCAAGTACATGAAAGCTTGGAACGATGCGGGCATCAAGGTCATCCCCGTTGTGGCTTCGGTGGCGCTGGCGCGCCTCGTGGCGCGTCGTGGAGCCACGGCGGTTGTTGCCGAGGGTACCGAATCGGGCGGCCATATTGGCGAGACCTCGACGATGGCACTGGTGCCGCAGGTCGTCGATGCGGTCAACATTCCCGTCGTGGCCGCCGGCGGTATTGCCGACGGCCGCGGCGTGGCGGCCGCCTTTATGCTCGGCGCCGAAGGCGTGCAAGTGGGTACGCGCTTTCTGGTCGCAGACGAGTGCACCGTCTCGGAGCAGTACAAAGAGATGGTCCTGAAGGCCAACGACACTTCGACGCGTGCGACCGGCCGCTCGACGGGACATCCGGTGCGCGCCCTCAAGAGCCCCTTTACCAACGCCTACGCCAAGAGCGAGGCGGCGGGCGTAAGTGTCGAGGAGCTCGGGGCCATGGGCACGGGCGCCCTTCGCAAGGCCGCCAAGGACGGCAATTACGAAGAGGGTTCGTTTTTGTGTGGACAGATTGCCGGCATGGTTAGCGAGCGCCAGAGCGCACGCGAAATCGTTGACGATCTGGTCGATGGCGCCGAGCGCGTCCTGAAGGGTGCGTCCGCATGGGTAGCGTAGCGTTTCTGTTTGCCGGCCAGGGTGCCCAACACCCCGCGATGGGCGTCGACCTGATCGAGACATCGCCGGCGGCCGCCGAGGTGTTCACCATTGCCGACGAGGTGCGCCCGGGGACCAGCGAGCAGTGCCGGAGTGCCTCCAAGGAGGAGCTCTCGCAGACCGAGAACACGCAGCCGTGCGTGTTCGTTCACGACCTGGCAGCGGCTGCCGCCCTGCGTGAGCGCGGCGTGGTACCTGCCGCCTGTGCGGGATTCTCGCTGGGCGAGGTCGCCGCGCTCACCTTTGCGGGGGCGTTCGATATGCGAGCGGGCTTTGGGCTTGTGTGTGAGCGCGCGGCGCTGATGGCCGCGGCTGCCGAGCGCCATCCGGGCGGCATGCGCGCCGTCATCAAGCTCGATGCGGCGCAAGTCGAGGGCCTGGCAAAACAGGCCGGCGAGGACTGCTGGCCAGTCAACTACAACAGCCCGCAGCAGACGGTTGTGGCCGGAGCGCCCGAGGCGCTGCAGGAGCTCGACGTCCTAGTAAAAGAGGCTGGCGGCCGCGCTATGAAAGTCGCGGTGTCGGGTGCATTTCATAGCCCCTATATGGCAGAGGCGACTGAGGGGCTGGCGACGTATATCCAAGACGGCCACGTTCCGTCTTCGCTGCTAATTCCGGTTATGGCAAACATGACGGCGGCGCCCTATCCGGCGGACCCGCGAGCGGCATCGGATGTCTTGGCCAACCAGGTGAGCCATGCCGTGCGTTGGGTCGACACGCTGCACACTCTGCAGGATCAGGGTATCGACACGTTTATTGAGGTCGGCCCTGGCAAAACGCTGTCAGGCCTGGTCAAGCGTACGCTGAGCGACGTTCGCGTGTATTCGTGCGAAACGGCCGAGCAGGTCGCAGCTATTGCCGACGAGCTCGCATAGTCCACAGGGCTGTAACCCGAAAGGAATGACATGGGCAACTTGAACAACGGCACGCTCGAGCGCAACGACTCACGTCGCGTGGCACTGGTCACGGGCGGCTCGCGGGGTATCGGCCGCGCCTGCGCTGTCGGTCTGGCGGAGGACGGCTTTGATATCGCCGTCGTCTATGCCGGAAGCGTCGATGCGGCGCGCGAGACGTGCGAAGCCTGCGAGGCGGCTGGCGCCGCGGCACGCGCATATCAATGCGACGTGGCCGACCCCGCTGCCGTCATCGCGTGCGTGGAAGCGGTCCTCAACGACTTTGGCTCCATTTGGGCGCTCGTCAACAACGCTGGCATCACCCGCGATAGCCTGCTCATGCGCATGGGCGATGACGCCTTCGATCGCGTGCTCGATGTCAATCTTAAAGGAACGTTTAACACGACGCGCGCACTCACCAAGACCTTTATGCGTCAGCGCGGCGGCTGCGTCGTCAACATGAGCTCGGTCGTGGGCCTGATGGGCAATGCCGGGCAGGCCAACTACGCTGCCTCCAAGGCGGGCGTGATCGGCCTGACCAAGGCGGTGGCGCGCGAGCTTGCGCCCCGCGGCGTACGAGTGAACGCGGTCGCACCCGGGTTTGTCGAGACCGATATGACGGCAAAGCTATCGGATAAGGTGCGTGCGGCGTGCGAGGAGCAGATTCCCCTGAGGCGCATGGCGCGTCCCGAGGAAGTGGCCGGCGTGGTGCGTTTTTTGGCGAGCGACGCGGCTGCCTACATTACGGGCGAAGTCGTACGCGTCGACGGCGGAATGGCGATGTAGAAACCAGGGCCGAAGAACGGCTTGGATGAGGAGACCATGATGGAACAGAGAGTTGCAATCACCGGTATCGGTGCCGTGTCGCCGCTCGGCAACACCGCGCTTGCCACCTGGGCGGCCATGTGCGCCGGCGCGTGCGGCATCGGCCCGATCACGCACTTCGATACCGATGCGTTTGCCGTCAAGGTGGCAGCCGAGGTCAAGGGCTTTGACGGCAACGAGTACTTTGGCAAGCGTGACGCCAAGCATCTCGACCCCTGCGTTCAGTTTGCGATGGCGGCTTCGGACGAAGCCATGCACGATGCGGGCTTTGATGTCGAAGGCGCCATCGATCGCGAGCGCCTGGGCGTCTACGTGGGGTCGGGCGTGGGCGGCATGCAGACGCTCGTCGACAACGTCCACACGATCGCCGATCGGGGGCCTCGTCGCGCATCGCCTTACATGATTGCGATGATGATTCCCAACATGGCTTCGGGCAACATCGCGATTCGCCATAAGGCAAAGGGCCCGACCCTGCCCGTCGTGACTGCCTGCGCGACTTCTGCCCATGCGGTGGGTGAGGCGTTCCGCGCCATCAAGCACGGCTATGCCGACGCGATCCTCGCGGGCGGCGCCGAGGCCGCAATTATCCCCGATGCCGTTGCGGGCTTTACGTCCTGCCGCGCATTGACCACCAACCCCGATCCCGCGACGGCTTGCCGCCCGTTCGATGCAGACCGCGATGGCTTTGTGATGGGCGAGGGCGCCTGCGTGCTCGTGCTCGAGAGCATGGAACATGCGCAGGCGCGCGGTGCGCACATTTATGCCGAGGTCGTGGGCTACGGCAACACCGATGATGCCTATCACATCACGAGCCCTGATCCCGAGGCTGCCGGCATTGCCCGCGCGATATCGCTGGCGGTGACCGAGGGCGACGTCAGGCCTTCCGAGGGTCTCTACATCAATGCTCACGGCACATCGACCAAGCTCAACGATTCGTCCGAGACGGCGGGCATTAAGCGTGCGCTCGGCGAGGACGCGGCGCGCGCCGCGCACGTCTCGTCGACTAAGTCGATGACCGGCCACATGATCGGTGCCACGGGCGCCATCGAGGTCATGGCCTGCGCCATGGCGCTCGAGCAGGGCGTGGTGCCGCCGACCATTAACTACCGCACGCCCGATCCCGCCTGCGATCTTGACTACACGCCCAATCGCGCAGTTCGCGCCGACCTTACCTGGGCGCTTTCGACCAACCTAGGCTTTGGCGGGCACAACGCCGCCATCGCGCTGCGTAGATATACGAGGAGCTAGAGCATGGATTCCAAAAGACTTGCCGAGATAGCCGATGTTATGGAGGACCGCGGCCTCACGCGCGTGCGCGTTGAGGAGCCCGATGGCACCGCGGTCGAACTCGAGCGCGCGAGCGCCGCACAGCCGGTTGCCGTGCCCATGCCCATGCCGAGCGCTATGGCCGCTCCAGTTGCAGCTCCCACAGTCGCGCCTGCCGCACCGGAGCCCGCCGCGCAGACACCTGCCGCCGCACCGGAGCCCAAGGGCACCGAGGTGACCGCTCCCATGGTCGGCGTTTTCTATGCTGCCCCGGCGCCGGGCGATGAACCGTTTGTGCACGTGGGCTCCAAGGTCAAGGCTGGCGAGACCCTTTGCATCATCGAGGCCATGAAGGTTCTCAACGAGGTGACGGCAGAGGCGGATGGCGAGGTGCTCGAGATCTGCGTGGCCGACGGCGACCTCGTGGAGTTCGGCAGCTGCCTCATGAGGATCGGATAGGTGATATCCATGAACAAAGAAGAGCTCAAGAAGCTGTTACCGCATCGCGAGCCGATGCTTTTGCTCGACGAGGCCGAGCTGGTGGGCGACGAGGCCCACGGCAAGATCACGATTACGGGCGACGAATACTTTTTGCAGGGGCATTTTCCGGGAAACCCGGTGGTCCCCGGCGTGATCCAGTGCGAGATGCTCGCCCAAAACTGCTGCGTGTTGCTGATGGGCGATGAGGAGGCGCGCGGCGCGACGCCGTTCTACACGAGTCTGGACAAGGTGCGCTTTAAGCGTCCGGTGCGCCCGGGCGACACGGTGGATCTGGTGTGCACCATCACGCGTGCGCGCGGGCCGTTCCGCTTTGCGACGGGTACTGCGAGCGTCAACGGTGAGGTTTGCTGCCGCGCCGATATGTCTTTTGCACTCATGCACGAAAGTTAAGGAAGGCTTCATGTTCGACAAAGTGCTCATCGCCAACCGCGGCGAAGTCGCGGTCCGTGTTATTCGCGCGTGCCGCGATATGGGCATCAAAACCGTCGCCGTCTATTCCACGGCCGATGCGGACGCGCTGCACGTGCAACTTGCCGACGAGGCGTATTGCATCGGCGGCCCGC
>FR878629.1:33780-37825 GCA_000434535.1 Collinsella sp. CAG:166
GGCTTCTTTTCCGAGAAGGCGAGCTTTGTACGCGACTGCGACAAGTATGGCCTGGCTTTTGCCGGTCCTTCGGCCGAGGTGATCGACAGCATGGGCGACAAGGACGCCGCACGCCGAACGGCTGCCGCGGCGGGCGTGCCCATCGTGCCGGGCTGCGATTTGCTCAAAAGTCCCGAGGAGGCGACGGCCGAGGCCGAGCGCATTGGCTGTCCCGTGCTCATTAAGGCGCGCGCGGGCGGTGGCGGTCGCGGCATTCGCAAGGTCGAGCGCGTGGAAGATGCGGCAAAGGCCTTTATTGAAGCACGCGCCGAGGGCGAGGCCGTTTTTGGCGACGGCGAGTGTTACATGGAGAAGTTCGTCGCGCCGGCGCATCACGTTGAGGTGCAGATTATGGCCGATAAGCAGGGCCATGTGTTTTCGCTCGGCGAGCGCGAGTGCTCGGTGCAGCGGCGCAACCAAAAGCTAATCGAGGAGAGCCCCGCGCCGTGCCTCGACGGACACGACGACATTCGTGCTCGCATGCACAAGGCGGCGCGTGACCTGGCTCGTGCCGTCGGCTACGAAGGAGCCGGTACCATCGAGTTCCTGTATTCGGACGACGGCAATTTCTACTTTATGGAAATGAACACGCGCTTGCAGGTGGAGCATCCGGTTACGGAGTTTGTGACCGATACCGACTTGGTCAAGTGGCAGCTGCGCGTGGCAGCCGGCCAGCCTCTGCCCTTTGAGCAGGAGGACATGCCGGTCCGCAACCACGCCATGGAGTGCCGCATCAATGCCGAAACGCCGGACTTTCTGCCGTCATGCGGAACGGTCACCGCGTTGCGTGTGCCGGGTGGTCCGCGCGTGCGCTGGGATTCCGCCATGTTTACCGGTGCAAAAGTTCCGCCGTACTACGACTCCATGCTTGGCAAGCTCATCGTGTGTGCGCCCACGCGTGACGGCGCCATTCGCAAGATGCGCTCGGCCCTGGGCGAGCTCGTGATTGAGGGCGTGAGCGAAAACAGCGAGCTTCAGCTCGACGTGCTGGCAAACGACGAGTTCTTGTCGGGCATGTATCACACCGATCTGATGGGGCATCTCTATGCTGATGAATAGAAAAGCGAAGACGGTCAACGTCCTCGAGGGGCCGATGACCGAGTCGTGCGCCGAGTTTCCCGCGCGCCACGTGTTTATCAAGTGCCCGGAGTGCCGCCGTGTGATCGATGAGACACGCCTGCACGACAACCTCGAGGTCTGCCCTCGTTGCGGCAAACACTTTCGCGTGAGCGGGCGCGACCGTATGCGCATGACGGTCGACGAGGGCACGTTTGAGGAATGGGATGCCAATCTGGCGTCGGAGGACTTCCTCTCGTTTCCCGGCTATGCCGACAAGCTCAAGAGCGTGAGCGAGCGTTCGGGCGAGCGCGATGCCGTCGTGTGCGGTAGGGGTAAAATCTGCGGCTGCGATACCGCGCTCTTCTTTATGGACGCCAACTTTATGATGGGCTCGATGGGCTCCGTGGTGGGCGAGAAGATCTGTCGCACATTTGAGCGTGCGACCGAGCTGGGATTGCCAGTTGTCGGCTTTACCGTTTCGGGCGGTGCGCGCATGCAAGAGGGCGTGACATCGCTCATGCAGATGGCCAAAATCTCTGCGTCGGTTAGGCGTCATAGCGAGGCGGGCGGCCTGTATATCACGGTGCTCACCGACCCCACGACCGGAGGCGTAACCGCGAGCTTTGCCATGGAGGGCGACATTATCCTGGCCGAGCCCGATGCCCTGACGGCATTTGCCGGCCCGCGCGTGATCGAGCAGAACATGCACAAGCGCCTGCCCAAGGGATTCCAGCGCTCCGAGTTTTTGCTGGAGCACGGCTTTTGCGATGCCGTTGTTCTGCGTGGCGAGATTGCGCTCACGGTAGGCGAGCTGTTGGCGCTGCACGAAGGGCACGCGCCCGGCCTGGGGGCACCGCATGAGATCGTGCATACGGGTCGTCGCGGCAAAAAGCTGGGGCACTTGTTCAAGCGCTCGGCGGCACCAAAAACTGCGCTCGAGATTGTCAAGCAGACCCGCTCGGCAGATCGCGCCACGGCAGGCGAGATGATCTCGCTGGGCCTGGATGGATTTGTGGAGCTGCACGGCGACCGCTACTTTGGCGACGACGCCGCTGTGGTGGCTGGCATTGGCTGGAAAGACGGACGCCCCGTAACGGTCATCGCCATCGAACGCGGTACCACGACCAAAGAGCGCATGCGTCGCAACTTTGGCATGGCGCATCCCGAGGGCTACCGCAAAGCGCGTCGCCTGATGCGCCAGGCCGAAAAGTTCGGTCGACCGGTTCTGTGCCTGGTCGATACTTCGGGCGCGTTTTGCGGCATCGGTGCCGAGGAGCGCGGCCAGGGCGAGGCGATTGCCCAGAATCTCATGGAGATGAGCGGCCTTAAGACGCCGATTGTCTCGGTGGTGACAGGCGAGGGCGGCTCTGGTGGCGCGCTGGCGCTATCCGTGGCCGACCGCATCCTGATGCTCTCGAGCTCGGCCTATTCGGTCGTGAGTCCCGAGGCCTGCGCGTCGATCCTATGGAAGGATACGGAGCGTGCGGATGAGGCCGCCGAGGCGCTTAAGCTCACGGCCCCCGATCTGCTGGCGCTTGGCATCATCGACGGTATTGTCGACGATAGGGGCTTGTCGCATGAGGAGATCGCCGATGCCGTCATGTCCTCGGCATTTGATGCCTTCGATACGCTTGGGCGGCTCGACGACGAGACCCTCACAAACCTCCGCTACGAAAAGTACCGTGCAATCGGTCAGTATCGCACGATGTGACAAAGGGACAGTCCGCATGTCACATTGGGAAAGGCGTTCCATGTCACAAGTTTCTAACACCTCGTTTACAACGACGGTTTCATCAAACGCCATGGCCGTGGTGGACTATCTGTCCAAAAGCATGATGTCGGCGCTGCCGTTTATTGTCTGCGCGGCGTTGTTCCGCACCGTCGCCGTCATTATGGGCGAAGGCATGCTGGGCCTGTGGTCTGCCGATTCCGAAATCTATCGCCTGTTCTACAGTTGGCTCTATAACGCCGGCTACTACTTTTTGCCCATCTATCTTGGTTGGGCGGCCGCCCGCCAGCTCGGTTGCTCGGAGCAGCTGGGCATGATGCTGGGCGGCGTATTGATTGCGCCCGATCTGCTTAAGCTCGTCGATGCCGCATCGACGACGGGGGCATCGATGACTTCCGTGTATGGCCTGCTTCCTGCGCCGGTCAACGATTACACGACGACTGTTATTCCGGTTCTCATCTCGGTGCCCGTGCTATGGCGAGTTGAGTGTTTCTTTCAGCGCGTTATCCCTAAGGCCGTGGCGTTTTCGTTCGTTCCGTTTGCAACCATGCTTGTCATGGTTCCGGTTTCGCTGTGCATTACGGCGCCGGCGGGTAGCTATCTGGGCATGCTGTTGGGCCAGCTTATGTTTATGCTTGGCAATTCCGGTGGCATCGTGTCGCTGCTCACGCTCATGGGGCTTGCCGCGGGCTGGGAGTTCCTAAAGATCGCGGGCGTCAGCAACGTTGTCCTATCGCTCGCCTATGCGCAGTTTATGAGAGTGGGAACGGATTCGTGCATCCTGATCGCCGCGACGATGGCGACGTTCGCCGTTTGGGGCATGCCCTTTGGCGCGTCGCTCCGCGTTGCGGATAAGGACGAGAAGGCGCTCATGCTGGGCTATTCGATCTCGGGTGTGCTTGGTGGCGTAAGCGAGCCGGCGCTGTACGGTTGCGGCTTTAAATATGGCAGGTGCCTGACGTGCATGGCCATTGGCGGCGCCGTCGGAGGCCTTGTTGCGGCCGTGGGCCACGTTACGGCCTATACCATCGGCATGACGAATGTCCTCATGGTCATTGGCTTTGCCACGGGTGGCATCTCGAACCTGCTGTGGTGCTGCGCTGCCGGCGGCACGGCATTTGCGGTGTCTGCGGCGCTGAGCTACTGCTTTGGTGTGGTGCCGACGAAGGAACAGGCGACGGAGGACGGAGCCGATTCGCCCGAAACAGTGGCGAGCGC
>FR878629.1:37849-39456 GCA_000434535.1 Collinsella sp. CAG:166
CGAGCGCTGCTGAAGCAAGCGCATAAACCCGTGCGACTAAAGGGGGATTCCTTTGCCATGCTCCAAGGCCGTGGCCCGTGTGGGTCGCGGCCTTTTTGTATCTGGAGGACAAAGTGGCTACACTACAATCCGTTTGAGCAATAGATATATATAGGCAGTACCGTGGGGGCTGATGAAGATGGTCGAGTGGATCGTTCGTCGTGCGCAGGGCGACCGTGCGCGCGTGGGCACGTTGACGGGCATGGTGTGTATTCTCGCCAATGTTGCGCTTTGTGCTGCGAAGGGCGCAATTGGTGTGCTGTCGGGATCGGTTTCGATTGTGGCGGATGCCATGAACAACCTGTCCGATGCCAGCTCGAATATCGTGAGCGTGCTGGGCTTTAAGCTGGCGAGCAAGCCCGCCGACCCCGAGCATCCATACGGCCATGGTCGCTACGAGTACCTCTCGGGTCTTGTCGTGGCGGCGCTCGTGCTTCTCATTGGCCTTGAACTGGTGAAGTCCTCGTTTGAGCGCGTCATCCACCCCGAACCTGTCGAGTTCTCGCTTGCCCTGGTGGCAGTTCTAGTGCTTTCGATGGTCGTAAAGCTCTGGATGGCGGCCCTCAACCAAAAGCTCGGCGACCGTATCGAGTCCGAGACGCTGCATGCGACCGCGCAGGATTCCAAGAACGATGTCCTTGCCACAGGCGCCGTGTTAGCGTGCGCAATTGTTTCGCAGGTGACGCACATCAATCTTGACGCATGGGTCGGCCTTGCCGTTGGCGCCTATATTGGCTGGAGCGGCTTTGAACTTATTCAAGATACGGTGAGCCCGCTTTTGGGTCAGTCGCCCGATCCTAAGCTGGTCAAGCACATTCGAGACAAGATCATGAGCTATCCCGGCGTTTTGGGCGTTCACGATCTGATGGTTCACGACTACGGCCCGGGCAGGAAGTTTGCAAGTGCGCATGCCGAGATGGCGGCCGAGACCAGCCCGCTGGAAAGTCACGACACACTCGATAACATCGAGCAGTCGTTTAGGAACGAGGACGGCATGATCGTCACGCTCCATTACGATCCCATCGTGACCGACGATCCAAAGGTGGCGAGCATGCGCCTGCGCATCAACGCAATGGCTCAGGAGATCGATAGCCGCCTCTCGATTCATGACCTACGCTGTGTGCCGGGCCCTACGCACACCAATGTGATTTTTGACTGCGTGCGACCCTCGGATTTGGCGATGAGCGCCGAGGACCTAAAGCGCGCGTTGGCGAAACGGGTCGAATCGGAATATCCCAAGTCGGTCGCCAAAATTACTATCGACGAAGACTACGTAGGCCATGCCCACGAGTAAGGCTGTGCCGGCAAAGCAGGTTATGCAGAAGGGGAGAGCATGAATAAGCTGTATCTACTCCGCCACGGTCAGACGGAGTTCAACGTCAAAAAGCTGGTCCAGGGCCGCTGCGATTCACCGCTGACCGACCTGGGCCGCAAACAAGCGGGAATGGCAGCCGCATGGCTCAAGGGCCACGACGTTGTCCCCGACAAAGTGGTCTCATCACCCTTAGGCCGAGCCATGGACACGGCAAGCCTCGTCGCAACCGAACTCCTTGGCCCGGACGCAGTAG
>FR878629.1:39542-48159 GCA_000434535.1 Collinsella sp. CAG:166
CGACGCTCTGCCCACCGACGTCTGGGATCCGGGCGAGGATTTGGTCCCCTTCGGAGGGGAAGGAAGCCAGGCGCTGCAAGCGCGCATGGTAGACACCCTCACCAATATCATGGGCTCCGAGGGCATCGAAACCCTCCTAGCAGTAAGCCATGGCAGCGCCAGCCGCCAATTCATCAAGGCTGCAGCCCCAGAGGGCTTCGAGCTCCCAGCAAAACTCCCCAACTGCGCCATCATGATTTTCGATTTCGATGAGGCAAAGCCACAAGCAGAAGGCGAGCCAATGCAATGCAAGTTCACCCTCCAGCAAATAGTGGACCCCCAACAAAGTCATTAGCCTGAGCGAGTAAGGTTTAGCAGACATCAACGTGGCGTTCCCAGTGTGCGGCGGAGGGGGCGGGCCTGAGACATATTAAGGTTGTCGCGAGTTCCGCACGAACAGGAGAGCACTTAATGTGCTCTCCGTCGTGAGCAGGACTGTAGAGCAGCAACCTTAATATATTTCGCCGCCCCTCTGCCAAGCCCGGGAGACGACACGCACTTTACCTGCGTAAACAATGTGAGTGAAATATGAATCTCGATGGATACGCCCGCAGCCGTGTATACTAAACAGCTGTGTGAAACCAGGGGAGTATTCTGGCTGGACAAAATGCCTGCTTAATAGGGTTGTCAGGTAGTCCGGGCGAAATACAAGGCTGGGGAGCACGTCGTGTAAGTAGTGGTCCTCTAGGGGCGTACGCTCGGTGGTGTACGCATTGTCCCAAGACCACGCGAGAGTTGGGATCATATCTTGATCAGCATGATTCTCGGCCGCAAGATTGGCATGACCCAGGTTTGGGACGAGGACGACAACGTCGTTCCCGTCACGGTCATCCAGGCTGGCCCCTGCGCTGTCTCGCAGGTTAAAACTCAGGCAACCGACGGCTATGACGCCGTCCAGATCGGTTTCGGCGACATCAAGGCCAAGAACGTGAACAAGCCCATGGCTGGTCACTTCGCCAAGGCTGGCGTCGAGCCTGTCCGCTTCCTTCGTGAGGTCCGCGTCGAGAACGGCGAGGAGCACAAGGTCGGCGAGGTCGTCACCGTCGCTGATTTCGCTGATGTCGAGAAGGTCGACGTCATCGGTACCTCCAAGGGTAAGGGCTTCCAGGGTCGCATCAAGCGCTGGGGTCAGCGCCGCGGTCCTATGACGCATGGTTCTCACTTCCAGCGTCACCCCGGTTCTATCGGTCAGTGCGCCTATCCTGCGCGCGTCCTCAAGGGCGTCAAGATGGCCGGTCACATGGGTAACGAGCGCGTTACCGTCAAGAACCTTTCCGTTGTCCGCATCGATGCCGAGCAGAACCTCATCTTGGTCAAGGGCGCTGTCCCGGGTGCCAAGAATGGTCTCGTCGCCATCCGTATGGCCTAAGGGCCCAGCCCATTTAGCCCAGCGTCATACCAAGGAGAACACTTAAATGGCAAAGTTTGAAGTAAAGAACAGCGAGGGCAAGAAGGTCGCCGAGGCCGAGCTCGCCGCTGAGGTGTACGGCATCGAGCCGAACATCCACGTTATGCACCACATCGTCAAGTGCCAGATGGCCTCTTGGCGTCAGGGCACCCAGTCCGCTAAGGGCCGCTCTGAGGTTTCCGGTGGCGGCAAGAAGCCTTGGCGTCAGAAGGGCACCGGCCGTGCCCGCCAGGGTTCCATCCGTGCTGCCCAGTGGCGTCACGGTGGCGTTGTCTTCGCCCCCAAGCCCCGTTCCTACGCTAAGCGTATGAACAACAAGGAGGTCAAGCTGGCTATGCGCTCCGCGCTGTCCGCCAAGCTGGCCGATGGCGAGCTCGTACTCGTCGACGACTACGGCTTCGAGAAGCCTTCCACCAAGGCTGCCGTCGCCATGCTCAAGGCTCTCGGCCTTGAGGGCAAGCGTCTGACCATCATCGTTCGCGATGAGGACGTCAACGCCTACCTGTCGTTCCGCAACATTCCCAAGACGTTCATCATCACCGCTGACGAGGCCAACACCTACGATCTCGTCAACAACAACGCTGTGCTGATGCCCGCCGACATCGCCGCTCACTTCGGGGAGGTGCTTGCATAAATGACCGCCCACGAGATCATCATCCGTCCGATCGTGTCCGAGCGTTCCTTCTCCGGCATGGAGCTGAACAAGTACACGTTCGAGGTCGCCAAGGATGCTAACAAGTATCAGATCAAGGACGCTGTCGAGGAGATCTTCGGCGTCAAGGTCGTTCGCGTGAACACCCTGACGGTCAAGCCCAAGACCAAGCGCGTGCGCTATGTCGCCGGCAAGACCCGTTCTTGGAAGAAGGCCATCGTCACGCTGGCCGAGGGCGACACCATCGAGGTCTTTGGCAACCAGGCCTAAGACTCGCTGCTGTTGAGTGAGCTCATGCCTCCCAAATAGGGGAGGCGAGAGCTCAAGGTTTTGGGCGTATAAAATGGACACGCCCGGAACCGTGTATACGTCCGGTGTCATCGCACCCGAGGCAGAACCTCGAATCCCTGTCTGCGATGGCTAACGGATTCCTATTGAAAGGGATTGTAATGGCTGTAAAGCACCTTAAGCCGACCTCCGCTGGTAGGCGTTGGCAGACGATCTCCGACTTCTCCGAGATCACCTGCACCAAGCCCGAGAAGTCTCTTCTCGAGCCCCTGCCCAAGAAGGCCGGTCGTAACAACAACGGCCGCATCACCACCCGCCACCAGGGCGGCGGCGTGAAGCGTCGTTACCGCGTGATCGACTTCAAGCGCAATAAGGACGGCGTGCCCGCCAAGGTTGCCACGATCGAGTACGATCCGAACCGTTCCGCTCGCATCGCTCTGCTGCACTACGCTGACGGTGAGAAGCGCTACATCCTGGCCCCCAAGGGCCTCGAGGTCGGTCAGACCATCATGTCCGGTTCTGACGCCGACATCAAGCCGGGCAACGCTCTGCCCCTCGCCGACATCCCCGTCGGTACGCTCATCCACGCCGTCGAGTTCCAGCCGGGCAAGGGCGCTGCTATCGCCCGTTCCGCCGGTAACTCCTGCCAGCTGATGGGTAAGGAGGGCAAGTACGCCATCGTCCGTATGCCTTCCTCCGAGATGCGCCGCATCCTCGTTACCTGCCGCGCCACCGTCGGTGAGGTCGGCAACGCCGATCACTCCAACATCGTCATCGGCAAGGCCGGCCGTAAGCGTCACATGAACGTGCGCCCGACCGTCCGCGGTACCGTCATGAACCCTGTCGACCACCCGCACGGCGGTGGCGAGGGCAAGAACCACACCTCTGGTCGTCCCTCTGTTACCCCCTGGGGTAAGCCGACAAAGGGCCTTCGTACGCGCAAGAAGAAGAAGGTCTCGAACCAGCACATCATTCGTCGCCGTAAGAAGTAATTTCGGATACCGAGTTTTAGGAGAAAGCACTTATGAGCAGAAGTCTCAAAAAGGGCCCGTTCGTGGAGACTCGCCTTCTCTCGCGTATCACCGCGATGAACGAGGCTGGCAAGAAGGACGTCGTGAAGACCTGGTCCCGCGCGTCCACCATCTTCCCCGAGATGGTTGGTCACACCATCGCCGTCCACGACGGCCGCAAGCATGTGCCCGTGTATGTTACCGAGTCCATGGTTGGTCACAAGCTCGGCGAGTTCGCGCCGACTCGTACGTTCCGTGGCCACAAGGCCAAATAGGGGGTTAACCGTAAATGGCAACTAAGTCTATTGAAACTGAGGCCACCGAGGTTCGCGCCGTCGCTAAGTACGTGCGTGTTTCCCCCAGCAAGGCCCGCCTGGTGGTCGATCTGATCCGCCGCAAGCCTGTCGCTCAGGCCTTCGACATCCTCCACTTCTGCGACCGCGCCGTCGCCGTGGATGTCGAGAAGGTTCTCCGTTCCGCCGTTGCGAACGCCGAGAACAACAACGGTCTGCGTGCCGACAACCTGGTTGTCGCCGCTGCCTATGTTGACGAGGGTCCGACGCTTAAGCGCATCCGTCCCCGCGCCAAGGGTTCCGCTTCTCGCATTCTGAAGCGTACTTCCCACATCACCGTCGTCGTTGCTCCTCGAAAGGAGGCGTAAAGCTGTATGGGTCAGAAAGTCTACCCCACCGGCTTCCGTCTTGGCATCACCGAGAACTGGCGCTCCCGCTGGTTCGCAGAGAAGGATTACGCTAAGACCCTCGGTAACGATCTCGAGATCCGCAAGTACCTCGAGAAGCGTCTTTCCCGCGCAGCTGTCTCCCGCGTCGAGATCGAGCGCGCTGGCGACAAGGTGAAGGTCATCATCCTCACCGCTCGCCCCGGCGTTGTCATCGGTAAGAAGGGTGCCGAGATCGATACCCTCCGCACCGAGCTCGAGAAGGTCGCTGGCGTCTCCAAGGGCCAGCTCTCCGTCGACGTTGTCGAGATCAAGCGCCCCGAGCTCGACGCCAACCTCGTTGCTCAGTCCATCGCCGAGCAGCTTGAGGGCCGCGTTGCCTTCCGTCGCGCCATGCGCAAGGCTGTCCAGTCCGCCCGCAAGGCCGGCGCCAAGGGCATCCGTATCCAGTGCTCCGGTCGTCTCGGCGGTGCCGAGATGGGCCGTCGTGAGTGGTACCGTGAGGGTCGCGTGCCTCTGCACACCCTCCGTGCCAAGATCGACTACGGCACGGCTGTCGCCAGCACCACCATGGGCGCTTGCGGCGTGAAGGTCTGGATCTACCTGGGCGAGAAGCTCCCGGGCCAGCCTGTTCCCAACCCTGCACTCGAGGGCTCTTCCCGTCCTCGTCGTCGTAACTCCGAGAGGAGGGGTCAGTAGTGCTTGCCCCTAAGCGTATTCTTCACCGCAAGGTGCAGCGTGGCTCCATGAAGGGCCAGGCCAAGGGTAATACCGAGCTGCATTTCGGCGAGTTTGGTATCCAGGCTCTCGAGGCCCATTGGATCACCAACCGTCAGATCGAGGCCGCTCGTATTGCCATGACCCGCTACATGAAGCGTGGCGGTCGTGTCTACATCACGATCTTCCCCGATAAGCCCATCACCAAGAAGCCTGCCGAGACTCGCATGGGTTCTGGTAAGGGTAACCCCGAGGAGTGGGTGGCCGTCGTCAAGCCCGGCCGCATCATGTTCGAGGTCAAGGGCGTGCCCGAGGAGGTCGCTCGCGAGGCTCTGCGTCTTGCACAGCACAAGCTTCCCATCAAGACCAAGATTGTTGCTGCTAAGAACGCTGAGCAGCGCATCGAGAAGGAGATGGCTGAGGAGGCCGCTCTCGAGGCCAAGTGGGCTGCTGAGGACGCCGCCGCCGCCAAGGAGGAGAACTAATGAAGCCCGCAGAGATTCGTGAGCTCTCGGACGCTCAGCTCGTTGAGAAGCTGAAGGAAATGCGCGCCGAGCTCTTTAACCTTCGTTTCCAGATGGCCACCAGCCAGCTGGACAACACCGCTCGCGTCAACACCGTGAAGAAGGACATCGCTCGCGTCCTCACGGAGCAGCGCGCCCGCGAGATCGCAGCGGAGAAGTCCGCTGTCGCCGAGTAGGACCTAAGGAGAGAACATGACTGATTCGCGTAACTCGCGTAAGGTCCGTACGGGTGTCGTTACCTCCGTCTCCGGTGCTAAGACCATTGTTGTCACCATCACCGAGCGCAAGCGTCACCCCAAGTACGGCAAGATGATGACCAGCTCCAAGAAGCTGCACGCTCACGACGAGGAGTGCACGGCTGGCGTGGGCGACACCGTCCGCGTTATGGAGACCCGTCCTATGTCCAAGATGAAGCGTTGGCGCCTCATCGAGGTCGTCGAGCGCGCTAAATAAGCAGTCGCTCTTACGACTTGTACGTTTCCGAAGATGTGCGTATGCCTGGCTTGCATACCACGGGCCGTATAAAGGCTGCGCACCTCTCTTCGGTTCTTAGTTCGGAGGAACATCTACCATGATTCAGATGCAAACCATGCTGAACGTCGCCGACAACTCCGGCGCTCGCAAGATTCGCTGCATCAAGGTGCTTGGCGGTTCCAAGCGTCGTTATGCAGGCATCGGCGATGTGTTCATCGGTGCTGTCCAGGAGGCTACCCCTGGCGCCAACGTCAAGAAGAAGGACGTTGTCCGTTGCGTCGTCGTTCGCACCGTTAAGGAGATCCGCCGCAAGGATGGCTCCTATATTCGCTTTGATGAGAACGCCTGCGTTGTCATCAACAACGATGGTTCGCCCGTCGGCACCCGTATCTTCGGGCCCGTCGCTCGCGAGCTTCGTGACAAGAAGTACATGAAGATCGTCTCGCTCGCTCCCGAGACCCTGTAGTTAGGGGAGATATATGTATATCAAGAAGGGCGATAAGGTCCAGGTTCTCTCTGGTAAGGATCGCGGCAAGCAGGGCGTTGTCCTGCGTGCTCTCCCCGCCGAGAACAAGGTCGTTGTCGAGGGCGTTTCGGTCGTCAAGAAGGCCGTCAAGCCCAACGCTGCCAACCAGCAGGGCGGCATCGTTTCGCAGGAGGCTCCCATCGACGCCTCCAACGTCAATCTCGTTTGTCCCGAGTGCGGTAAGGTTACCCGCGTCGGTCACGAGAAGGACGGCAAGAACAAGCTGCGCGTCTGCAAGAAGTGCGGCCACAAGTTCTAAGCTACCTGCAACATCAAGTTGCTAGCACAGGCCCGGATGCTACGGCACCCGGGCCTTTTTTCTATCCCTACTGATCCCTTGGGGACGGAGGAAAACGGATCATTGCCGTCCGCAAGGGTGTCGGTGATCCGTTTTCCTCCGTCCCCAAGGGATCAGTAGGGATAGAAAAAAGGCCCGGGTGCCGTAGCATCCGGGCCTGTGCTAGCAACTTGATGTTGCAGGTAGCTTAGAACTTGTGGCCGCACTTCTTGCAGACGCGCAGCTTGTTCTTGCCGTCCTTCTCGTGACCGACGCGGGTAACCTTACCGCACTCGGGACAAACGAGATTGACGTTGGAGGCGTCGATGGGAGCCTCCTGCGAAACGATGCCGCCCTGCTGGTTGGCAGCGTTGGGCTTGACGGCCTTCTTGAGCCCACGGAGAGGGTGTCGCCCAGCTTGAGGGCGCTGGGGTCGATGTTGTAGCTCTTGGAAGCCACGGCCTTGCCGTTGATCTTGACGCCGCCGCCGTCGATGTCGCGACGGGCCTGGCCGGCGCTGGCCGAAAGGCCCAGGTCCTTGAGCAGGCCGGCGAGGTAGATCTGGCCCTCGTCGTTGACAGTTAGCTCAACGTGCTTCTCGGGGAAGTCGGCGAGCTGGCCCTCCTTGAACACGCGGTCGAACTCGGCCTGTGCCTCGTCGCCGGCGCCGGCGCCGTGGTAGGTATCGCACAGGTCGCGGCCCAGAGCGCGCTTGAGTTCATAGGGATCGGCAGAGCCGTCGGCCAGAGCAGCGTCGATCTTGTCGACCTCGGCCGGGGTGAGCGAGCTCGCCAGGCGGTAGTACTTGCCGATCATCTCGTCGGGGATGGACATGGTCTTGCCGAACATATCCTTGGGCGCGTCGGTCAGGCCGATGTAGTTACCGTAGGACTTGGACATCTTACGGACGCCATCGGTGCCCTCGAGCAACGGCATGGTGAGCGCGATCTGGGGCTCCATGCCCATCTTCTCCATGAGCTCACGGCCGGCGAGCAGGTTGAAGAGCTGATCGGTGCCGCCCATTTCCACGTCAGCCTTAATCATGACCGAATCGTATGCCTGCATCACGGGATACAAGAACTCATGCAGGGCGATCGGCGTCTGAGACTGATAGCGCTTGGTAAAGTCGTCGCGCTCAAGAATACGGGCGACGGTGAACTTGGAGCACACCTGCAGCAGACCGGCGAGATCCATCGACAAGATCCAGTCACCGTTGTGCACGATGGTGGTCTTCTCGGGATCCAGGATCTTCATGGCCTGGCTCACATAGGTCTCGGCGTTGGCCTCGATCTGCTCCTGCGAAAGCTGCGGGCGGGTGGAATTCTTGCCCGAGGGGTCGCCAATCAGCGCGGTGCCGTTGCCGATGATGAGGGTGACGTTGTGGCCCAGGTCCTGGAACTGACGCATCTTGCGCAGGGGCACGGCATGGCCCAGGTGCAGGTCGGGGCTGGTGGGATCGACGCCGAGCTTGATGTTGAGGGGCTCGCCCTTCTCAAGCTTCTTGCGAAGGTCGGCCTCGGGGACGATCTGCGCGGCGCCCGAGGTGATGATACGCATTTGCTCGTCAACAGACAGCATTGGGTATCCTCCTTTTGCTATAGCACCCTCGCCGAAAACGGCGGTGCTGGAAGTCCATAAACTCTCTTATGATAACAAACTGACGCGACGCAGCATCTACGACAGGAAAATCCTCGTCCTGCCGCATGCGTCGATGGCAACTGGCAGACGCGTGCCGTCACGCTCGACCAGATAGCGCACCTGCCGACGACGCAAGCAGTCGCGGCAACGGACCTGCCCCGTCGCATCGGTGGCACAGACGCCCTCGGCGGTCAGCAGGCAGTGCTCGCACACCATAAGCTCGGGACGGTCGGCGTCGACCGGACCCAAGACGCCGGGTTCAGCAGCCAGTTCGGCAATACGCTCCCTATCATTGCTGAGCAACTCGGCAGGCAAGTATACCCACCCCGCGCCAAGCCCGCGCAGCCAGGCAAGCGTGGCCCGATTGGCGCAGAACACCGGCGCC
>FR878630.1 GCA_000434535.1 Collinsella sp. CAG:166
CAGCAGCTGATCGGCAAGGTGCCGGTCTTTGGTATTTGTCTTGGTCACCAGATGATCAGCCTGGCCTGCGGCGCCCAGATGGAAAAGCTTAAGTTCGGTCACCGCGGTGGCAACCAGCCGGTCATGAACCTGGTAAGCCGTCGCGTGGAGATCACCGCGCAAAACCATGGCTTTGGCCTGCTGTTCCCCAGCTTGGGCAAGCTTGTCCCCGAGCTTTCCGGCGGCGAGACCGAGCATGCGGCCGATGGAGATCTGCGCGTCTGGGTGCGCCGCGGAATCGCGCCGGTCGTGACGAACGAGCGCTTTGGTCGCATTCGCCTGACACATGTGAACCTCAACGACGGCACCGCCGAGGGCATCCAGCTGCTCGACGCCCCGTGCTTCTCGGTCCAGTACCACCCCGAGGCCTCGCCTGGCCCCACCGATGCCCACTATCTCTTTACCGCCTTTACGCGACTCATGGACGGCGAGGAGAGCTACCTGGACATCGACACCGCGAAGGACCGCCTGGCTGGCTGGAATTTTGCCGAGACCGCCGCGACCGAGACTGAGGAGAACTAACATGCCGAAACGTACTGACATCAAGCGCATCCTTGTCATTGGTTCGGGCCCCATCGTTATTGGCCAGGCATGTGAGTTCGACTACTCCGGCGCCCAGGCCTGCAAGGTGCTCAAGGAGGATGGCTTTGAGGTCATCCTGGTCAACTCCAACCCGGCGACCATCATGACCGACCCGGGTCTTGCCGACCGCACCTATGTCGAGCCCATCACCGCCGAGTTTATCGAGCGCGTGATCAAGAAAGAGCGTCCGGACGCGCTGCTGCCCACGCTGGGCGGCCAGACCGGTCTGAACGCCGCCGTCGAGCTGGCGAAAGACGGCACGCTCGACAAGTACGGCGTCGAGATGATCGGCTGCGACCTGGCCGCCATCGAGCGCGGCGAGGACCGCAAGCTCTTTAACGAGGCCATGGCCGAGATCGGCCTGGAAGTCGCGCGCTCGGGCTATGCCTACAGCGTGGCCGACGCCGAGGCTATCGCCGAGCGCGTGGGCTATCCCTGCGTACTGCGCCCGAGCTTTACCCTCGGCGGCGCCGGCGGCGGCATCGCTCACACTCACGAGGAGCTCGTCTCCATCGTGAGCCAGGGCCTCGAGCTCTCGCCCGCCCACGAGGTGCTGGTCGAGGAGTCCATCGAGGGCTGGAAAGAGTACGAGATGGAGGTCATGCGTGACCACGCCGGCAACGGCATCATCGTGTGCTCCATCGAGAACCTCGACCCCATGGGCGTGCATACCGGCGACTCCATCACCGTGGCGCCGGCGCAGACGCTCTCCGACCTGGAGTATCAGCGCATGCGCGTGGCCTCGCTCGCCATTCTGGAGAAGATCGGCGTCGAGACCGGCGGCTCCAACGTGCAGTTTGCCGTGAACCCCAACACCGGCCGCCTGATCGTCATCGAGATGAACCCGCGCGTGAGCCGTTCGTCCGCGCTGGCTTCCAAGGCCACGGGTTTCCCCATTGCCAAGGCCGCCGCGCGCCTGGCTGTGGGCTACACGCTCGACGAGATCGTCAACGACATCACCAAGGCTACGCCCGCCTGCTTTGAGCCCACGATTGACTACTGCGTTGTCAAGGTGCCGCGCTTTGCCTTCGAGAAGTTCAAGGGTACCGACCCCACGCTCACCACGCGCATGAAGGCCGTGGGCGAGATCATGGCGATCGGCCGCACCTTTGAGGAGGCCTTTGGCAAGGCTATGCGCTCGCTGGAGGACGGCCACCAGGGTATTTGCGCCGGTGGCAAAGAGGGTGCCGACAAGCTGAGCGACGATGAGCTTGCTCAGGCCGTGGCCACCCCGACCGAGCACCGCATCTTCTTTGTGGTCGAGGCCCTGCGCCGTGGCTGGGACATCGCTCGCATCCATGTCATCTGCGGTATCGATCCGTGGTACCTCAACCGTATCAACGACATGGTGCAGGTCCAGGAGAGCATCCGCGGCCTGCGTGTGGAGGACATCGACGCCGACGCGATGCGCCTGCTCAAGCAGTATGGCACGAGCGATGCCGAGATCGCCGCGCTGACCGGCTCGGACGAGCGCTTTGTGCGCGCCTATCGCAAGGGCCTGGGCGTGGTTCCCAGCATGAAGACGGTCGATACCTGCGCTGCGGAGTTCTCGAGCGCCACGGAGTACCACTACAAGACGTACGAGAACATCTACCGCACGAGCCCGGATGCCAAGAAGTGCGTGGCTCCCGACGAGACCACGCCGGCGGACAAGCCCAAGGCGATGATCCTGGGCGCCGGCCCCAACCGCATTGGCCAGGGTATCGAGTTCGATTACTGCTGCGTGCACGCGAGCTACGCGCTGGCGGCCCGCGGCTTCGAGACCATTATGGCCAACTGCAATCCCGAGACCGTCTCGACCGACTATGACACGTCCGACCGCCTGTACTTTGAGCCGCTCACCTACGAGGACGTCATGGACGTTATCGATGTTGAGCGCCCCGATGGCGTCGTGGTGACGCTTGGCGGCCAGACCCCGCTTAAGCTGGCGCGCATGCTCGAGGAGAGCGGCGTGAACATCATGGGCACCAAGCCCGATGCCATCGACTTTGCCGAGGACCGCGAGCGCTTCGCCGCTCTGCTCGACAAGCTGGGCATCATGTACCCGCCGGCGGGCCAGGCCACCTCGTTTGAGGAGGCCGAGGCCGTAGCCGCGCACATCGGCTACCCGCTGCTGGTGCGTCCGAGCTACGTGCTGGGCGGCCGCGGCATGATGATCGCCTACGATGCCGAGCATCTGCGCGATTACATGGCCGAGGCTGCGCGCATTAGCCCTGACTACCCGGTGTATCTGGACCGCTTCTTGGAGGGCGCGATCGAGTCCGATGTCGACGCCCTGTGCGATGGCGAAGAGGTCTACATCGGCGGCATTCTGGAGCATATCGAGGAGGCCGGTATTCACTCCGGCGACTCTGCGACCTGCATTCCGCCGTTCAGCTTTAGCGAGAGCCTGCAGGCAAAGCTTCGCGAGACCACGCGCCGCATCGCGATGGCGCTGGGCGTACGCGGCCTGGTCAACGTGCAGTACGCCATTAAGGGCGAGACCGTCTACGTGATCGAGGCCAACCCGCGTGCCAGCCGTACCGTGCCGTTCATCTCCAAGGCCACCGGCGTGCCGCTGGCCAAGTGCGCGGCGCGTATCATGGCAGGCGATTCCATCGCCAGCCTGGGCCTGCCGAGCGACGAGCGTCAGCTCGATTGGTTCTGCATGAAGGAAGCCGTTATGCCCTGGGGTCGTTTCCCCGGTGCCGACGTTATCCTGGGGCCCGAGATGAAGTCGACGGGCGAGGTCATGGGTATCGCCAAGAGCTATCCCGAGGCATACGCCAAGACGCAGCTGGCGATTGACTACAAGCTGCCCGACCCGAGCGCCGGCAAGGTGTTCATCAGCGTGTGCGACCGTGACAAGCGCCACATCCTTTCGGTCGCGCGTATCCTGCGCTACCTGGGCTTTGATATCTGCTCCACCGAGGGTACGGCGCGCGTGCTGCGCGGCGGCAACGTGACCTGCGAGGTCGTGGAAAAGATTAGCGGCCCGCACGACGGCGAGCGCCCCAACATCGGCGACCTCATCGCCGATGGCAAGATTGCGGTAATCATCAACACGCCGTACGGCCCGGGTTCGCGTGGCGACGGCTATCTGTTGCGTACCGAGGCAGTGCGCCGCGGCGTGACCTGCGTGACGGCGATGTCTGCGGCCAACACCTACGTGAGTGCCATCGAGGCGGTGCGCGAGGACCAGCAGGGTCACGGCAGTGCCAACGACATGGGCATGGACGTCATCGCCCTGCAGGACCTGCCGCAGCACACGGTGTAGGTCGAGCTGTCCGGCCGGGGCGGGAGGGGCCGAGTTTCCCCCTTTCGCTCCGGCTGCAAGCAGAGTCGCTCAGGAGGAAACTCGGCCCCTCTCG
>FR878631.1 GCA_000434535.1 Collinsella sp. CAG:166
AACTCGGCCGCGAGGATCTTGCCCTCCAGGGCGCGCTTGCCAAAGCCGCCGGGGACCAGGATGCCCGAGGCGTCGCCCAGAACCTCGGAGACATTCTGCTCGTCGAGGCTCTCGCCGTCGACCAGCTGGACGTCCACATGGCGATCGTAGAAGACGCCCGCATGGTGCAGGGCCTCGATAACCGACAGGTACGCATCGGGCAGCTGCGTGTACTTACCCACGACGGCGATCTTCACCTTGTCGGCGTGATGGTTGGCGTGATTCTGTTTGCGCAGGAACTCGTTCCACTCGCTCATGTCGCGCTCACGCGGATCCAGACCCAGGCGCTCGCAAATGCGCAGGTCAAAGTCCTGCTCGGCAAGCAGCTGCGGAACATCGTAAATGCTCGCGCAGTCCTCGTTGGTAAAGACGCAATCGGTGTCGACGTCGCAGAAGCTTGCGATCTTTCCGCGGATAGCGTCATCGATATGGTGGTCGGAGCGCAGCACGATGATATCGGGCTGGATGCCAAAGCTGCGGAGCTCCTTGACGGAATGCTGCGTGGGCTTGGTCTTGACCTCGTGGGCGGCGGCGATATAGGGAACGAGCGACACGTGGATGTAGCAGACGTTCTCGGGGCCGGCCTCCTTGCGGTACTGGCGGATGGCCTCGACAAACGGTTGGGACTCGATGTCGCCGATCGTGCCGCCCAGCTCGGTGATGACTACATCGGAGCCGGTCTGCTCCTCGATGCGGCGGAACTTGTCCTTAATGGCATTGGTGACGTGGGGAATCACCTGCACGGTACCGCCCAAAAAGTCGCCGCGACGCTCACGGGCGATTAGGCTTTTGTAGATGGCACCGGTCGTAAAGTTGGAATCGCGGGTCAGGTTCTCATCAATAAAGCGCTCGTAATGACCCAGGTCCAGGTCGGACTCGTAACCATCCTCGGTAACGAAGACCTCACCATGCTGGAAGGGGCTCATGGTACCGGGGTCGACGTTCAGATACGGGTCGGCCTTCTGCATCGTTACTTTGTAGCCACGCGACTTGAGCAGACGGCCCAGCGAGGCCGCGGTGATACCCTTGCCCAGGGACGAAACCACGCCACCGGTTACGAACACATGCTTGGTCATATTGAGTTACCTGCGCTTCCCGTAGAAGTTGTTTATCCACATCTTACGGGTCTTCATTGTAATACTCGCGCCGCGGACAGTTCGCAATTTTTCTCGCATGCGTTGCATTTCTCAATCTTGAAACAAAACGCCGCCCAGTTTCCCAGGCGGCGTCGCTATGGCAAGGGTTACATGCTGCTATCGATCAGCAGCCTCGTCCTCAAGCATTTCTTGAACGAGCATGCCGGTACGGACGCCCTCAAGATACCACTCGCCACGTTCGGTGAGGCAAATGCCATTTGCAAGCTGACCGCCGTCGTCGCTATAACGCGAGACGACATCAATCATGCCTTCGGAATCCAAGCGATCGATTGCGGCGCGGGCACGATACGGCGAAACCCCCACGCGCTCGGCAAGCGTTTTGCGCGAGAAACCATACGGCCCGCCATTGTCTTCGGTTTGCTGGTCGATCTCCATCAACACCAGCACCTCGACACGCTTCATATCGTTGACACTCGCACGACCCTTGCCCGCCATAGCAGCCTCCTCAAACCGAGCACGAGCATCTAACGCGCCGTGCGCGACCGACACACCTCACGATGGCAGGTAATATCCATCATGCGGCATCCCGCTAAGGATGAAACAGTTACAGTTATTGTATACCGCTCAAATTGTTTCTAGGCAGGTAAACGGCTATTTTTCGCCGAAATAGGCGCTTTATTGATCAAAAAGCCGTACCGGGCGCTAACCCGATACGGCCAAAATGCAATGCAATTACCGCGGTGCTTCAAACTTAGCGATGGAAGAAACCGCGGCGCTCAAACTTGGGCTCGCAGCACACGTTGATACCCAGTTTGCGCAGTACCGTCTCGTCCGTCGGCGAGATGATCACGCTGAAGAAGGCATCGCAACCGCGCAGCTGCTCCAGGCCCGAAAGGACGCGAGCGGCCGTCTCACTCGTGGCCGAGGTGATCGACAGCGCCATAAGCGTCTCGTCGGTGTGGAGGCGCGGGTTTTTGCTGCCCAGGAAATGCGTCTTGAGCTTGCTGATGGGCTCGATCGCCTCATCGCTGATAACCTCGAGCTCAAGGTCGACGCCCGAGACGTGCTTGAGGGCGTTCATAATGAGCGAACTTGCGGCGCCCAGGCGCGTGGAGGTCTTACCGGTCACCACGGAGCCATCGGGCATGACCATGGCACCCACGGGACCACCCGTCAGCTGCTCCCTGGTGAGGGCCGCCGAGCGCGCCGGTGAGTAGTTCTTATCGATGCCGGCTTTCTTCATAATAATCTTGAGACGGTCGACTTGCTCATCGCCCACGCCGGTACGGCGCACATTTTCGACCGCGGTAAAGTAGCGGCGGACGATCTCCATCTTGGAAGCGTCGCGGCAGGCATCGTCATCGGTGATGGCAAAGCCGACCATATTGACGCCCATGTCCGTAGGGCTCTGGTAGGGGCTCTTGCCCAAGATCTTTTCCATCAGGGCACGGACTACCGGGAAGGCCTCGACGTCGCGGTTGTAGTTGACCGTGGTCTTGTTGTAGGCCTCAAGGTGGAACGAATCGATGATATTGGCGTCGTCGAGGTCAGCCGTGGCGGCCTCGTAGGCAATATTGACCGGATGCGTCAGAGGAAGATTCCAGACCGGGAAGGTCTCGAACTTGGCATAGCCGGCGGCGGTACCGTGCTTATGCTCGTGATACAGCTGCGAGAGGCAAGTGGCGAGCTTGCCCGAGCCGGGGCCGGGTGCCGTCACGACAACGAGTGGACGCGTGGTCTCGACAAACTCGTTCTTGCCGTAGCCTTCGTCAGAAACGATCAGATCGACATCGTGCGGATACCCCTCGATGGGATAGTGCAGCTTGGCGGGAATGCCGAGCGCGTTCAGGCGATTGCGGAACACATCGGCGGCGGGCTGGCCGGCGTACTGGGTGATGACCACGGCCGCGACGGCAAAGCCGTTGCCGCGGAACAGGTCAACCAGGCGCAGCACATCCTCGTCATAGGTAATGCCAAGGTCACCACGAGCCTTGTTTTTCTCGATGTGGTTCGCGTTGATCGCGATGATAACCTCGACATCGTCGGCGATGCTCTTGAGCATGCGGAACTTGCTGTCCGGTTCAAAACCCGGTAGCACGCGGCTCGCATGATAGTCATCGAATAGCTTACCGCCAAACTCCAAATAGAGCTTGCCGCCAAACTGCGAGATGCGCTCCTTAATGTGAGCAGCCTGCAGCTCGATATACTTCGCGTTGTCGAAACCCTGGCGCATATATGGCTCCCGTCCCGTTTCCATTTAATGTTCTAGGCGATTATAACGGAGCCCGCCCTCCCCGATACCCAGACCATCAACAGGCACCAACCAAACATCCGTCAAACCTCTTGTCG
>FR878632.1 GCA_000434535.1 Collinsella sp. CAG:166
GCCATCTGCTTAAAGCCGTAGGCAAACTCGACCTTACCCATCACGGCCAGGCGGTCTCCCTGCTTAAACTGCTGGGCAATCCATGGCTGACGGAAAAAGGCGACTTGCAGCACCCCCGTCTCGTCCACCAGCGAGACCTCGGTCACCTGCATACGCGGGCGAGGCTGCTTTTGGACGATACGATCGACCGTGGCGACAATCGTGCAAACGGTACCGATGGGAGCCATCTCGATGGACCAGGAGCGCGTAAAGTCGAGATATCGATGAGGGATATGGAGAAGGAGGTCCCCCACCGTCCGAATTCCCAGACGGCGAAGGGCCTCCTCACGTTTACCCGAAACAAATTTGAGTCGCGCGATATCCTCGTCGAGCGCATTGCTCTGCGCAAAGCGCTCCGAGACGCGCGGCACGGAGCACAGCTCGGACATGGCCAGATGCCTACTCGATCGAGAAGATCACGGGATAGAGCGGCTGCTCGCCACGATGGGCGTCGATCTCCAGGTCGGGCTGAGCCTCCTCGATGGCGTCGACGATCTCCTGGAAGGCCTCATCGGACAGCTCCTCGCCGGCCAGAATCGTCAGTGCGTCGCCCTCCTCTTCCTCCTGCATGCGGTTGATGCAGTCGAGCGTGACCTGTTTCACATCGGAGCCGACCACGTCGATGGAGCCGGCGATGATACCCATGACGTCACCGGAGTGAATCGGAGAGCCGTCAGAG
>FR878633.1:0-715 GCA_000434535.1 Collinsella sp. CAG:166
ATTCTTCTGTCTCGATCTGTAACATCTAGACCCGGATTCCGCTCCCACCTGTTACAGATTGGGATGTTTGTGTCCGCGCCAGCCCCGTACCCAGCCGTAGTCCCATATAAACAAACCCCGTGGTAAACTTGACCGTACTGTAAATATTCCGAAAGGTATCCGTAATGTCCGAGTACATCTCCGAGCTCATGTCGCCGCAGCTTATGGGCGTCGTCTATGCCTTCATCGGCTTTATCATCGCCCTGTATGTGCTGTCGGTCGTCTATGTGTTCATCGACGCTCGTCGTCGCGGCGCCAGCGCCTACGTGGCATGGGGCATCATCGCGCTCATCCCGTTTGTGGGCCTCATCGCCTACCTGGTCCTGCGCCCGCACTCTTACGCGGCCGACCGCGAGGAGCAGGAGCTGGACATGGCCCTGCGCGAGCGCCAGCTTGCCCAGTACGGAACCTGCCCGCAGTGCGGCGCGCCCATCGAGAAGGACTTCGTGGTCTGCCCCGTGTGCGACACCCAGGTTCGCAACGTCTGCCCCAGCTGCCATCGCCCGCTCGATGCGCACTGGAAGGTCTGCCCCTACTGTCGAACTCGCATCCAGTAACGCATCCATCGCCGGGCCGGCCGCAAGCCACGAGCACGCCGCATGTCACGGGCACCGCGCGTCCCGCCCACACGATGAAGCATGCGTAGAAAATCGCCCGCCGTGCCATTAAGGTGCGG
>FR878633.1:726-2743 GCA_000434535.1 Collinsella sp. CAG:166
GCCGTGCCATTAAGGTGCGGCGGGCGCTTGTATACCAAGGCAACCTGCCTATAATGATGCAAGTCAAAAACGCCGAGCGCATCGCACGCACTTGCATCAGGCATCCGAGAGGAGAAAACATACCCATGAAGGCACTCTACAATGACGGTTCGGTGGCCGAGCTCCCGCAGGACGAGGTCACGCACGTCATCCGCCACTCTGCCGCGCACATCATGGCGCAGGCCATCAAGCGCCTGTACCCCGAGGTCGACTTTGCCTACGGCCCCGCGACCGACAACGGCTTCTATTACGACGTCGACCTGCCCGAGGGCGTCAAGATCAGCGAGGACGACTTTCCCGCGATCGAGGCCGAGATGAAAAAGATCGTCAAGGAGAACCTCAAGTTCACCGTCTTTGAGAAGCCCCGCGCCGAGGCCATCGCCCTTATGGAGGAGCGCGGCGAGAAGTACAAGGTCGAGCACATCGGCGACCTGGACGACGACGCCCGCATCACCTTCTACCAGCAGGGGGACTACATCGACATGTGCGTCGGCCCCCACATCTGCTACACCAAGGCGCTGAAGGCCTTTAAGCTCACCGGCGTCTCGGGCGCCTACTGGAAGGGCGACAAGGACAACAAGATGCTCACCCGCATCAACGGCGTCGCCTTTGCCACCAAGGAAGAGCTCGACGAGCACATGCACATGCTGGAGGAGGCCAAGAAGCGCGACCACCGCAAGATCGGCCGCGAGATGGACCTCTTTATGATGCGCGACGAGGCCCCCGGCTTCCCGTTCTTCCTGCCCAACGGCATGATCCTTAAGAACACGCTGCTGGACTACTGGCGCGAGATCCACCATAGGGCCGGCTACGTGGAGATCTCCACGCCGCTCATCATGAACAAACAGCTGTGGAAGACCTCGGGCCACTGGGACCACTACAAGGACAACATGTACTCCACCGTTATCGACGACGAAGAGTACTGCATTAAGCCCATGAACTGCCCGGGCGGCGTGCTGGTGTACGCCTCCAAGCCGCACTCCTATCGCGAGCTGCCCATTCGCGCCGGCGAGATTGGCCTGGTGCACCGCCACGAGCTGCGCGGCGCCCTGCACGGCCTGTTCCGCGTGCGCTGCTTTAACCAGGACGACGCGCACCTGTTTGTGCGTCCCGACCAGCTGACCGACGAGATCGTGGGCGTGGTCAACCTCATCGACTCCGTGTACCAGAAGTTTGGCTTTAAGTACCACGTTGAGCTTTCCACCCGCCCCGAGGACTCCATGGGTTCGGACGAGGACTGGGCTCGCGCCGAGGAGGGCCTGCGCACCGCTCTGGAGCAGCTGCACATGGACTATGAGGTCAACGAGGGCGACGGCGCCTTCTACGGTCCCAAGATCGACTTCCACCTAGAGGACTCGCTCGGCCGTACCTGGCAGTGCGGTACCGTCCAGCTCGACTTCCAGATGCCGCTCAACTTTGATCTGGAGTACGTGGACGCCGACGGCACCAAGAAGCGCCCCATCATGCTTCACCGCGTGTGCTTTGGCTCAATCGAGCGCTTCATCGGTATTCTGATTGAGCACTTTGCGGGCAAGTTCCCCACCTGGCTGGCTCCCGTGCAGGTCAAGGCGCTTCCCGTGTCCGAGAAGAGCCGCGACTACGCCCACGAGGTGTGCGCCAAGCTGGAGGAGGCCGGCATTCGCGTGGTCTGCGACGACCGCGACGAGAAGATCGGCTACAAGATCCGCGAGGCCCGCTCCATTGACCGCGTGCCCTACATGCTCATCCTGGGCGAGAAGGAGGTCGAGGCCGGCAACATCTCCGTCCGCGACCGCTCCAACGAGACCGTTCAGATGGGCGTTGACGAGTTTGTTGCCAAGGTGCTCGAGGAGATTAAGACCCGCGCCTAAGGCAGGCCACACAACAATTAACAAAGGCGACCGTCCACATAGGGCGGTCGCCTTTTTTCATGCCCAAATAAGAAAAACCGCTGGTTGAGCGGCTTTTTTTGTTGCACAAAAAGGTACAGGTTTTTGTA
>FR878634.1 GCA_000434535.1 Collinsella sp. CAG:166
CGGTACGTGTGATACCGGCGGGCATTTTGCGTTTTGGGTGCGGTGGACGCTACACGCGCGTCGCATCCTTGGGGCTCATGGTCATGCTCTGGAAGCGGTTCTCCATGTAGTCGTTATCGAAGTACTTGCCGTAGAACTGCGCAACGGGAATATCCGGTTCCGTGCCGTTGACGCGCTGATACCAATAATCGAGCGACTGCAGCGTCATAACGCCATCAACCAGCATAATGATGGTGAAGATGACGGTAGCCGAGTAGCGGCTCTTCCACGGAATCATGTTGATGAGTTTGAGCAATCTGGGCAGAAGCAGCTTGATCCAGATGAGTCCACCCAGGCCCCATAGGCAGGCGAAGCCCGTGCAGGTACGTCCGCCGGTAAGGACGGCGAGCGGATCGGGCATGCCAAAGAGCTTCATATGCGAGTAGCTCCACGAGACCACACCGAACGAGGTCTGCATAAACCAGCCCACGAACACCTCAAAGCTTGCGCCGAGCAGCGCGCTCACCAAAAAGATAATGATGGGGTTCTTTTTGTAGAAGCGGTTGAGCACCATGGTCATGAGCACGGCGCCAAATCCGTAGATGGGGCTGAAGGGGCCAAACAGCATGCCGGCGCGGTTCTGGTAGACGCCCGGGTCGTCGACCGTCATGTGCCAGATGTCCTCGGCGATCAGACCGAGTATGCAGCAGACAAAGAATACCCAGAACAGGTTGAAGTAGTTGAGTTTGATGTAGCCTTCGCCGGTTTCATCGCGCCCGAGCATGCCCTCGGCGGCGGCGTCGCGATCGAGCATCTCCTGCAGGCGGCGCTGCAGCTCGCGCTCCTGGCGCAGCGTGGGGTCGACGGTGGCCGAAAGCGCGACGAGGATGCCGAGCTGGATGGCAGGGCGCAGCAAGAAGGGCCCGATGCCCTGGAGCATCACGTCAACCAAAAGCTCGACGACGGTAAACGCGATAAGGATATAGGACAGGCGAGCGGCGTTGCGACGCTGGTTTTTGATAAGGTCCAGGCCAAAGATGATCAGGATGACGGCGCTTGCCGCAGAGAGCATGATGCCGGCGACGATAAGGCCGACCGCGACGAGTGTGTTGTCGCCGAGCTTGGCGGCGGCGTTGCCGTTGATGAGCGCGGTGATGACCTGCCACATAAAGGCGCCGACCGAGGGGAGCGTGCCCACGCCGGACAGGATGCACAGGACGGCGTACACCTTAATGATGAGGGGGATCTTCTTGACCTCCGCGGCGCTGGGGACGCTGGGGTCGAGTTCGTTTCGATCCATACATAACCTTTCTCGTTTTGCTGTAGGTACAAGGATACGCCGCCGACCTGCCAAAAGACAGGACGAACGTCCCAATTGCAACAATGCAAGCCCTAACGGCGGGCGAGACACGTCGCAACGAAAGCATGCGGGATCGTCGGCCCCGAGGCGGTTGCCCAATAAAATGTTTGGCTGCAAAACGGATTATAAGCTCGGTGGGCTTTTAAAAAGCGCTGTTCATGCGCGGGAGTGCTTGTCTTGCCGTGCGTATAATAGGGCAGGTAACGCCAAATAACGAGGCTCTGAGGGGATGCCATGTCTCAAGAAACCATCCACGCGGCCGAGCGCGCCGCGGGACAGGTGAAGACCATGTCGACGTATGATCCGGACTCCGACCAGCTGCATGAGGAATGCGGCATTTTTGGTGTGTGGGCGCCCGATCGCGATGTGGCTCGACTGACGTACTTTGGTCTGCGCGCGCTGCAGCATCGCGGCCAGGAATCGGCGGGAATCGCCGTGGGCGACGGCGGCACGGTTATGGTTCGCAAAGACCTGGGACTGCTCGATCGCGTGTTCTCCAACGCCGACCTGTCGACGCTCTCCGGTCAGCTGGCCGTGGGCCACGTGCGCTATGGCACTGCCGGTGCCAAGAGCTGGGAAGCCTCGCAGCCGCATCTTTCTACCATCAACAGCGTCATTATCGCGCTTGCTCACAACGGCACTCTGGTCAACACCGACGAGCTGCGCCGCCAGCTAATCGAGCTGGGCGTGCCGTTCCTCTCCAATTCGGATTCCGAGGTCGCGACCAAGCTTATCGGCTACTTTACCCAGCGTACGGGCCACCTGCGCGAGGGCATTCGCAAGACCATGGAGCTTGTGCGCGGCGGCTACGCCATGACGCTCATCAACGAGCAGGCGCTCTACGCCTTCCGCGATCCGCACGGCATTCGCCCGCTCGTGCTGGGCAAGCTGGTGGACGAGGGTCTGGACCAAGCCGATGCCGCATCCGTTTCGCAGCTGCCCTCGCAAGACGGCGCCGCGACGGTCGACTCCGCCGTCCATGTCACGCGCGCCGGCGGCTGGGTCGTTGCTTCCGAGACCTGCGCACTTGACATTGTGGGTGCCGAGTACGTCCGTGACGTTCGTCCCGGCGAGATTTTGCGCATCAGCGCCGAGGGTCTGGTATCCGAGCAGGGCGTGCCTGCAGCCGAAGAGCCCGCAAACTGCATCTTTGAGCAGGTCTACTTTGCCCGCCCCGACTCCATCATGAACGGCAAGAGCGTCTATGCCTGCCGTTACGACATGGGTCGTCAGCTGGCACACGAGGAGCCCGTCGAGGCCGATCTGGTCATCGGCGTGCCCGACTCCGGCCTGCCGCCCGCGGAGGGGTATTCGCACGAGAGCGGTATTCCCTTTGGCGAGGGCCTTATCAAGAACCGCTACGTGGGCCGTACGTTTATTGAGCCTACGCAGGAGTTGCGCGCCATGGGCGTGCGTATGAAACTCAACCCGCTGCGCGACAACATCGAGGGCAAGCGCCTGGTCGTGATCGACGACTCCATCGTGCGCGGCACCACCATGGTGCAGCTCGTCAAGATGCTGCGCAACGCTGGTGCCAAGGAGATTCATATCCGCATCAACTCGCCCGAGGTCATCTGGCCGTGCTTCTACGGCATCGATACCGACGTGCAGTCGCAGCTCATCAGCGCCAACAAGACGGTCGATGAGATTTGCGAGTATATCGGCGCCGATTCGCTGGCCTTCCTTTCGGTCGAGGGCCTGCTTAAGGTCATGCCCAAGGGCGGTTACTGCGATGCGTGCTTTACCGGCCGCTACCCCGTGGCGATTCCCGAGAGTTTTGGCCGCGACAAGTTCATGGAGGGCTTTAAGCCCCGCAACCTGGACAAGCCGCTGCACTTTGATGACGACGCCGTGGTCGAGAAATACGACGACCGCAGCTGGGAAGAGGAACACGGCGAGGCCTAAAACCTGCCAAAAAGGGACAGGTTTATTTTGGTAGGTTTTACCTGCTGTTTTGTTGATATGACGGCGCGCGTTGTTATGGCGCGCGCCGAAATGAACGCAACTATGAGCACCGTTTGGCGCCCGGGCGGCGGACGGTAGTGGGAGAGGAAGGCTCAGATGAGCGACAGCAAGCATGTGACGTATGAGGATGCCGGCGTCGATACCGCCGAGGGCGGCCGTGCCGTCGACGCGATTAAGCAGATGGTCAAGGACACCAACCGCCCCGAGGTCATCGGCGGTATCGGCGGCTTCGGTGGCCTGTTCTCGGCCGCCGCGCTTAAGGATATGGAAGACCCGATTCTGATTAGCGGTACCGACGGCGTGGGCACCAAACTCGTGCTCGCCCAGATCATGGACCGTCACGAGACGGTGGGCCAGGACCTGGTCGCCATGTGCGTCAACGACATTTTGGCTTCGGGCGCCGAGCCGCTGTTCTTCCTGGACTACGTTGCCATCGGCCACATTGAGGCCGAGCACATGGCAAAGATCATCAAGGGTGTGGCCGACGGCTGCAAGCTCGCGGGCTGCGCGCTCGTGGGCGGCGAGATGGCCGAGCATCCGGGCGTCATGGCTCCGGCCGACTACGACCTCGCCGGCTTTACCGTGGGCGTCGTCGATCGTCCCAAGATGCTCGACCCCGCGAATGTCCGTCCCGGCGACGTGATTCTGGGCCTGCCCTCCACCGGCGTGCATTCCAACGGCTACTCGCTCGTGCGCAAGGTCATCGGCGTCGACGGCATTAAGCCGGGCACGCCCGAGGCCGCCGCTAAGGCCGAGGAGCTGAGCCGTCCGCTCGAGGAACTCGGCGGCGCATCGCTGGCAGACGCCCTGTTGGCCCCCACGCGTATCTATGTCAAGCCGATTCTGGAGCTGCTGCGCGGTGGCGCTCCGGTGCACGCCATCGCCCACATCACCGGCGGCGGCATCACCGAGAACCTCAACCGCGCGCTTGCCGACGACGTCGACGCCGTGGTCACCCGCAACGGCGTCGAGATGGGTTGGGACGTTCCGCCCGTCATCACCTACGTGTCGCGCCAGGCCGAGCTCGCGCCCAACGAGGCATGCAAGACCTTCAACATGGGCGTTGGCCTGTGCCTGATCGTCGCCCCCGAGGACGAGGCTGCCGTGACCGAGGCCCTGGTCGCGCTGGGCGAGAAGCCGTTCCGCGTGGGCGAGTGCGTCGAGGGCTCCGGTAAGGTCGTGTACTCCGATGAGCGCTAACGAGCAGATGGCTGCTGCCGCGAGCCTGGGCTTTGTGCCCTACACCCGTCCGACCGGCACCGATACGGCCGAGCCGCTCAAGATCGGTGTGCTCATCAGCGGTTCGGGTACCAACCTGCAGGCGCTGATCGATCTGATCGCCGCCGGCAAGCTCAACGCTTCGATTGAGCTTGTGGTGTCGAGCCGTCCTTCGGCTAAGGGTTTGCAGCGCGCTGAGCGCGCGGGCATCCAGACGCTCACGCTGTCCAAGGATGTCTACGCCGACCCCATCGCCGCCGACGAGATCATCGCGCACGAGCTTCTCGAGCGCGGCTGCGAGTATGTGGTCATGGCCGGCTACATGCGCATGGTGCACACGCCTCTGCTGGCGGCGTTTCCCAACCGCGTGGTCAATCTGCATCCGGCGCTGCTGCCGAGCTTTACCGGTGCGCATGCGATTGACGATGCCTTTGCGCGCGGCGTCAAGGTGACCGGCGTGACCGTGCACTTTGCCAACGAGATTTACGACAACGGCCCCATCATCGCCCAGCGCGCGCTGGCTGTCGAGGAGGGCTGGGATGTCGACACGCTCGAGGAGCACATCCATGCGATTGAGCATGTGCTGTATCCCGAGGTCGTGCAGATGCTCGCCGACGGCCGCGTCCACGTGTTGGAGAGCGGCAAGGTCGCAATTGACGCGCCTCGCGGCTAGCGGCGCACAGTACAATTTAGCCGAGTAGTCAGGGTGGTCATTGGCGCCAAGGCGCGCGTGGCCACCTTTTGTTTTGGGTAGTCATTGGGGACGGTCTTTAACGACTGGTCATGCAAGAACGTCCCAGGTGACTAGGTGAGAGAGGTGAGCGCATGGCGGATAACGAAGCGCTGTTTACGCCTGAGTTGGTGTTTTTTGATTGGGAGTGTGCGACGCCGGATGAGGTGTTCGCGCGGCTTGAGGGCGAGCTTGCACCACGTGGCTACATTGCATCCGGTTGGCTCGACGCCGTTCGCACGCGCGAGGATGCCTATCCCACGGGTCTTGCCATGCCGGCGGCAAACATTGCCATTCCGCATACCGATCCGGGGTTTGTGGCCAAGCCCTATATCGCGGTGGTGAAGCCCGCCGCGCCCGTGACATTTAACGCTATGGCTGGCATGGGCGCTCCGGTGCCGGCGCAGATCGTCATTAATCTGGGCATCGCCGAGCCGGGAGGCCAGGTCGAGGCCCTGCAGGCGCTCATGAACATCTTTATGGACGCCGATGCCGCAGCCGACGTGCTCGGCCAGACCACGTCCCAGGGCATGGTCGACGCCATCCGCCGCCACTTCTAAGGTGCCGGCTGCCAGAGCTGTCCCCTTTGCACCAAAATGGTGCAGATTAACCTGTCCCCAATGCACCAAGCGTGCCGCGGGGGCTGCGTTGTGACACAATGGCGTTTGTTCGATTCGTTATGCGAAAGGCCAACTATGGCAAATAAGAAAAAGAACTCCGAGGCCGTGCCGACGCCCGAGCAGCAGGCCCGCGCTGCCTCCAGCTCTCGCAAGAAGCAGCGCAAGACGTACGTGTCTAAGACCGTCAAGATTGTCCTGGTGGTCATCGGCGTGCTGGCGATGCTGCTTTCCGTCTCGGCCATGGCGTGCTCCGGCCTTATGTCGCAGGCAGAGGATACCTCGGGCTACAAGCTTACCGGCGGTGTGGCTGCCACTATCAACGGCACCAACCTCACCGAGGACACCGTGACCAAGCAGATCATGAGCATGCGCACGTCCTACGGCTACACCAAGGACAAGGACTGGGCGCAGTATCTGGTCGACAACGACCTCACGCCCAAGAAGTACCGCAAGCAACTCATCGACTCCTACACGCAGCAGATTCTGCTTCAACAGGCACAGAAGGAAAACGGCGTTACGGTGTCGGACGAGGAGGTCGAGAAGGCTTGGAAGGACGCGTGCAAGAGCGCGGGCGGTGCCAAGGCCTTTAAGAAGACCCTCAAGACCTACGGTTATACCGAGGACACCTACAAGGATTCGCTCAAGGAGAGCCTGGCGCAGCAGAAACTCAAGGATGCCGTCGCGCCCACGAGCAAGCCCAAGGACAGCGAGATCGTCGATTACATCAACGAAAACCTGTCCAGCTACAACGACGCCCGCCGCTCGTCGAACATTCTGATCAAGGTTGATTCCGACGCCTCCGACGAGGACAAGGCTGCCGCCAAGGCCAAGGCGCAGGAGTGCCTGGACAAGATCAACTCCGGTGAGCTGAGCTTTGAGGACGCCGTGGAGCAGTATTCCGACGACACCGGCTCCAAGGAGAAGAAGGGCGATGTGGGTTGGGATAAGCTCACTACCTTCGTCGACAGCTACCAGACGGCGCTCGAGGGACTCAACAAGGGCGATGTGAGCGACGTGGTCGAGTCGACGTACGGCTACCACGTCATCAAGTGCACCGACTACTTCCATGTCGATAATCAGGTTGATGACATCAACCAGGTGCCCAAGGACATCAAAAAGTACGTCTCCAACGTGGTGAAGACGCAAGCGGCCAGCACCGCGTACAGCGAGTGGCTGGAGCAGTACAAGAAGGATGCCGACATCACCGTCAACCCCATGCCCAAGGACGTACCCTATAACGTGAGTCTGAAGGGCGTCACCAAGAGTTCGACCGACGATTCGTCGAAGACTGAGTAACCATGGGGCGGTGCTCGCGTGAGTGCCGCCCACGCTATTAGAGAGGATTTGCAGATGACCAACGAAGAGCTACAGAAAGAAATGATCGCGGCCATGAAGGCCAAGGACAAGGTTCGCCTGTCCATCATTCGCCAGGTCAAGGCCGAGGTGAAGAATATCGAGGTTAACGAGCGCCGCGATGTGACCGAGGAAGACGTCAACAGCATGATCAAGCGTCTGATCAAGCAGACGAGCGAGACGCTGGAGATGTCCATCAAGGCCGGCACCGACCAGGAGCGTACCGACAACCTGACCGAGCAGGTCAAGATTCTGGAGAGCCTGCTGCCCGCGCAGGTTTCGGGCGAGGAGCTCGAGGCCCTGATCGAGCAGGTCATCGCCGAGCTGGGCGCTACTTCCAAGAAGCAGATGGGCCAGGTCATGGGAGCACTCGGCAAGGCCACCGGCGGCAACTTCGATAAGCCTGCCGCGGCAAAGATCGTCGGAGCAAAGCTGGCTTAAGGGCCGAGCGGTACATAGTTGATGTTAAGGGGACGTGACCATTGCGGTCGCGCCCCTTTTTGCTGGGCTGGGCAATCATTGGGGACGGGCTTAAATGAGTGCCCAATGAGCGGGTACTCATTTAAGCCCGTCCCCAATGAGTGGGTGGAAGGTTGCGGGTTCTTTACGGGAATGTAGTGTGGGCTGCGGAAACGCGGTTCTTTCCGTACAATAGTTCAACTCGTGTAAACGCAGGGAAGGGACATTCATGGCAGACATGATCGAGATCAAGCATCTCAACAAGTACTTTGGCGACCTGCATGTGCTCAAAGATATCAATCTCACCGTCAAGCGCGGCGAGAAGCTCGTAATGATCGGGCCTTCCGGCTCGGGTAAGTCGACGCTCATCCGTTGCGTCGATTATCTGGAGGAGCCCACGTCGGGCGAGGTCGTCATCGACGGTACGCCGCTCACCAAAAAGAATCACCTGGAGATGGCTCGCAAGTATAGTTCCATGGTGTTTCAGCAGTTCAACCTGTATCCCAACATGACGGTGCTCGGCAACCTGACGCTCGCGCCCATCAAGCTGCAAAAGAAGAGCAAGGAGGAGGCGACCGAGATCGCCATCGCCGCTCTCAAGCGCGTTGGCATGGCGCATAAGGCCGGCGAGTATCCGCAGAATCTCTCGGGCGGTCAGCAGCAGCGCATCGCCATCGCCCGTGCCCTGTGCACCAAGCAGCCCATCATCCTGTTTGACGAGCCGACCTCGGCGCTCGACCCCGAGATGGTCCAGGAGGTTCTGGACGTTATGATTGAGCTCGCGCAGGAGGACATCACCATGATCTGCGTGACGCACGAGATGGGCTTTGCGCGCCAGGTGGCCGACCGCGTCATCTTTATGGAGGACGGCCGCATCCTGGAGGAGGGCACGCCCGAGCACTTCTTCGATAACCCCGAGAACCCGCGCTGCCGCGAGTTCCTGTCCAAGATTCTGCACTAGGCGCGGTGATGGACATGACGGATATGACGAGGGCGGCCGTGTCGCGCCGTCACTTTTTGCAGCTGGCGGGCGCCGGCATGCTCGCGCTGACGGGGGCCGCGCTTACCGGTTGCGGCAACTCCACCAGTGGCGAGGGTTCCGACAAGGGGTCCAAGCTTGCGGCCATTAAGTCGCGTGGCCATCTGAATGCCGGCGTTAAGAAGGACGTTCCCGGCTACGGCTACTACGACACCGCCAAGGGCAGCTTTGAGGGCATGGAAGTCGATTTGTGCTACCAGATCGCCGCTGCCGTCTTTGGCGTGAGCTACAAGGAGGCTCGCGCTCAGGAGCTTGTCGAGTTTACCGACGTAACGCCCAAGACGCGCGGCCCGCTGATCGATAACGGCCAACTTGACGTGGTCGCGGCGACCTACACCATCACCGACGAGCGCAAGAAGAGCTGGGATTTCTCGACGCCGTACCGCACCGACTACGTGGGACTCATGGTCAAGAAGCGTTCGGGCTTTACCTCGATTGAGGACCTGGACGGCAAGGTCATTGGCGTGAGCCAGGGTGCCACCACGCAGGGCCTGATCGAGCAGATGATCAAGGACAACGGCTTTAGCTGCAAGCCCGAGTTTAGGGCCTTTAGCGGCTACCCCATCATCAAGAGTTCGCTCGACGCCGGCAATATCGACGTCTTTGCCATGGACCGCTCCACGCTGGCCGGTTACATGAACGAGACCGTTGAGCTGCTGCAGCCCGAGGTCAAGTTTGGTGAGCAGGGCTACGGCGTGGCGACCAAGAAGGGCTGCGACCTTTCGGCCGTGGTCGATCAGGTGATTTGCGATCGCCTGGCCGACGGCTGGCTCGATCAAGAGGTCAAGACCTGGGGTCTTGTATAGGCGCATCGTCCAAGGAAGGAATCAAATGCTCGAAGGATTATTTGACGCCGACCGTTGGTCGACGACATTTCAAAACATGGGGCCCTTCTGGGAGGGCTTTGGCGTGACGCTGCAGGTGGTCGTTGCCGGTCTGCTGCTGTCGCTGGTACTGGGCACGCTGCTGGGCGTGTTCTCTACCACTCGCTCGCGCGTGCTGCGCGCCATAAGCCGCGTGTACGTGGAGTTTTACCAGAACACCCCGCTGCCCGTGCAGGTGCTCTTTATGTATATGGCTGGTCCGCAGTTTTTGCAGGCCATAACCGGTGCCGACCAGCCGGTGCGCATCGCGCCGTTCGTGCTGGGCTTTTTGGGCGTGGGCCTGTATCACGCGGCCTACATTTCGGAGGTCATCCGCACTGGTATCGAGGCGGTTCCGCGCGGTCAGATGGAGGCGGCCCAGAGCCAGGGCTTCACCCGTGCGCAGGCCTACTGGTACATCGTGCTGCCCCAGACGTTCAAGATCATTTTGCCGCCGCTGTGTAACCAAGCGCTCAACCTGGTCAAGAACACGTCGGTGCTGGCGCTTGTGGCCGGCGGAGACCTTATGTACCGTTCCGACAACTTTGTGAGTCTGTACGGTTACCTGCAGGGATACATCGTCTGCTGCCTTATGTACTTCATCATCTGCTTTCCGCTCGCCATACTGGTGCAGTGGCTCGAGCGCCGCTCCAAGGAGCGTCCGCGCGGCGTGAGCCTGGCCGAGCTGGGGCTCGACAACGTAGAGGAGGCCTAGCGCATGGAAATCTTCAACGCGACCAACCTGCTCTACATTTGGGGCGGCTTTGTTAAGACGATCGAGATCTCGGCGCTGTCGATCTTTTTCTCACTCATCTTTGGCACGGTGCTGGCGCTCGTTAAGAGCTATGCGCCCCGCCCGTTCCGTATTTTGGTGAGCGCCTATATCGAGCTGTTCCGCTGCACGCCGAACCTGCTGTGGATTCTGTTTATCTACTTTACGGTGCAGGGTTTGGACATTGTGATTTCGACCATCGCCTTTACGCTGTTTACCAGCGCTGTTATGGCCGAGATTGTGCGCGGCGGCCTCAACTCGATTCCGCGCGGCCAGTTTGAGGCAGCGCAGAGCCAGGGCTTCGGCTTCTCTGCCACCATGCGTTACATCATTCTGCCGCAGACGTTTAAGACGATCATTCCGGCGCTGTTTAGCCAGTGCACGACCGTCATTAAGGACAGCTCGTATCTTTCGGGCATTAACGTGGCCGAGCTCATGTACACAGCAAACGTCGTGATGGCCCACGCGATCGACCTGTCGCAGGTGCTTATGCTCTACGGCCTGGTGTTTGCGATGTACTTTGTGCTCAACTTTGGTATCTCGCTGCTGGTCCGAGCATATCAACGCCGTATTGTGGCCGCATAGTCCTGCTTCCCCAAGCACGGCACCTTGCCCCTCAATCGTCGCTTGCGTACATTTAGTACGCGGCGCTCCTCTTTCGGGGCAATC
>FR878635.1:0-6133 GCA_000434535.1 Collinsella sp. CAG:166
TAAGCCGTCCAAGTTTTGGGGTGCAGTTCAGTGCGCAGCAGGGGTTCTTTCATGTCCGAGGACGTCCGCGAAGGTTAGCCCTCAGATCCTGCGGTGGGAGACTTAGGCCTCGTTGTACACCGTCTTGAGCTTCAGCAGGTGCTGATAGCGGTCCATAGCGGCCTGCTCATTCTCCTTGAAGAGCTCCTCGGCGCGCTCGGGGAAGGAACGCGTCAGCGAAGCGTAACGGGCCTCGTTCATCAGGAACTCCTGATAACCGCCCGCGGGCTCCTTGGAATCGAGCGAGAACTTCTTGCCGGCAGCAGCCTCGGGGTTGAAGCGGAAGAGGTTCCAGTAACCGCACTCGACAGCCTTCTTCATCTCGGCCTGGCAGTTCTGCATGCCACCCTTCTTGATGGAGTGCATCTCGCAGGGGCTGTAGCCGATGATGAGGGACGGACCGTCGTAGGCCTCGGCCTCGTGGATGGCCTTGAGGGTCTGAGCCGGGTTGGCGCCCATGGCGACCTGCGCCACGTAGACGTAGCCGTAGCTCATGGCAATCTCGGCCAGGGACTTCTTCTTGGTCACCTTACCGGCAGCGGCGAACTGAGCGACCTGGCCCAGGTTCGAGGCCTTGGAGGCCTGACCACCCGTGTTGGAGTAGACCTCGGTGTCGAAGACGAAGACGTTGACGTTGTGGCCGGAAGCCAGGACGTGGTCCAAGCCACCGAAGCCGATGTCGTAGGCCCAACCGTCGCCGCCGAAGATCCAGAAGGACTTCTTGGTGAGGTAAGCCTTGTCGGCGAGGATCGCCTTGGAAGCGTCGCAGCCGCACTTCTCGAGCTCGGCAACGTAGGCAGCAGCAGCGGTCTTGGAGGCCTCGGCGTCGTTGACGGAGTCAATCCAAGCCTGGCCGGCGGCCTTGAGCTCATCGGACGGACCATCGGCAGCGATGATGTCCTGGGTAGCGGCGATCAGCTTCTTCTGGACGGCCTCGTAACCGACGGCCATGCCCAGACCGTGCTCGGCATTGTCCTCGAACAGGGAGTTGTTCCACGCCGGGCCGTGACCGTCCTTGTCCTTGCAGTAAGGAGCGGTGGCAGCGGGGTTGCCCCAAATGGAGGAGCAGCCGGTGGCGTTGGAAATGAACATGCGGTCGCCGGCGACCTGGGTCACCAGACGTGCATAGGCGGTCTCGGCACAGCCGGCGCAGGAGCCGGAGAACTCCAGGTAGGGCTGCTTAAACTGGCTGCCCTTGACGTTGGCCGCGATGAGCTCCTTCTTCTCGGAGACGTTCTCGACCATGTAGTCCCAAACGGGCTGCTGGTCCATCTCCTGCTCGGTGGGAACCATCTCGAGGGCGCCCTTGGGGCAGACCTTGACGCAGTTGGTGCAACCCATGCAGTCGAGCGGGGACACAGCCATAGTGAACTTCATGCCCTTGGCCTTGGGGCCCATGGCGTCGAGCGTGCGGGTAGCCTCGGGCGCGGCGGCAGCCTCGTCCTCGGTCATCGCAAACGGACGGATGGTGGCATGCGGGCACACATAGGCGCACTGGTTGCACTGGATGCACTTGGTCTCGTCCCAGTGAGGAACGACCACGGCGACGCCGCGCTTCTCGTATGCGGAGGCGCCCAGCTCAAACTGGCCGTCGGCGCAACCGACGAAGGCGGAAACGGGCAGGCTGTCGCCATCCATGCGATCGATGGGCTCGAGCAGGTTCTTGACCTGCTGGGCGATGGAGGACTTGGTCTCCTCGGAGAGCTCGACGGGAGCGGCATCCTCGGCGGTAGCCCAGTCGGCCGGAACCTCGAACTTACGGAAGGCGGTAGCGCCGGCATCGATAGCCTTATGGTTGGCGTCGACGATGGCCTGGCCCTTCTTCATGTAGGACTTGGTGGCCGCGTCCTTCATGTACTGCAGGGCGTCCTCGGCGGGCAGGACCTTGGCCAGCGCGAAGAAGGCGGACTGGAGCACCGTGTTGGTGCGCTTGCCCATGCCAACCTTAGCGGCCAGGTCGATAGCGTCGATCAGGTAGACGTTGACGTTGTTGTTCGCGATGTAGCGCTTGGCCACGGCGGGCATGTGCTCGGCGAACTCCTCGTCGCTCCACTGGCAGTTGACCAGGAAGGTGCCGCCCGGCTTGACGTCGCGGACCATCTTGAAGCCCTTAACGATGTAGCTGGGGTTATGGCAGGCGACAAAGTCGGCCTTGGTCACGTAGTACGGCGAGCGAATCGGGGAATCACCAAAGCGCAGGTGCGAGACGGTGACGCCGCCGGTCTTCTTGGAGTCGTACTGGAAGTAGGCCTGGACGTACTTGTCGGTGTGGTCGCCGATGATCTTGATCGAGTTCTTGTTGGCGCCGACGGTACCGTCGCCACCCAGACCCCAGAACTTGCACTCGATGGTGCCGGGGGCTGCGGTGTTGGGCGCATCCTCGGCCTCGGGCAGGCTCAGGTTGGTCACGTCATCGACAATGCCGATGGTGAACTCGCGCTTGGGCTCGTCCTTCTTGAGCTCCTCGAAGACAGCGAACGCGGACGCGGGAGGCGTGTCCTTGCTGCCCAGGCCGTAACGGCCGCCAACGACCTTGATGCCCGTCTTGCCGGCCTCGTAGAGAGCGGAGACGACGTCCTGGTAGAGCGGCTCGCCGATGGAACCCGGCTCCTTGGTGCGGTCCATGACGGCGATCTTCTGGACGGTCTCGGGGAGAACGTCGACGAAGTGCTTGATGGAGAACGGACGGAACAGACGGACCTTGACCAGGCCGACCTTCTCGCCGTGAGCGTTGAGGTAGTCGATGACTTCCTCGAGCACGTCGCAGAAGGAGCCCATGCACACGACGACGCGATCGGCATCGGGAGCGCCGTAGTAGTTGAACAGGCCGTAATCGGTGCCGAGCTTCTCGTTGATCTTCTTCATGTAGCCCTCGACGACGGCGGGAAGCTCGTCGTAGACCTTGTTGCAGGCCTCACGGTTCTGGAAGAAGATATCGCCGTTCTCGTGGCTACCGCGGGTGTGCGGGTGCTCAGGGTTGAGCGCGTGATCGCGGAAAGCCTGGACGGCGTCCATGTCGCACATCTCGGCCAGATCCTTGTAGTCCCACATGGCGACCTTCTGGATCTCGTGGCTGGTGCGGAAGCCGTCGAAGAAGTTAAGGAACGGGGTCTTACCCTCGATGGCGGCAAGGTGAGCCACCGGCGAGAGGTCCATGACCTCCTGGACGTTGCCCTCGGCGAGCATGGCGAAGCCGGTCTGACGACAAGCCATGACGTCGGAGTGATCGCCAAAAATGTTCAGGGCGTGGGAAGCGACGCAACGCGCGGAGACGTGGAAGACGCCCGGGAGCTGCTCGCCCGCGATCTTGTACATGTTCGGGATCATCAGGAGCAAACCCTGAGAAGCCGTGTAAGTGGTGGTCAGAGCACCGGCGCCCAGCGAACCGTGAACGGTACCGGCTGCACCTGCCTCGGACTCCATCTCGACGACCTTGACCGGGGTGCCGAAGATGTTCTTGCGACCCTGGGCCGCCCACTGGTCGACATGGTCGGCCATCGGGCTGGACGGCGTAATGGGATAGATTCCCGCTACCTCGGTGTACGCATACGAAACATATGCGGCCGCCTCGTTGCCGTCCATAGACTTAAACTTACGCGCCATATACCCCTCTCCTCTCATATAGGTATACAGGCCCCGGCGATCGCCGGGATGTTGGCGTGATGGGATTTACGCTGTTGCTTCCAATCATCTGGCAGGCAGGCTCAGCAGCAGGTACGTGGCGTGGAGAGAAGACATGCCGAGGCGAGGGGCAGCTGATACGCCCCACAGACCCGACCGCCCGTCTTGCACATGACCGAGCGCCGCAAAGGCCGCATGCCGGATGCTCCCGGGCACGCCCCGGCGATGGGAAGCGCCCGCAACGGAAATCCGCATGCGGGTTTATTGTACCCCGCCGTTAAGTGTAATTTCGACAAATATAGGCGGGCGGTAAAGGTTTACCTCGGGTGACCGCCGGGCGCAAAATGATCCCTTGGGGACGGAGGGACCATTTGGCAGGACTGGCTAGAGGGCACCGAAGAGGATGGCGTAGGTAGTGGATTCGCCGAGCTTGAGCTCGTCGCCGGGATTGAGTTGGGCGGAACGGCCGGGCTCGACCTGAATGCAGACGCGCGTGGCCCCGTTTACCACCACGGTTCCGTTGGTGGACGACAAGTCCTCGACGTGCCAGATATTTTGAGCATCGCACCAGATATGGGCATGGCGGGCCGAGACATCGTCGCCGACGTCGGTAATATCGCCCTCACCAGTGGCCAGCGCGCCAATCTCAACACCCTGCTCACTCGGCTGAATCCAGCGCGGGGCGCTCACGACAAAACTGTTTTGTACGCGCAGCAAGCCCAAGGGGTGCGCCGGGGCGGGTTCGCGTTCGCCCGCGGTCATCGACATGCCAAGCGAACGCGGCGTGGAGGTGCCTCCGCCACAGGTCGCGTGCGCGTAGTCGATGGCATAGTTCACCGAGGACCGCACATCCGCCGAACAACCGACGGCGACAAACAGCACCAGCACGGCCTCGGCGCGCTCGGCGGGCATGAGTTCCGCCGCCTGGGACAGGCGATCGAGCGCGTTGCGATAGAGATTCGTGTCCTGGTGGCACTCTTCGAGCGCGCGTACCATCGGTTCACCTGCAGGACCGCACACCATATTGATCACAGCCGTGGAGTCCATGGGATTGCGCTGGCGCAGGGCCAGTTGCGACATAATACGCGCAGCCGAGGTACCGTATTCGGCAAAGTAGCGCTGCTGAAGCGTGCCGACCGGCGCGCGAACGATAAAGCGGGAAACCCAAGAGCGATCGGCGGCTCGGCTCTGCGGGCTGCGGCCGTCGGCGAGCGGACGGGACGAAAGCACCAGGCCGCACAGCTCGATATGGCTCAGATGCGCCGCGCGCTTAAAGATGTCAAACATGGCCCCGCATGGGGTGAGCTCAACTTGAGATGCCATGACCTAGGCCTCCTTGGTCGTAGAAATAGAATCGGACGATACTTCGACAGGTCCGCCAAAAGTACGGGCAGCTGCGGCTCCACCGGCAAGCGGAGTCGCCATCTGGGCTTTTGTGCGTCGCGGTGCCGAAACGGGAAGTTCAAAGGCAAAGCCCATCGCAAGCAAAAACCACGTAAGCGTATAGGTTGCAACCAGAGCGGCAACAAGGCCGCCCATCACGGCGCGTTGGGAAAAAACGCTACATGCAGCCACAACCAGCACCGGAACCTCGCAGGCAGAAAGCGCAAGCACACCCTGCAGGAACCCCGAGCGCCGATCACGCGCAAGTGCCCCCGCGGCAACGCCGGCTATGCCGGGCAGCGCCAACGCCAGTGCGGCAATAATACCCGGTAGCGACCCAGACCACACGAGCGATCCCAAAGTCGCCGTCACGCGAGCGCCCGACGCCAGCAGCGCGGCCGAAACCACGACCACAGCCCAAACCACGCCACAGGCGACCGTCGCGCCGACCATCAGCGCGCGACGAACCGCGCGGCCGGACGCATCCATGGGGCACGGCGTGAGCGGCTCGCCGCGGAGCGAACGACCGACATTTTGCGCATAGTGGTCACAAAACGCCGAGAGCGCCGCCTCGACCGCCGCCGGCTCGGGACGATCTTTTTGATGGCTGGACAGACAGGCCGTCACCACGTCGAACAGCTGGGCATCGACAAACGCCAGCGCATCGCGTAGCTCTTCGGAATCCGGCTCAAGCCCTAGCTGCTGGGCCTGCTCGGCCGCGGCGAGCGCCACATCGGGCTCACGGCGAAGCAGCTGAGTCAAATCACAACCGGGCGCATGGACACCGATGGGATAGTCGGGTCGCGTGTCCATCTTGAGACGATAGGGGCTCGCGATGTCGCGCGTCTTTTTGCGCGAACCCGAGGTGCCCGAAGTGCCCGGCGCGGCTTCGTATGGCGCGACGCCGGCAATGAGCTCGTAAACCGTGCTTGCCGCGGCATAGACGTCAATCGCCGGCGACATACGCAAAGCGCGCAGGTCGGGAATATCGTCGGTGAGCATCTCGGGCGGGGCATAGGCAACCGTCGCGCGACGCAGCGTGGCATAACGCTCCGTAAACGACGCCTTGCCGCCGGTACCGGCCACGGCC
>FR878635.1:6156-15512 GCA_000434535.1 Collinsella sp. CAG:166
CCACGGCCGACGCAGGCTCGAGCGCCAGCGACGAGCCAAAGTCGATCAGGCACAGGTCAAAGGTGCCCTCGGCAAGCTGCCGGTCAAGCGACAGGCGCGCCGTGCGCACCATAATATTAGCGGGCGAGATATCGCGATGGACAAAGCCCTCGCCCACCAGGCTCATACGGCAGAGCAGATCGAACAGGTCGCGGCCCAGACGCGCCGCCACAAGCGGCGACAGGCGTCCGGCATCGTCCACGGCAAGTCGCGAACGCAAGCGGGCAAGCGTCTCGCCCTCGACCCATTCCATGACAATTGCAGGCACACCGTCGACCTCGCCCCAGCCATAGAGGCGGGGAAAGCCCTTAAGACCCGAAAGGGCGCGATGGCATTCGTATTCCTCCCGAAACGCCGCCTTGAACTTGGCGACCAGCGCCTCGTGAGCTGCATCGTCGTCAAACTCATCGCGCGTCGGCAAGATGAGCTGCTTGAGTGCCACGGCCTCGCCTTGGGCGTTGACGGCACGCGTCACGCGGCCGATACCGCCACGGCGCATGGTGGCTTCGTCGGCAAACAGCATCGTAAAACGACGCAGATAGGCAGGCAGTTCGTCCTGACCGAGCGCAATGGCCGGCTCAAACCCGTCGACACGCGCCAGGCGCAGGCCGACCATGGAATCGCGACCGAGCGATTGTGATGTGGTGGATGCAAGATCGGTCATCATAGGGCAAGCGCCGCCACGTTATTGTTGAAGTTACCGAGTGCGACGTCATCATCGCCGTAATGGCCGACCCATTGACATAGGTTGGTGTAACAGCCCCACAGATTGGCATACTGCTGATACCACTTTGACCGGGGCGAGAATGTCTGACGACCGAACTCGGCTCGAATGACAAACATCTCCCCGACCAGGCTGTCGCACGGCCTGGGATCTCCCGTAGAGTTATAGGTCGAGACCACGTCATTGGCACGAGAAACGTAGCCGTCGAGCATGTTGTACTTGGTCACAAGCCAACTGTGAATGCTCTCTTCCTCAGCAGCGGAAAGGCCACCGGAGTTTGCATCGTTGTCAGTGTTGCCGCCCGTCGAGCCGCCATTTCCAGACCCTCCGGTAGAGGAGCCCGACCCAGAGCCGCCGCTCGAACTCGACGAATTCGAGCCGGAGCCAGAAGTATCCGAGCTACCGGGCTTTCCGGACTGCTGGGCGTCCTGCTCCTTCTGCTGCTCGACCTTATTCACCGTTGCCGCCACGCTATTGTTGGACAACCGATCGATGATCTTGGTGTTGGTGAGCACGATGGTTTTGCCATTGGCAAGCGTGACTTCGTTGTCCGGGGCCTCGGCGCCGTCCGCATCGTCGGTGCCAAACACAATATGCGCGACCACACTTGCCCAAGCATATCCAGTCGTGGTACCCAGATCACTTTTGACCTCATGCCCCACGCGCGGTTCGCGTGCGGTATGCGCCTGCATCATGGACGGCACGGTCATGCCATAGGCAGAAACGCCAGCCATGACCAGCACCAGCGAGCACGACAGCAGCACGTACGCCCGCGGCGCCAAGCCCAGTCGGCGTCGCATGCGCACCGCGGCGCCGCGCTTTGTCTGAGTGCCACCGGGCCGCATGCGTTCTCCTCCAAAGAAAAACACGCCGCTCAGAAGCGGCGCATTCATTCAAATCCATATTTGAGTGTATCAGCGAACCTAAAAGGTTGCGCAACGAATGGGCAAATTAAGGATGCGAGCGGAAGCATCCATGCGATAAGCGGATACGAAGCATCTTTGTTGCACAACAAACTCACAGTCGCACGGGGAAATTATGACTACCCCGTGCATCGCGAGGAAAACATACGGCAGGAGCAGGCTCGCCACCTAAATCGCGCGACGGGCCTCGATGGCGCGGCCAAGCGTAAGCTCGTCGGCATACTCCAAGTCGCCGCCCACGGGAAGGCCGCTTGCCAGACGCGACACCTCGACGCCCAACGGCTTGATGGTACGGGCCAGATAGCTCGCCGTGGTCTCGCCCTCGATGTTGGGGTTGGTGGCGATGATGACCTCATGGATATCCTCGTGGCCCAGACGCGCCAGCAGCTCGCGGATGTGCAGCTGCTCAGGGCCAATCTTGTCCATGGGGCTGATCACGCCGCCCAGCACATGGTACAGGCCGTGGTAGCTGCCCGTGCGCTCGATCGCCTGGACGTCGCGCGGCTCGCCCACCACGCAAATACGAGTGGTATCGCGCATCGGGTCCTGGCAGATGGAGCACTCGTCGGCCGTGGCGTAGTTAAAGCAACGGCTGCAAAAGTGGACCTCCTGCTTGACCTCCAGGATGGCCTCGGCCAGGCGGCGGGCCTCCTCGGCATCGGCCTCGAGCAGGTAATAGGCGATGCGCTGGGCCGACTTGGGACCAATGCCCGGCAGACGACCCAGTTCATCGAGCAGTTTTTGCAGACTGTGATTCGCACTCATATATATGCGTGTCTTAGAACGGCATGCCCGGGATGTTGAGGCCGCCGGTGATGGCGCCCATCTGCTTGTTGGCGAGCTCGTTGACGCCGCGGACGGCCTCGTTGACGGCAGCCATGATCATGTCCTGCAGCATATCGACGTCCTCGGGATCGAGGGCATCGGGGTCAATAGTGAGGTTGACGAGCTCCATCTCGCCGTTAACGGTCACCTTGACCATGCCGCCGCCGGCAGAGGCGTCGACGGTCTGGGACTTGAGGTTCTCCTGCGCGGCGGCAAGCTGCTCCTGCATCTTGCGAGCCTGCTTCATCATCTGCTGCATGTTCATACCGGCCATGATGGCTCCTTTACGTGCGGCCGCACGCCGAGCTGCAAGGGCAGCCGGAGCACGGCGGGACTTTCAAACTCAAAAATCGTACCACGGCGCGCGGCGAGAGAGCGGGGCGGACGTGTTACCTCAGTCGATATACATGTCCTCCAATACAAACCGCACTCAAAGATTATGCAAGGTCGAATTATGCAAGGTTGCATAATATCGCACACTCAATCTAGTAGAGCCGAATCCGGCATTTCATGTGCGCCACTAAATAGCTAAATGCCGAACCGCTGCTCGAGGCGGCGCACATGGCGGCAGGGTATAATTTGATTGCCATAGATAGTAATTTGGAGGTGCCCCATGAATGCCCCCAACGCGCTCCAAAACATCCGCTCAAAACACCCCGTTGCATATGTGGTTCTCTATCTCTTTGTCGGCTGGGCATTGCTGGTTGTCATCACCCATGCCATAGCTTTTGGAGCAGAACTGCTGATAGCCAGCTCGGACCAGCCCGTCGTCAAATGGGAGACGACCGATGAGTGCACCGACGGAACCCGAACCGTCTACTACAACAGCCCGTCCCTCTATCAAGAGTTCAAGGTCAAGATAAAGGACTTCAAGATTGTCGATGCCGAGCTAGGCGTTTATTTGGCAATCGGAGCAACCATTAACGCCGAGCAAGTCGAGTACACGGACAGCCATGCGACGTATCGTATCGACCTCAGCATCCTAGGCCGACCGTCACGCACCTGTCTGCTCAAATGCGACATACGCGGCACCACACTACACATGTCCGAAATACAGATGCGCCCGGACAAGGGGTCCTCTTCTTGAGCAGTATACCCGCCTGCGCAGCTACTCCACCGGCTTGAAGATGGTGGCCTGGCCAAAGACGCTGCGGATGAGGGCCTTGGCCTCGTCCTCGGTCTGCGGGATGCTCGGGGCTGCGCCCTGATGGCCGAAGGGGCTGCCAGCACCGGGATTGGATTCCCAGGGAGCGGCGGGGACGTCGTCGTTTGCAGAGGCTGCGGGTGCCAAAGCAGCGGCCTTGGTCGCGGACGCCGCACCCGGCACGTCGAACGGGGGCAGATCGTCCCCGCCGGCATCGGCAGCAAAACCACCGACCATAGCATCGTCGTAGGGCACCTGCTCGGATTCCCATGGCGCAGCCTGCGCAGGCGGCTGAGCCATGGGGACGGACGCGCGCTCGGGCGCTCGGGGCGCGGGCTCGGTCGGGAGCTTGCCCGTGGCAGGAGCACCGGCAGGGTTGTCGGAGCGCAGCCAAGGGGCCTTGGCCAGGTCGGATGACTTGGGCGCAGGCGCGGCAGCGGACTTGGGCGCGGGGATCGGAGCAGCCGGTTTGGGCGCAGCGGGTTCAGGCGCCGACGGGGTCGGTGCCGCTACCGGCGCCGCTTTTGGCTGCGTCGCGCTGGCGCTCGAGGATGCAGGGGGCACCGAGGACACGGGTTGCGGGTCCGCAGATACCGCAGCCCGTGCAGATGGAGAATGCTCCTCATGTTGAGGAGCCGGCGCGCCACCCCCATCCAGGACATAGTCGACGGTACGACGACCGAAGACCGCGCAGACCGTCGGCAGGACCACCGACTGCGTATCGGCGCGACCGAGCATCTTGATGGCAAAAGTCGAACCCGCGGGGAACGAGACCGTGAGCTTGGAGCCGTCGTCGGCCGTGGCGCGGGCGTTGAGCAAAAGCCCTGCGTAGGAGGCCTGACGAGCCTTGACGCGCTCGACGACCTCGGCCCATTTGCGCTGGAGCTCGCCGGCGTCCTCAACCGCGGGGGTCTCGGCAGCACCGGCGGCGGCAACCTGGGCGGCGTTGTTGGGCTTGGACACCGACACGGTCGATGCAGCAGGCGCGGAAGCCGGAGCTGCAACGGGCTGAGGTGCAGGCGTTACAGGTCTGGGCGCCGGCGCAGGAGCCGCGGACTTGGTCGCAGGCTGGGCAGCCGGAACAGCAGCGCCGCGGTCCCAAGGCATACCGCCCTGGCGCGCGGACGTAGCAGCGGGGGCAGCGGATGCCGCCGGAGCGGCAGCACGAGCGCCCGAAATGAGCGTCGGCTGTTGGGCAGCAGCGGGTACGGATGCTGCAGGCGCGGCGGCCTGAGCAGCAGCCACGCTCGCCGGCACGGCGCCGTTGGCAATCATGGCCTCCAGGCGTGCCACGCGCTCGGCCAATGCCTCAATCGTTAAATCGGCCTCGGGACGCGCCAGACGCGTGCAGGCAATCTCGAGCACCAGGCGCACGTCGCTCGCGCCCCTCATCTCCAGTGCGGCATCGTCGAGCACCGTCAGCACGCGGGCCAGGCGGTCGGCAGGATGCTCGCCAAAGGCAGCGGCCTCGGCAGCAAGCGCCTCGGCCTGCTCGGAGCCGCCCTCAAACAGCTCGGCACGGGCACCGGCAACGCAGGCAACGTACACGTCGCGCACATGCGCCACCAGGTCGCGCGTCAGCTCCAGCAGGTCATTGCCCTCCTCGACCTGCGCACGGATCAGTCCATAGAGCTCGGCAACATCGCGATCGGCAATGGCGCGGGAAAACTCGCCCAGAATCTGGTCCGAAACCTCGCCCAAAAGCGAGCGGGCGTCGTCCGCATGCACAGAACCGTTGCCAAAGACGCTCAGCTGCTCCAGCGTGGAAAGCGCGTCGCGCATACCGCCCTTGGCATGGCGCGCCACAATGGCGAGTGCCTCGTCGTCGTAATCGAAGCCCTCCTGCTCGCACACGTAAGACAGGCGATGCTCGATATCCTCGTTGCCGATGCGGTGGAAATCGAAGCGCTGGCAGCGTGAGAGAATGGTCTCCAGAATCTTTTGCGGGTCGGTGGTGCACAGCACAAAGATCACGTGTGCCGGCGGCTCCTCAAGCGTCTTGAGCAGCGCGTTGAACGCCGCCGTCGTGAGCATGTGGACCTCGTCGATGATATAAATCTTGTACTTGCCGCGCACTGGGGCAAAGTTGACGGAGTTGATGATTTCCTCGCGCACGTTGTCCACGCCGGTACGGCTTGCGGCATCGAGCTCGTAGACATCGGGGTGGTTACCCTCGGCAATGAGCTCGCACTCCTCGCAAGTACCGTCGGGCATGCAGCCGCTTGCACCCTCGGCGCGCGCCGCCTCGGCATTGCGGCACAGCAGCGCCTTGGCCAGAATGCGCGCCATGGTGGTCTTGCCCGTGCCGCGCGGTCCGCAGAACAGGTAGGCGTGGGACAGGCGCCCCTCGGTGATGGCGTGCTCGAGCGTCGAGACGATATGCTGCTGGCCCACCACGGAGTCAAAGGTGAGCGGGCGATACTTTCGGTACAACGATTCCATGGGTGCTCCCCCGGGTATACTGAGTCTTGTTGCCGCGGCGGCCATGCGGTCGCACGGCATACTGCATTCCATAATAACCCGTACGGCGAGCCCGCCGCGATAGGAGTCCAAAGAGCATGGCAGACGCAGAGAGCAACCTCGTTCCCTCCGAAGCAGCCGACCAGGTCGAGGTCGCGCTCGAGGAGCAGGCCGCAGCCGATGACGGCATCCTGTACCTCAACGAGTACCAGTACGAAAACGACCTGGTCACCGACTTCGCCCGCCTGGTCGCCTCGCCCAGGCGTCGCGGCTCGCTGTATGTCGCCGCGGCAGTTGCCGCGCTCATCGGCATCGGCATGCTGGTGGCCGGCGGCAGCTGGATCAAGTTCGGCGTCGTGTTGATCGTGTTCGGCGCCTTTTTGGCCTGGTGGAGCAAGAACCTGCACCACACGCTCGCCCGCGACTTTATCGACGCCGTCGAGGCCGACGAGTCCATGGGTGGCCGCTATCGCCGCGTCGCCGCCAACGAGGACGGCCTGATGGTTTGGGGCAAGAGCGGCAAGTCGCAGTTCTTCCCGTTTGACAAGCTCGACCACGTACTCGACGGCGAGCGCATCTTTGTGGCCATGTTCGCCGACCAGGGCGTGACGATCCCCAAGGACACCTTCGTCCGTGGCGATGCCGAGCAGTTCGGTCCCTTCCTCAAGGCCCGCATCAACAAAAAACTCCGCATCGAGACCAAGAAGAAGAAAATGAAGGCCGAGAAGGCCGCCGCCGAGGCCAAGCAGGGCGACAAGCCCCAGGAGACCAAGGGCAAGCGGCGCAAGCAGAAGAAGAACAAGAAGAAGCGCTAAGGCCAAGCCAGGCAGGCAGCCTCGCATCCCGCTATCCTCCCCATGCACCCGAGCGTGCTACACTAGCAGCATCTATGCCACCGCGAACGGCTCGGCCCCGCGCCCGCCGCTCGCAAACGAACTTTAAACGCACGAGGGTTGGCCATGCCGCTTTTCTCGCAACATACCGCCCGGTTCTCGCCGGACGTTCCTTTGGAGGGCACCAGCTCTCGCGAGCTGCTCAAGCGGTACCAGCCGCTCGAGACACTTGCGACCGGCGGTTTTGGCTCCATCGAGATCTGCCGCGACACGCACCTGCGCCGCCGCGTCGCCATTAAGCGCATCCCCCTTATTAACGGTGTCGGCATGCCCGCCAGCGACATCATGGATGTCCTGCGCGAGGCGCACACCGCCGCCATGCTTCAACATCCCAATATCGTGCAGGTCATCGACTTTACGCACGACACAGCCTATGCCTACCTGGTTATGGAATATGTCGATGGCATGTCGCTGGCCGAGTTTTTGCACCGCGTGGACGGCCACTCACTTACCTTTGACGAGGCCGCGGCCATTGCCGATGCCCTGGGCCAGGCGCTCACCTTCGCCCATAGTAATGGCGTACTCCACCTGGACATTAAGCCCGCCAACGTGCTCATCGACCACTCGGGCAATGTAAAGCTCACCGACTTTGGCATGGCGCGACTGTCGTCCGCCGGTGGCTTTGGCGGCTCGCGCGGCGGCACCATCGGCTACATGCCGCCCGAGCAGCTCGATATCGAGACCGGCACGGTCGACGAGCGCGCCGATGTCTTTGCCCTCGCCTGTGTGATCTACGAGGGCCTGTGCGGCAGCGCTCCCTTTATGGCGGCCACGCCCGCCGACTCGCTCGACCGCATCATCGGCGGCGCCACCTATCCCAGCGAGCTGATACCACACTTTCCCCCGGGAGCCGAGAGCGCGCTCATGAGCGCGCTCTCCCCCATGCCGCAGGACCGCCCCAACAGCATCGAGGCATTTTGCGACCAGCTCCTTGCCGGTCTGGGCAGCGTGCGCGAGGGCCGTCGCAGCCTGGAGCAAATGGTTGGCGAGCTTTCGGATGACGAGCATGAGCTCGACGATATCGAGCCGTCGCACTACGAGGACGACGCCATCGAGGTCGACCGCGCACTCGGCTGGGCGGGCACGCGCTGGAGCCATGCGCGCGACTACACCATGCGCATTATCTCGGCGCTAACGTGCGGCACCTTTAGCTTTTTGCTGATGCAAACGGCCGGGGTCGCGGCGCTTCCCGGCCTGGTCATTGCGGCCATCGCGATCGGAGCGGCGGCTGGCCTGGCCCCCCAGATTGGCTCGGCCATCTCGGCTGTGGGCTTTTTGGTGCTCATGGCCAACGCCACCATGCAGGCGCAGGGCATCCTGTCGATGTTGCCCGTCGCGGTGATCTTTGCCGCTGCCATGTCCGGTTGGTGGATCGCCTGGGGTCGCACCGAGGCTGCCGCGAGCGCCGCACTCACCTGTGCACTCGCGCTTGGCTGTCTGACCGGCAATACCTTCCTGGCAGCTGGGGTCGCCGCCGGCGTCGCGTCATTTTGGCTCGGCCCGGCAAGCGCCGCCGCGGCAACGGGCATGGGCGCGCTTTTTGCCCGCTTGGCGACAGTCGCGCTTTCAGCCGGAGGCGTGCTGGGGCTCGGTAACGTTGCCGCAGCGCTGGGAGACCCGCTCCTCTGGGCTGCCTTTGGGCTGGCCGCGGCAACTGCCGCAGCGTCATCCGCGCTGCTCAATGCCCATGCCAAGCGTGCCAATCAGGGCTCAAACCTTGCCGCAATCGCCGCCATCGCTGTCACCGGCATCGGCTGCGCAGCGGCGTCCTGTCTTGCACACCATATGGAAATTGCCAGCCTTGCAGCCGCGGTCATCGCCAAGGCGGCGGTTGCGGGAATCCTATCCTCTATAATCGTTGGGATATGCCTATATTTGCTCGGATACCAAAGAACCTATACGGAGAGTGATCTTTCGTGAACTTCCTGAACATCTTCGAGGACCACGTGGCCGGCATCTTCGGTGCCACCCGTGCCCCGTTCTCCTTTAAGAAGCTTGCCAAGCAGGCCGCTCGCGACATGGAGGATCAGACTCTGGTGATTAACGGCGTCAACACGGCGCCGGCACTCTATACCATCCTTATCGCCGCCGACGACGATCCCATGCTCGCCCCGTTCTACCCCGAGCTTTCGCGCGAGGTCCGCGAGTTTGTGAAGGCGCAGGCCGAAAAGCGCCGCTATGTCTTTGTCGGAGAGCCCCTCGTGCGCTTTATGATCGATCCGCAGCTGCGCGCCGGCAAGTTCTCGGTCTTTGCCGAGAACGTCGATGCCCCCACGCTCGGCCGCCTGTACGAAGAAGAGCGCGCCTATCAAAACGGCCTGGGCCAGAACAACTCCGCGGCAAGCAGT
>FR878636.1 GCA_000434535.1 Collinsella sp. CAG:166
GTTGACCGAAATGGCCGAAAACGCCGGAGGCACCTGCATCTGCGGGCCCAGCATGGCGGACAGGCGCTCGCGGGCATAGGCCGGATCGCGCAGGTCGGCGGCAATGGGCACTGTGCGGACGGCCTCGCCTTCCGCATCATCGGTATTGGTCTCGACGCCAAACGAGATGTCGGCGACGTAGCTTTTGGTATCGAGCGTGAGCATGCCCAGCAGACGCGTTGCCTGGCCCACGCCCACCACCATGACACCCGATGCCATGGGGTCGAGCGTTCCGGCGTGACCGACGCGCCGCTCATGGAGGGCGCGTCGGCATTGCGAAACCACGTCGTGGGACGTGCAGCCCACCGGCTTATCGACGGCGAGCAGCAGATTAAGTTGAGAAGGTGTACGACGAGCCATGTACCATCCAAAAAGTTAGAGCTCGACGGTCACCGAAGCGGGATCCTCCCCTACCAGCTCGGCCAGCATGGGAAGTGCCGCGGTGAGCGTCTCGGAAATCGTTCCGGCGTTGGTAAAGCCGGCGGCAGCGTGGTGCCCACCTCCGCCAAAGTTGGCCGCAATCTCGGAAACATCAAGTTCGCCCTTGGAGCGCAGGTTGCCGCGCACCTTGGTATCGCCCTCGATGCCCTTAAGGAACAGGCAGACCTCGACGCCCATCACCGCGCGCACCACATCGACCAGGCCGTCGCACTCGTCCGAGGTGACGCCGCAGTCCTTAAGGTCGCTCTCGTAGGCGTAGCTATACGCCACGCGCCCGTGCGCGACCGTCTTAATGCGACCCATGACGATGGACTTGAGGTGCAAGAACTCGACACGCATGCTCTGATAGACCTCGAGCGCGACGCGTGCCGGATCGGCACCGTGCGCCACCAGACGCGAAGCAGCATGAAATGCTGCGGCGTCGGCGTTCTGATACTGAAAACGACCGGTGTCGGTAACCAGGCCGCACAGCAGGCAGGTGGCGATGCTGTCGCTTGCGGTAATACCGCAATCGGCCAAAAAGCGGTCGATAATCATGGCGCAAGCAGCGGCATTGACACACCTGAGGCTGACCTCAGCAAACTCCTCGCGTGCCGGGTGATGGTCAAAGCACGCCACGTGAGCCGATCGACGCAACACCTCGGCGGAATTATTGAGGCGCTCGACGACCGGCACGTCTACTGAAATGAACAGGTCCGGGTTGCCGGTGTAGGCAGATGCCGGCACCAGCAGATCGGCGCCCTCCATAAAACGGTAGATGCGCGGAACAGGATCGTCGTCTGCCAGCAGCAGGGCGATGTCCTTGTCGGGGAACACCTTCATAAGCGAAAGGCCCAGGCCCAAAACTGAGCCCAAGGCATCGCCGTCGGGAGAGGTGTGACCTGAGATCGCAATGGAGGACGCACCCTCGATAAGCTCGAGGATGCGTCGTTTAATATCTGCAGACTCGCACGAGGCGAGATCGGCGGAATTAGTCATCTAAAGCTGCCTCCTGGGCGGCATCCGCTATCGGGTAGCCGTCCTCGTCCTTTTCGATCGCAAGCGTGGCCGGAACGTTTTCCAGCGCACGCGTGATGCGCTCGGCCTCATCGGTCGAGCGATCGATACGAAAATCGAGCTCGGGCGTGACGCGCCAATCGAGCGAGCGAGCCAACAGGCTGCGAATACGACCCTTGGCGCTGGCAAGCGCCTCCATGACCTCATCGTAGCGGCTCGCATCGCACGACACGTACACGCGCGCGAACGAACGGTCCACCGCGACCTCGACCGCGGTCAGAGTGACCAGGTCGAGACGCGGATCGGAAACCTCAAAGAGCAGGATATAACCGAGCTTCTCGCGAAGCTGCTCGCCCAGACGGCGGGTTGCCTGCGTTTGCTTCATAGCGCTACCCCCCCTACTCGGTACGGGCAACCTGGTCGATGCGGTAGCCCTCAATGGTGTCGCCAGGCTTGATGTCCTGGAAGTTCTCCAGGCCAATACCGCCCTCGGAGCCGCTCTTGAGGCTCTTGGCCTCGTCCTTGTAGTGGCGCATCGAGGCGATTTTACCGTTGAAGACCACGATGCCGTCGCGCACCAGGCGCACAGAATCAGTCGCGGCGATCTCGCCCTCTTCGACGCGGACACCGGCGGCGATGCCGACCTTGGGCACCTTGAAGGTGTCCAGAACGGTCGCAGTACCCGTGGAGACCTCGACCTCGGTGGGCTTGAGCATACCGATGCGAGCAGCGTCGAGGTCCTCGAGGCACTTGTAGATGACGTCGTAGCAACGGATCTCGACGCCCTCGCGCTCGGCAGCGGAGCGGGCCTTGCCGTCGGGACGGACGCCAAAGCCGATGATGATGGCGTTGGAGGCGTCGGCCAGGACGACGTCGGTCTCGTTGATGGCACCAACGGCGGAGTGGATCGTGTTGATACGCACCTCGGACTGATCCATCTTGTCGAGAGAGTCCTGAAGGGCCTCGATGGAGCCCTGGACGTCGGCCTTGATGATCAGGTTGAGCTCCTTGACCTCGGCGTCGGCGATGGTCTCGAAGAGGTTCTCGAGCGTCACGTGCTTCACGCGGCTCTGCTCCTCGATACGGGCCTTGAGCGAACGCTCGTCGGCCAGCGCACGCGCCTCGCGCTCGTCCTCGAACACGCGGAACTCATCGCCGGCGTTGGGGACGGACTGCAGGCCCAAGATCTCGACGGCGTCGGAGGGACCGGCCTCGGTGACGGCGTTGCCCTTGGGGTCGAGCATGGCACGGACGCGGCCATAGGTGAGGCCGGCGACCAGCGTGTCGCCCACGCGCAGGGTACCGCGGGTCACGAGCACGGTGGCAACCGAGCCGCGGCCCTTGTCGAGCTTAGCCTCGAGGACGTTGCCCGATGCGAACGTATCGGGGTTGGCCTTGAGCTCGAGCACGTCGGCCTGGAGCAGCACGGTCTCGAGCAGGTCGTCGATACCGATCTTCTGCTTGGCCGAGATGTTGACGAACATGTTCTGTCCGCCCCACTCCTCGGGGATGATGCCGTACTCGGTGAGTTCCTGGCGCACGCGGTCGGGGTTGGCACCCGGCTTATCGATCTTGTTGACGGCGACGACGATGGGTACGCCGGCGGCCTTGGCGTGGTTGATCGACTCGACGGTCTGGGGCATGACGCCGTCGTCGGCAGCCACGATCAGAATGACGATGTCGGTCACCTTGGCGCCACGGGCACGCATAGCCGTAAAGGTGGCGTGACCCGGGGTATCGATGAAGGTGATCTTGCGGTCGTTGATCATGACCTGCGAAGCGCCGATGGCCTGGGTAATGCCGCCCGCCTCGCCGGCAGCGACGCCGGTGTGACGGATGGCATCGAGGAGGCTCGTCTTGCCGTGGTCGACGTGGCCCATGACGGTGACGACCGGGGCACGCGGCTTAAGGTCGGCGGGATCGTCGTAGAACGAGAAGGTGTTCTCCTCCTCGGGGGTAATGATCTTGATCTGGCGGCCCAGGTCGTCGGCAACGAGCTCGACGAGGTCGTCGGACATGGACTGCGTCATGGTAAGCGGCGTGCCCAGCAGGAACAGGCGCTTGATGATGTCGTTGGCAGGAACGTCGAGCGCCTCGGCGAGCTCCTGGACGGTAACGCCCTGGGAGACCTTGATGGCGTCGAGGTCCTCGGGGTTCACGCCCTGGGCCAGCGCCTCCTCAATCTTGCGCTCCTCCTGAGCCTTTGCGGCCTCGCGCTCGCGCTTCTCCTTGCGCTTTTTGCGACGACCGGTGGACTCGCGAGAGGCCTCCTCGACGGCGGCACGAGCCTCCTCGAGCACCTTCTCGCGGCTGTACTCCTCGGCCTCGCGAGCCATGCGGCTGTAGTGGTCCTCTTCGTTGTTGTGACCGCCCTTGCGCTTCTTGCCCTTACCCTGCTTGTCGGGGTTGGGGAAGTCCATGCCGGCAGCGACGTTGTTGCTGGCATTGGTGCGATGGCTGTGCGGACGGCTCTCGGAGGCGTTGCGCTCGGAGTTGTTATCGGAGGCGTTGCGATCGTTACGACGGCCACCGCGACGGTCGTTGTTGCCGCCACGACGGTTGCCGCGCTCGGCAGCGCGCTCGGCCTTGGCCTTCTCCTCGGCGTCCTTCTTCTCCTTGAGCACAGTCTCCTGTGCGGCGATCTGGTCGAGCAGCGAACGGAAACGCGAACCGGAGTCGGAAGCGGGAACGGCGCGGCGCTGGGCCTCGCGGGCAGCCTCCTCCTTCTCGCGGGCAAGACGCTCCTGCTCGGCCTTCTTCTTGGCCTCGGCCTCGGCGCGGGCGGCCTCCTCGGCAGCCCGGGCAGCGGCGAACTGGCGGCGCTCCTCCTCGCGTGCCTTCTCGGCGGCGATGCGCTCGCGCTCGGCCTCGGCAGCGCGTGCTGCCTCCTC
>FR878637.1 GCA_000434535.1 Collinsella sp. CAG:166
GATACAGGATTCCCCAGGTCAAAAGCCCACACGCAAGCGGAAGCGCCACGGCGAGCACAAGCCCTGCGGCGCGCGTGCCCGCGGACGTTTGCGGGAATGCGCCCCGCAGGCGGCCTTCGGCCCACGTGATCGCACGCCCCATGGCGACGACGGGATGGGGAAGCCAGCGCGGGTCGCCGAAGGCAAGGTCGGCCGCGAACCCGGCGGCGACGGCAAAAATCGTCATCACCGGGCATCGCCCCCCGAAGCGGGGCGAACGTCGCGAAGGCACCGCCCATCCCAGGTGGCGGCCCATGCGCCGCCCGGCTCGGTATGCACGTCGAAATATCCCATTTTCGGGACAGCTAGCTCGGAGAGCAGCGCTTTCACGGTACCCGCGTGAACGACGAAGACGGCGCGCCCACTCCCCTGGGCGCGCTCCGATTCGCACGCCTCCCGAAACGCCGCGACGACGCGGCGGGTGAAATCGCTCTTGCCCTCACCATGCGGGCAGCGCGTCTCGCACCAGGAGTCTACCCAGGCGCGGTAGCGCACATCCTCTTTAAGCTCGGCGGCGCTTCGCCCCTCGAAGTCACCGAAATCCATCTCGCGCAGACCGGGGCACGCCATAAGCTCCGCGTTCGGGAAGAGGATGCGCGCCGTCTGGTCGGTGCGGGCCATACCGCTCGTGATAACACGGAACACGTCACGATCGCACGCGAGGTCGCGCAAAGCGCGCTCGCCCGCGCTCGACAGGGGCTCGTCGGTGCCCGCCCCGCTGTAGCGATGATCTTCCGTGCCCGCCGTGGCACCATGGCGCACGAAGACGACTTCCAAAGGCGCGCCCGCGCCCTGCGTCCCTCGAGGCGCATCGGCAAGGTTTCCTTTGATGACCTGGGGAATCCCGCACGTCATGCGCACGACGACGTCGGCGCGCGCAGCGAGCGCGCATCCCAGGCGCCCCGCGCGCTCGCGCCATTGGGCGTCTTCCGCACGCATGGGGACGACCCCCGAACCGACCAAGGGCAGAATCACTGCGTCGAAGCCGATCAGCCGCTCGAGCGCCCGGTCAGCGTCGAGCGCGCGTACGAGTTCCTCAGCACGGTACACGACACGGCCGGCAAAAGCCGCGGGCACGCCGCCCTCCGCAAGCTGCGCCGCGTCGACGAAATCGTCCGCCGCGAACCCGAGCTTTTCGCGCACGAAGGTCCTCTTCCCCGAATGCGCGCCACCTACCACGAGAATCATAGGAGCATACTCCCCGCCACCAGCATGGCAAGCATCGCGAGCTCGGCCCATTGCAGAAACCATCCGGCCAAATCACCCGTCACCCCGCCGAAGCGGGACAGGGCAACATGACGGTACCACGCGAGCGCCAAAAGCCCCGCCACCGCCATAAGGGCGCCGACGGCCTGAGCGCACGCGACCATCCCTGCAGCCGAAGCCGCAGCGAAAGCGCAAAGCGGCACGAAGATCGCCGCGCGCTTCTTAGCAGGCGAGAGTCCCGCGGCCATGCCGTCCGCCCGCGCGGCAGGCCAGCATTCTACGGCGAGCCCCGAAAGCGCGCGGGAGAACACGAGCGAGCACAGAAGCGCGAGGAACGCCCCCGCCGTAAGCGGCAGCGCGGTGAACAGGGAAAACTGCAGAATAAGGTACACAACAACACCGATGACCCCGAAGGCGCCCGCCCGCGGGTCGTGCATGATCTCGAGCTTTCGCTCGCGCGGGGCCCAACTTGCAAGCGCATCGGAGGTGTCGCAGAGCCCGTCTAGGTGGATGCCTCCCGTCACCGCCACAGGCAACGCCACGAGCACGGCCGCGACGATGGTCGCGGGCACGCCGAGCAGGTTCGCCACGTGCCCCCACGCCGTCATGAGGAAGCCTTCCGCGAGGCCCACCAGGGGAAACGCGGCAAGCGCATGGGTTGACCCGAAATCGGTCCAGGCCGATTTCGGGA
>FR878638.1:0-846 GCA_000434535.1 Collinsella sp. CAG:166
TCGACGACTAGGTCGCAGGTAGCGCCGGTGTGTTCCTCGAGCGAGGCGGCGATCGCGGTGACATCGCCGAGCGTGGCGCTCATGAGCATGAATTGCGTGTGGGGCAGGGTGAGCAGCGGCACCTGCCAGGCCCAGCCGCGGTCGGGGTCGGCAAAGTAGTGGAACTCGTCCATGGCCACGCAGCCCACATCGGCGTCCTCACCCTCGCGCAGCGCATCGTTGGCAAGGATTTCGGCCGTGCAGCAGATGACGGGCGCCTTGGTGTTGATGTGCGTATCGCCGGTGATCATGCCGACGTTGTCGCGGCCGAGCACCTGTACAAGGTCGAAAAACTTCTCGCTGACCAGGGCCTTGATGGGGGCCGTGTAATAGCAGCGCTTGCCCTGCGCCATGCCCATAAAGAGCATGCCCAGCGCGACGAGCGATTTACCCGATCCGGTCGGTGTGCCTAAAATGACGTGATCGCCGGCAGCCAGGTCCATGAGGGCCTCTTCTTGGTGGTCCCACAGCTCAATGCCGCGATCGCTCGTCCATTCAAAGAAGCGTTCGAAGGCTTGATCGGCCGTGAGCCATGGCTCGGGCTCGCTGCCGTCCTCGGGCTCCCACCAGGTGGGGGAGAGTGCGCCGAGCGAGCCAAACTCGGCTTCGGTTCCCGTGCCGCCCGAGAATGAGCTGGCGGCTCCGGCACCGGAAACGGTGCTGGCAGCGGTATCTGTCGTGGTCTGTGCCATGTGGTTGCTTTCTCTCGCGATTGTCCGCCAACTATTATGGCGTAGCGGCGCCGCGGGGTGCCAGCGCGCGAGAAAATGCAGGAAATGGGCGCGTGAAGTTAGTGCTCTTGCGGCA
>FR878638.1:875-1032 GCA_000434535.1 Collinsella sp. CAG:166
TGCTCTTGCGGCAGGCGCTTCTTGCCTTTGCGGGCGCGGTTTCTAAAGTTCTCGACGGCTTCTTCCATGCCCAGAGGTACATAGGTGAGCTCATCGAGGTTATCGGGCAGGTAGCAGGCAAGGCTTTGCTCCTGCGCGCGGCCTACTGTGAGCTGTT
>FR878639.1:0-5002 GCA_000434535.1 Collinsella sp. CAG:166
CACAATGTCAAACGCCAGCTCCTCGGCCTGCGCATGCGTCTTGCCGACGACCTCGGCGGCGGCGACAATCGCCAGCACGCGCTCGTACTCGGTCGGAATGACCTTCACAAAGTGCTTGCTCATCGTCTCAAAGCTGTAGAGCAGCTTAATGCCGCGCGGGCTCTGCGTCGCGTCCACGTGCTCCTGAATGAGCTCGCGAATCTGCGCCAGCTCGCAGGCCGTCGGGGCTTTAAGCTCGACGCTCTCGTGGTTCACACGGGCATCGAGCGTGCCGTACTGGTCAAAGACATAGGCCACGCCACCCGTCATGCCGGCGGCGAAGTTCTGCCCGACCTCGCCCAGGATGAGTGCCAGACCACCCGTCATGTACTCGCAGCCATGGTTGCCGCAGCCCTCGACCACCACGGTGGCACCGGAGTTGCGTACGCCAAAGCGCTGGCCTGCCAGGCCGTTAATGAAGCCGCGGCCGCTCGTGGCGCCAAAGAACGCAACGTTGCCCACGATGATGTTCTCATCGAACTTGTAGGTCGCATGCGGGTTGGGGCGCACCGACACCTCGCCGCCCGAAAGGCCCTTGCCAAAGTAGTCGTTGGCGTCGCCGCACACGTTGAGCGTAATGCCGCGCGGCAGGAAGGCGCCAAAGCTCTGACCGGCCGAACCATCGCAATCGATGGTGATGGAGCCGGCGGGCAGGCCCTCGGGATGCGCCTTGGTCACCGCGTTGCCCAAGATGGTGCCCACGCAGCGGTTGACGTTGGCGATATCGGCGCGGAAGCGAATCGGACGCAGGTGCGCACGGGCATCGGCCGTATAGGGCACAAACAACGTGGAGTCGAGCGTCTTGTCGAGCTCGCTGTCCGCAGCCATCTGGGGCAGGAAGTGACGGCCGTCGGCACCCGGGATGTGGGCACCAAACTCACAGGTCGCGCTCGCCAGCACGGGCGACAGATCCAGCAGGTTAGCCTTGCGGTTGCCCGGGACCTCAATCTGGCGCAAGCACTCGGGATGGCCGACCATCTCGTCGACGGTGCGGAAGCCCAGGCTCGCCATGACCTCGCGCAGCTGCTCGGCAACAAAGAGCATAAAGTGCTCGACGTGCTCTGGCTTGCCGCGGAAGCCGCGACGCAGGCGGCAGTTTTGCGTAGCGATGCCGGCCGGGCAGGTATCCTGCTGGCAGTCGCGCTGCATGAGGCAGCCCATGGAGATGAGCGGCATGGTCGCAAAGCCAAACTCCTCGGCACCCAGCAGGCAGGCGACGGCAACATCGGTGCCGTCCATGAGCTTGCCGTCGGCCTCGAGCACCACGCGCGAGCGCAGGCCGTTTTGCAGCAGCGTCTGCTGGGCCTCGGCAAGACCGAGCTCCAGCGGCAGACCGGCGTGCCAAATGGAATCGCGAGCAGCGGCACCCGAGCCGCCGTTGTGGCCGCTGATCAAGATCTTGTCGGCAGCACCCTTGGCAACACCGGTGGCGATGGTGCCGACACCGGCCTCGCTGACCAGCTTAACCGACACGCGAGCGCCGGGGTTGGCGTTCTTAAGATCGAAGATCAGCTCTGCCAGGTCCTCGATGGAGTAGATGTCGTGGTGCGGCGGAGGCGAGATCAGGCCGATGCCGGGCGTGGACTGACGGACCTCGGCGATCCAGGGGTAGACCTTCTTGCCGGGCAGGTGGCCGCCCTCGCCGGGCTTGGCGCCCTGGGCCATCTTGATCTGAATCTCGAAGGCGCTGCACAGGTAGCGGCTCGTCACGCCAAAGCGCGCGCTTGCCACCTGCTTGATGGCGGAATTCTTGGAGTCACCGTTAGCCAGCGGGGTCTCGCGACGCGGGTCCTCGCCGCCCTCGCCCGAGTTGGAACGGCCGTGCAGGCGGTTCATGGCGATGGCCATGCACTCGTGTGCTTCCTTGCTGATGGAGCCGTACGACATGGCGCCGGTGTTAAAGCGGCGGACGATGTTGAGCGCGGGCTCCACCTCGTCGAGCGAAACCGGCGTGCGACCGTTGGCATTAAAGTCCAGCAGGTCACGCAGGCGCACGGCACGGCCGGTGCGGTGCAGGCGGGCGCTGTACTCCTTAAAGGTGTCGTAGCTGTCCTCGCGGCAGGCGGTCTGCAGCAGGTAGACGGTCTGCGGGTCGATAAGGTGATCCTCGCCGCCGAGCGGGCGCCACTTGGTCAGACCCAGCGTGGGCAGCTGATCGGGAGCCGGGCTCTTGAGGATAGCGAGCGCGGCGTCGTAGCGCTCATTCTGCTCGCGCTCGACGTCCTCGACACCCATACCGCCCACACGGCTCACCGTGCCGGCGAAGTACGCGTTGACAAACTCCAGCGTAAAGCCCACGGCCTCGAAGATCTGCGCCGAATGGTAGCTCTGCACCGTGGAGATGCCCATCTTGGACATGATGGAAACGATGCCGGCAGTCGCAGCCTTGTTGTAGTTGGCGATGCCCTGCTCGGCTGTCACGTCCAGATCGCCGTGCGCCGCCAAGTCGCGGATGCACGCATGCGCGTTGTACGGGTAGATGCCGCTCGCGGAGTAGCCCACCAGCGCCGCAAAGTCGTGCGGAGACACGGCGTCGCCGCACTCCACCACGATGTCGGCAAAGGTACGCACGCCGGCGCGGATCAGGTGGTTGTGCACGCAGCCCACGGCGAGCAGCGACGGCACGGGCACCTCGCCCGCAGCGGCACGATCGCTCAGCACCACGATGTTCACGCCGTCGCGAACCGCAGCCTCGACGTCTTCGGCAAGCTGCTTGAGCGCAGCCTGCAGCGCGCCCTCGCCGGCATCGCGGCGGTAGACGGCACGGAAACGGCGGGTCTTAAAGCCCACGCGGTCGATGGCGCAGATGCGGTCAAACTCCTCCTCGCTCAGCAACGGACGCTCCAGGCGCACCAGCTGACAGGCCGTACGGGAGTCCTCGAGCAGGTTGCCGTGGTTGCCCAGGTAGAGCGTGGTCGAAGTGACCATGTGCTCGCGCAGGGCATCAATCGGCGGATTCGTGACCTGGGCGAACAGCTGATAGAAGTAATCGAAGAACGAGCGCGTCTTCTTGGACAGGCAGGCCAGCGGCGCGTCAATGCCCATCGAGGCGAGCGGGGCCTTGCCCTGCCGGGCCATGGGGCGCACGACCTCGTCAACATCATCCCAGTGATAGCCGAGCTTGGCCATACGCACGGCGGCGGGCACCTCGGCGTCCTCGGCGGGCGTTGCCGCAACGGGCTCATCGAGCGCGGCAACGGTCAGCGTCTCCTCGGCAATCCAGTCGCGGTAGGGCTTTTCCTTGGCATAGCGGGCGCGCAGCTCATCGTTGTAGATCACGCGGCCGCGGGCAAAATCGACCTCGAGCATCTGGCCCGGTCCAAGGCAGCCGCTCGTCAGGATGTTCTCGGGGCTCACCTCGATGGTGCCCACCTCGCTTGCCAGCATAAAGCGACCGTCGCGCGTCACATAGTAGCGGGCGGGACGCAGGCCGTTGCGGTCGAGGGCGGCACCCAGCGTGCGACCGTCGGTAAAGGCGATGGCGGCAGGGCCGTCCCAGGGCTCCATGAGCATGGACTGGTAAGCGTCGTAGGCGCGACGCTCCTCACTCAGGCTGTCGTTGTGGTCCCACGGTTCGGGCAGCAACATGGAGGCAGCACGCGTGAGCGGTCGACCGTTCATGACCAGGAACTCAAGCACATTGTCCAGAATCGCGGAGTCGGAACCCTCGCGGTTGATGATGGGCATCACGCGCTCAAGATCGTGCTGCAGCACGGGGCTGTACAGGTTGGGCTCGCGGGCGCGGATCCAGTTGACGTTGCCCTTGAGGGTGTTGATCTCGCCATTGTGGATGATAAAGCGGTTGGGGTGCGCGCGTTCCCAGCTGGGCGTGGTGTTGGTGGAGTAGCGCGAGTGGACGAGCGCTACGGCCGTCTTGACGGCGGCGTCGTTGAGGTCGATGAAGAAGCGGCGCATCTGCGTGGCGACCAGCATGCCCTTGTACACGATAGTGCGCGAGCTCATGGAACACACGTAGAAGATCTTGTCGCGCAGGGCAAACTCGGCGTCAGCCTTCGTCTCGATGGTGCGGCGGCACACATACAGACGGCGCTCGAAGGCATCGCCCGCCGGCGTGTCGTCAGGGCGACCCAGAAAGGCCTGCAGGATGGTAGGCATGCAGGCGCGGGCCGTCTCGCCCAGGTCGTGCGGGTCGACCGGCACCTCGCGCCAAAAGAGCAGCGGCACGCCAGCCTCGGCGCAACCCTCCTCAAACACGCGGCGGGCATCCTCTACGCCCTTGTCGTCCCGCGGGAAGAACAGCATGGCCACGCCATAGTCGCCCTCTGCCGGCAGAATCTGGCCGCACTTTTGAGCCTCTTTACGGAAAAAGTGATGCGGAACCTGGAACAGGATGCCAGCGCCGTCGCCGGTGTTCTTCTCGAGTCCCGTGCCGCCGCGGTGCTCCAAGTTGACCAGAATGGACAGCGCATCGTCCAGGATCTGGTGATGGCGCTCGCCGTTGATATCGGCAAGCGCGCCGATGCCACATGCATCGTGGTCGAATTCGGGGCGATAAAGGCCCTGCTGCTGAGCGGAATCTGCCTGCATCGCGATCCTCCCCTAGATATTAGACAGTCAGTTGAATAGGCATACTAGGAGCATCGCCGGCCCGTTGTGTTTCCCACCCGTTTCGAAACAATCGCGTAACGCACGCCCTCCGAGTGGACACCGCCGAGCTCAAGGGCGACAACATAGGCCCCAAGTTCGGCCTGCAAACTCACCTCTTCAAACATCTCAATCTGTAACAGTAAGACCCAATTTCCATCCCTAGTTGTTACAGATCAAGACATTTCGGCAATCCCCTTTCACCAGCCTATCCAAATACAACAATTTTATTAGTCTTGGTTAACTTTTTAGCCTAAAACAGGTATCCTTTGCGGCGTCAAACAAACGACACGCAGGAGCGCACCATGCTCAACCATCTCAAACAACACTTTGGCTCGCACCGCACCGGCGGTCACGG
>FR878639.1:5014-11410 GCA_000434535.1 Collinsella sp. CAG:166
CTCGCACCGCACCGGCGGTCACGGAGGCCTAGACATTGCACGGCATATCGGCCCCGGGCTTCTCGTGACCGTCGGCTTTATCGATCCGGGCAACTGGGCCTCCAACATGGCCGCCGGCTCGCAGTTTGGCTACGCGCTGCTGTGGATCGTCACGCTGTCCACGATCATGCTCATCGTGCTGCAGCACAACGCGGCGCACTTGGGCATCGCCACGGGCGCCTGCCTTGCCGAGGCCACGACCCGCTTTCTCCCCCGCTTCGTTGGGCGCACGGTGCTCGCCAGTGCCTACCTCGCGACCATCGCCACCGCCATGGCCGAGATCCTGGGCGGCGCGATTGCGCTCCAGATGCTCTTTGGACTGCCCGTGCGTGCCGGCTGCGTCATCGTGGCAGCAGTATCGATGGCGATGCTCATGACGAGCTCCTACAAGCGTGCCGAGCGCTGGATTATCGCCTTCGTAGGCGTGGTAGGACTCTCGTTTTTGGCCGAGCTCGCGCTGGTCAAGGTCGACTGGCCGCAAGCCGCCATAAGCTGGATCACGCCCAGTATGCCCACTGGCTCGGCCGCGATTATCGTTAGTGTCCTGGGTGCGGTCGTTATGCCCCATAACCTCTTTCTACACTCCGAGGTCATCCAATCCATGCACTTCGAAGGCCAAGGCGAGCAAGTTATCGAGGAACGTCTGCGCTACGAGCTCTTCGACACGCTCTTTTCGATGGGCGTGGGCTGGGCAATCAACTCGGCCATGGTCGTCCTGGCCGCAACGACCTTCTTTGCGCACGGCATGGTCGTAGACGACCTCGCCGTCGCAGCGGCCACGCTCTCCCCCATCTTGGGCCCGGCAAGCTCGACCATCTTTGCGGTGGCGCTGCTGTTTGCGGGCATATCGAGTAGTGTGACGGCAGGCATGGCGGCAGGCACCATCACCGCGGGCATGTTCGACGAGGAATACGACATCCACGACCGACATTCCTCGATCGGGGTGGCGGCCTGTTTCGTCGGCGCAGTGGCGGCGTGTCTGGTCGTCCCAAATCCTTTTGAAGGTCTCATCTGGAGCCAGGCGCTGCTGTCGCTTCAGCTGCCGATCACGGTATTCGTGCTTATACGGCTCACCAGCTCACGCCGCGTCATGGGCAAATACGCCAACTCGCGCCCGCTCAACGCGTTGCTCGTAGGAATCGGCGTCATCGTAACGGTTCTCGACATCGTGCTGCTAACGGGGATGTAATTGGGATGGCGTGACTGTCCAGATATAACGTCTCAATCTGTAACACGTAAGGCCGTTTTAAACCGTCAGATAAATCAAAAGGGCCCCGGCCGAGAATTCGACCGGGGCCCTTGGACAGAGCTCTGTATGGCTAATCGCCGTGTGTCTACGAGTTACTCCTCGACGAGCTCAAACTCATCGGGGCCGACGCCGCAGACCGGGCATACGTAATCCTCGGGCAGCTCGGGCGTGTCGACCTCAACCTCGTAACCGCAAACGGTGCACACGAACTTATACGTCTTCTTCTCCTCAGCCATGATGTTCTCCTCTCGAACGCGACTGGTGATGTACTTCGTTTATTAGTATAGATTCTTAATAATATAATGCAAGTATTTTTAGAACATTTCTAGCCTTGATACGACGAAGCCTTGGGCGGCGTCTTGCCCTTCAAGACCTTGTGATAGTAGTCATAGGTCAGCGGCGTCTCGTCGCTCAAGCGCTCGGCATCCTCCACCTCGCCGATAAAGAGCAGGTGCGTGCCCACATCCACGGTATCAATCAGACGGCAGCTAAACAGGGCCGCCGCATGCTCGGGCACATAGGGCATGCCCAGAGCCGTCTCGCGGGTCTCGTATTTGGCAAACTTGTCATAATCGCTGCTGGTGCGGAACCCAAAGTTACCGATGTAGAGCATGTCGGCGGTCTGATCGATCACGGTCAGCGCGAACGCTTTGGCCGATGCGATAACGCCCGAGGTGACATTGTCCTTGTTCACGGCAACCGAAATACGCGGCGGCATGGACGTCACCTGCACCGCAGTGTTGATGACGCAGCCGGCGCGCAGCCCGTCTGCCGCAGCACTCACCACGTACAGACCGCTCGGCATGGTAAAGAACGCAGTTTTGTCCATAACGATCACTCCCCTAGCTCGGGTTGGAACCTCATGAATGTATGTACCCACAAAAAAGGCGGCACCCATAACGGACGCCGCCTTTGAGACATATGTGTCAGAACAGTAAGAAAGATGAGACGCCCGCAGTTGCGGTGAAATAGGGACTGAATAGCCCCTCAAACAGGCAAAACAGTCCGTATCTCACCGCAACTTATATAGAGCGCCTACCGGTTGCGTTCCTTGAGGGCGCGGTCGATCTCGCGTTGGACATCACGCTTGGCCATGTCCTCGCGCTTGTCGTAGAGCTTCTTGCCGCGACCCAGACCCAGCAGCAGCTTTACGCGGCCGTCGGTATTAAAGTAGAGCTCCAACGGAACCAGCGCATAACCACGGTTGCGAAGTTTGCCGTCAAGAAAGTCGATCTCCTTGCGGTGCAGCAGCAGACGACGCCGACGGTCGGGATCGCGATTCCACACGCCACCATGGCTATAAGGGTGGATATGCAGTCCGACGAGCCAGCACTCGCCGCCACGAATCAGCGCAAAAGTGTCAGTGATCTGACAGGCGCGCTCGCGAATCGACTTGACCTCGGTGCCGCTCAGCTCAATACCGCACTCAAACGTCTCATCGATAAAGTACTCGTGATGTGCCGAGCGATTCTTGGAAATGAGTTTGCGCTCGCGCTTACTGGGCATCGCCGGCCTCCTTGGCGCCATCGGAACCCTTGCCCGTAGCTTCGCGCTTTGCCTTGCGCTCGGCATCGAGCTCGGCATCGCTCTCGCGCACCAGTTTAATAATCGCCGCGCAGGCCTCCTCGCCCACCAAGTCGCGAGCACGCACCGTCAGGCGCGTCGCCTCCTGCTTGTCGCCGTCGCTTGCAGCATCGGTCGCGCACATAATCAGGCAGATGGCAATCTCGGCCGAAGGCGAGGTCGGCACGCCTTGCAGGGCCAGTTCACCCATCACGTGGTCGTCGCTCTCATCAGCGGCATCCGGATAGGTGGTATGGATCTTGTTGAGCAGGCGCGTCGTATGCGCATCGTTGGGCGCCAGGCGCAGCGCCAGACGCGCGCAGCCCACGGCAGCCGAAACGTTCTCGGTCTCGGGCTCCAAGAAATACTGGCCTAGATTGGCGTAAGCGCGGGCGGCGCACTTGCCATCGCTTGCACGCTCCAGCACCGAGAACGAGAGCGATGCCCATTCCTGCTTGTCCTCGAGTGCGCGGAACAGCTCGGCCAAATCCAAGCGATAGTTGCAGTTCATGGGGTCCCAACGCACAGCCTGCATCAGGGCATTACGAGCGCTCACATAATCCTGCTGGCGAATGTAGGCAAACGCCATGTCAGAGTACAGGCGGTCAAACGGCACCTCGACCTGCACGAGCTCGCGCGGATCCTTCTCCACGCGGCGATAGGCCAAGCGCTCAAACTTGCTATCGAAGCTAAAGTATTGGCGCTTCTCCTCCGTCTTGCACTCAGCGTCGATATACTCCTCGGCGAGCTCCACCAGACGCTCCAGCAGCGGCGTCGCCGTAGCCAGGTCGCCCTGCGCCAGATAGTTCTCGGCATACGTGATGTCTTGCAAGCTGATGGGCAGATCCATGGCTACTCCTCGATCTGAGCGAAACACGGCAGGCGCCGTATATACGGTCAATACACAAAACCCGGGTCTCTTACGAGGCCCGGGCGTTCAATTTTGGTAGCCCGTACCAGATTCGAACTGGTGATCTCCGCCTTGAGAGGGCGGCGTCCTAAACCGCTAGACGAACGGGCCATATGTAGCAAATGCAATGGCTGGGATGGAGGGAGTCGAACCCCCATTGACGGAACCAGAATCCGCTGTCCTGCCATTAGACGACATCCCAATGACTGCATCGCTGCGCTCGGCTGTGCCTTTGCGCAAGAAAGAAATATACGGGAAGTCTCGCCGTGACGCAAGCCCCAATTTTGACTTTTTTGAAATTCAGTCAAATTGGCCTAATTAAGTCCAACCCGTGAAGGACCTGTGAAGCCGACCGCTGTACACGAAGGGCAAAACGCCGCGAGCGGTAGCCGTCAACCGTTGGCAGATTCTACCGCGAAAACGATAGCACCAGGCAACACAATCGAAGTATCAATGATCACGTAGATATCGAGGCGCCATGGACGAAGAGCTTGATTACCTATGGGAGACCCTGGGCCTCGAGATCACTGCTGACCTTTGGCCCGAACGGGACAAAATCCATCCCACACTGCGCCCCGCCATTACTGTGGTGCAGGCAAAATACCGCCGTGCATCCTTTTTGATCATGCGGATGTCATGGCACGCGGGACTCCCCGACCTTAAGCGAATCCAGGCAAGCCTCGTCGAGCTGTCCGGCATGCCGACCGTCATATCCGAGGCGCACCTGGAGCAGCGCCAGCGCGAGCGACTGCAACAGCAGCGGATTCCCTTTATCTGCCCCGGCGTTCAGGCATATCTGCCCTTTATGGACGAGGAGTACTGGAGCGGCAAGCCCAACAAACACGTAAAGGTCTACGATCCGCACGAATGGGCACAGCTGGCGGACTGACTGGGGCAGGCCCGCCGACGAAAAGTGCGTCCCAGATTTCAAGCTCAAACTGGTCCCCACTTTCCCGTCGAGCCCTCAACCGGAAACCGTATCCCACAATCGAAGCTCAGAATGGGACGTGCTTTCCGCAACCGGCCACTTTGGGAAAGTGCATCCCATTCTGGAAGCGAATTCCGGGTCGCACTTTCCGCAGCCGCTACAGCAACGCCTCGGCCCAAGCCGCTTCCCTAAAGCCGGGAATCGCAAAGTCGTCGCCCACCAGCAGCGGACGCTTGACCAGCATGCCGTCGGTCGCCAGCAGCTCGTAGCACTCCCGATCCGTCATGCCCGCATCCAGACGCGCCTTCAGGCCCAGCTCTCGATATTTCATGCCCGACGAATTAAAGAGGCGCCGCACCGGCAGCCCCGAACGAGCAATCCAGGTCGCAAGTTCATCAGCCGTGGGATTGTCCAAAACGATATCGCGATCGATATACTCTACCCCATGTTCGTCCAGCCATGCCTTGGCCTTCTTACAGGTCGAGCACTTGGGATATTCAACAAACAGTACGGTCATGGGAATCCTCCGAATATAGATCAGCCAACGCAGGCACACGCCACACGAGGCGCCTTCGTATGATGGGCCAATTGTAGCCCACGGGTCACACACTAAACGAACCGTACCCCGAATCCGCGTTTGATGAACGGCAGCAGCTCCATTGCCTCGGGCGTGATATGGCCCGCAACGTTCATGCGCTCGTCACCGGGAAGATCGACCCGCGCAATCTCAAGCTCGCCTTCGTAGCGCCCATATCCGCTATTGCTCACAGCGATCGACCCCGCCTTTCGCGGCAGGCCGGCTCCGGCATCCGTCGGCACGGAATCCGGCTTATGCGTCGTACGTGACTCCTGAGACCTAAAGATGAGGACGCTCGAGTCGGGCCGGTCGTGATGAATCTGCCCGCGCACATAGGCATAACCGGGCTCAAGCTCGCATTGCAGGTCCACGTATCCGGCGGAAACTTGAGCAAACTGCGCCCAGCCCGCATCGGATAGATCGGGGTCGCCGACCAACACAATGTCGCAATCGGCGCCATGTGCAAGCTCAAGCATATTGAGAGCAACCTTTGACGCGCGACCGCGCTGCGCCTCGACCGTCGGCAGTCCCTCGAATACCGGCCCGCGAACGTTAGCATCACCCGGCACAAAAGCCATGATTTCGAATCCAAGCGCCGCAAGACGAAGATTCACCCGAGCAATGTCCTCCAGAGCTAAACCGGTATAAGGCTTGGGGTAAAAATTGTGGCAGGCGGCAAAACGAGTCACATCGGCACCGGCCTCACGCCACGATGCGATTTCATCAGAACTCACCGTCGATGCATTGACCACAATGTGAAATACACCGGACAGCTCCGCGACCCGCTGGGCGCTAAAGCCATAGTCCAAACGAAGGTATTCCAACCCCAGATCGCGCAGGTCCTCGATGCGCTCAAGCCCGAGCAAATCGCACGTGCGAGGCCCCACATCGGCAATGAGCGCAATGCCGCGGGCGGAAAGCAGCGACAGCACATGACGGACCTTATCGGCATACGCCGCTCCCCCATCCTCGGGAATATGCAGCGAGGTGAACGCATAGCGCGCACCCGCCGCGGCACCATGTTCAATCGTCCGCTCAATATCCTGCAGAGGGCTGGAAAGATAAATCGAAATACCCGTTTTCACGCTTCAACGCTCCTTTAAAAAAGGCCGGCGGAGCAGCTAGCCCCG
>FR878639.1:11425-21228 GCA_000434535.1 Collinsella sp. CAG:166
CGGCGGAGCAGCTAGCCCCGCCGGCACAACCATAACATCAAGAAATCTGCCGCGCGCCGCGAACCCCGAGCAACACGGCTCGCGATATCAAACTACTCGCCAAAGAACTCGTTGATCTTCTGCTCGTCGACACCGAAGAACCACGTCAGGACAAAGCCGGCGGCATAGGCAAGCAGCATAGCGGCAACGTAGCCGAGCTGCTGGCCAGGAACGACGATCAGCAGGCCAAACAGACCGGAAACGCCCTGAGAAACCGTGCCGATGTGAAGCAGTGCCGCGAGCGCGCCGCCAAATCCGGCACCCAGGCAGGCCGTCACAAACGGACGAACGAGCGGCAGCGTAACAGCATACATCAGAGGCTCGCCCACACCCAGGATTCCAACGGGGATGGACTCTGCGACGTACTTCTTGAGCTTGGCGTTCTTGGTCTTAAAGTACAGCGCCAAACCGGCACCGACCTGGCCGCCGCCAGCCATCATAAGGATGGGAAGCAGGTAATTGATACCCTTGGTAGCGCCGTCGGGATCGTTGAGCATAGCGTGGATCGGCGTGAGCGCCTGATGCAGGCCGACGGACACCAGCGGCAAGAAGCCTGCCGACAGGATATAGCCGCCCAGGACGCCCAGCTTCTCGAAGATAAAGGTCAAAACGCTAAAGATGGCAGTCGTCAGCCATGCGCCAACCGGCTGGATGACGAGCATCAGAGCAAAGGCGCCGATGATGAGCACCAGCAGCGGGGACAAGAACGTGTCGAGTGCGTTGGGCATAACCTTGCGAATCTGACGCTCCATCCAGGCAAAAAATGCGCCAGCGATGAGAGCCGCGATCATGCCGCCCGCTGCAGGGTTGTACTGCGCACTGGTGAGCGGCAGCAGAATGGCAGCGGCAGGATCAGCCGCGCCAGGCGCAAGCAGGGGCATGGCGCTGTTGGCGATACACATCATGCCGGCGATGCCGCCCAGCGCAGCGGAGCCACCAAACTCACGTGCCGCGTTATAGCCCACCAAGATGGGCAGATAGGCAAACAGGGCCCAGCCCATGGAACGAATGCCCTGGTACCACCACTCGCCTGCAAGCGCGCCTGCCGTCGAGACGTTAATGACGTTGCAGATACCGTTGATGAGGCCAGCCGCAATGATGCCGGGAAGCAGGGCGACGAAGACATTGGAAATCTTCTTGAGGAAGGCCTGAACCGGCTTAGACTCGTACTTGGCCTTCTGCGCGGCCTTGTTTGTGGCCGCAGCGTCAACCACGCTCTCGTCAGCAACGCCTTTCGCAAGGCCGGTGAGCTTGGAGAACTCCTCGAGCACCTTATTCACCTTGCCCGGACCCAGCACGATCTGCATCGTGTCGTCCTCGACCAGGCCCATCACGCCGTCGAGTGCCTTAATACCCTCCGTGTCGACGTTGACCGTATCTTTGACGGTCACGCGCAGGCGCGTCATGCACGCCGCGTTTGCGAGCACGTTGTCTTTACCGCCCAAAAGGTCCAACAGCTTTTGGGCCAGCTCTTTGTTCGTCATAACTCCTCCTTGTATTGGGTATCTCGTCTGGATGTCATATCAGCTCACGCCGCGCACCTATTGGGCGTCGGCATTGCTCTTCTCATGGCCACTCACCGCAGTACGGACATGGCCGTGCGCCCGTTCAAGAGCTACCGCAGCCTGCTCGGCATCGCAGTCCAACAGCACCGAGACAATAGCGGTTTTTACGTGGCCGCCGGCATCCGCAAGCGCCTGAACAGCGCGCTCGCGCGTGCAGTCGGTCGCTTCCATCACGATGTTCTGGCCGCGCACCACCAACTTCTCGTTCGTCTGCTGCACATCGACCATCAGGTTTTGGTACACCTTGCCAATCTTGACCATGGCACCGGTCGAAATCATGTTGAGAATGAGCTTTTGAACCGTTCCCGCCTTGAGTCTCGTTGAGCCGGTCAGCACCTCGGGACCGGGCACGGGCTCAATGGCAAGATCTGCGCTCTCCCCGATCTTCGACCCTTGGTTACAGGCAATTGCAATGGTCTTGCACCCAGTTGCCTTGGCGTACACAAGGCCGCCCACCACATAGGGAGTACGACCGCTTGCCGCCAGGCCAACGACAAGATCCTTGTCCGAGAGTCCACGCTCCCGCAGGTCGCTCGCGCCAAGCTCCTCGCTGTCTTCGGCACCTTCGACAGCCTTGATAAACGCCGTCTCGCCCCCAGCAATGAGCCCGACGACCAGATCGGGCGATACGCCAAACGTAGGCGGGCACTCCGAAGCGTCAAGCACGCCCAAACGACCACTAGTGCCCGCGCCCATGTAAAAGACGCGACCGCTGCGCTCAAGCGCCTCGGCAGCCCAGTCGATTGCCGTGGCAACCTGTTGCAACACTTTCGTGACCGACTGGACGGCACGGAGATCCTCATCGTTCATCGTCGTGACGATTTGCAGCGATGTCATCGTATCGAGGTCCATTGACCTTTGATTACGCTGTTCGGTCGTGAATTTTGTTAAATCGAGCATTTCATTCACCTCATCTTTCCTGTTTCTCGATGTAGTTTTGCTTTATGACATGCGTCGCCCGTTCGTAGTCGCTGGCAACGTAAGCAGCGTACAGGGCATCGACAACCATAAGCTGGGCCATACGCGAAGCCATGGCACCGCTGCGGACCAAGGGTTCACTCGCAGCGACGCCGAGCACGGCATCGGCCATGGTGGCAAGCTTGGATGATCCATCTACTTTGGTAACGGCCACAACGGGACAGTTGTGACGTTGAGCCTCGGCGGTGCAGTCCAGCACCTCTTGCGTCAAGCCCGAGTAGCTAAAGGCGATTGCCATATCGCCCTCATGCATGTTCTTGGCACATAAGAGCTGATCATGCCAGTCGTCGTACAGATGGCACTCTTTGTCGACACGCATGAGCTTTTGCGCCAGGTCGTGCGCGACCAAACGAGAGGCACCAATACCGAACAGATTGACCGCGCGTGCCCGCTTAAGACGGGCCGCGCATCGCTCCAAGACGGTGTAATCGAGCGTTCGCGCCGTCGCCTCGATTGTGCGCACGTTGCTTTTCATCACCTTCCCCACGATACGTTCGACGCTGTCATCCATGGAGATGTCCTCGAGGGCTATGTCTTTCTTGTCACCTAAGAGCGCCAGCTCGGCAATCAGTTCGCGCTGGAACTCCTTGTAGCCCGCAAAACCCAAACGCTTGCAAAAGCGCAAAATGCTCGAGGGCGAGGAGAACGTGACATCGGCAAGACCGCGGACGGACAGCCCGACCACCTCGTGCGGATGAGCGCTTACATATGCGATGACATTGCGTTCCACCGGGCTCGCGCTGAGCTCACGCTCGCGAAGCCGCAAAAGCAATCCGTTTGCCATCTCAAACACCTCCGTTGAGAAGAATTAAAGACCAACGAACGATTCGTATCGGATACAAACAGCTTTTGCGGTACATTGTGCCGCATCGTGGCGCACAAAGGGCGAGCGTTCTACCGCTCGCCCCTCAAATCCGACCGCTCGGAAATACGCACGACACAAAATAATTCAACAAGGTTGCATTATCAGAAACGGGTTTGTTACCGGCTAGCGCCTCGCATGGGCGCCGATCGGCCGAGTCGCATGGCGCACCAACGCCGCCGTCAGCAATACCAACAGCATGGCGATAACATAGCCCGCAGCATCGAATCCTAAATCGATAACGTCGAAATGCCTGCCGGGAACAAAGATCTTATGTACCTGATCGCCAACGGAGCAGGCGGCGCAAAAGAGCAATACGGGCACGCAACGGGAGCATACGCTCCACGGACGCCTGGAAAAGCAAACCACGACCACCGAGGCGAACAATCCGACGAAGAAAAACTCTACGGTATGGGCAACGCGACGGACGTTCGTGCCCACCCACATGCGAATGGAAGCAAGTCGGCCAGACCGGACATTCGAGGCAGCCGAATCGGTGCCCCCGGTCATTCCGTTCTCCGCCTGAGCTTCACCCGTGGCATCGACAGCCTGAACGCCCGTAGCCTGACCCTCCACCACACGCGCGGTGGACTCGCTCAGCAACGACGTCTCCACCGCATTTTGCTCCGTCAGCACCCAGATGCCCGCCAGCGTTGCAGCGAACAGAACGATCGCGGTCCATCCGATTATTTGTTTTACGCGCGCCAAGGGCCAACCTCCTTTTTTGAATATCAGCGAGTGTAGCCCCAAATGGCATCGTCACCGTATCAAAATTTGAATCGCAACAGGAAGCGACAAAGCGACGCAAACCCCTACCCCGCCTCGCGCATCCAGCGATCGAACGTCCCCACGCACACGCCCAGGCACTTTGCCGCCTGGCTGCGGGTAATATCGCCCGCCTCATAGCTATCGCGCACCAGCTCAAACTGAGGAGGGCACGGCTTGCGAGGTCGACCGAAACGGACCCCTCGCGCCCGCGCCGCTGCAATTCCCTCCGCTTGGCGCCGATGGATATTCTCGCGCTCTACCTGCGCCACGTAGCTCAGCAGTTGCAGCACAATATCGGCAATCAGGACGTTGGTCACATCCGGCGCGCCGCTGGCCCTAGCGCGCGTGTCAAGCAATGGCATGTCCAACACCACAATGGCAACCCCGAGCTCCTTGGTAATGCGTCGCCATTCCTCAAGAATCTCGGAGTAATTACGGCCAAGTCGGTCGATAGAAAGCACCACCAGTACGTCCCCGTCTCCCAGGACGTGCAGCAGCTCGCGATAACGCGGTCGATCGAAGTCCTTGCCGCTCGCATGGTCGGCATAAATATTCGCCGAGCCCACGCCATAGGCGCCCAGCGCATCCAGCTGCCGATTAAGGTTCTGATCGCGCGAACTCACCCGCGCATAACCGTACACCGTCGCCATCTCATCCCCGCTTTCTTGTAAACCTGCCAAAAAGGGACAGGTTTATTTTGGTAGGTTTTACCTCTCAAATAGCAGGTAAGCGGGCGGCCGAGCAGACGGCAAGGTAGCCACGATTCAAATGCGAAGGGCGGTCCCGAAAGGCCGCCCTCCGCTCTCTCGCCACGAGTCGGGATTTAGCTAATGGATAAGCTTAAAGTCCAAGTGCCCACGCGTGGTATTGACGCGCGAGACCTCGATAATCACGCGCTGCCCCAGCTCGTAACGGGTGCCCGTGTCGGCACCTGTGAGCGTTAGCGCGTCCTCGTCGAACTCGAACCACTCGTTGCCCAGGCTCTTAATTGAAACCAGGCCCTCGACCTGTGTTAGGTCCAAGCGCACAAAGAGGCCCATGCTGCTAACCCACGAGACGGTTCCGGCATAGCGCTCACCAAGACGGTCCTCATAGTACTGGGCAATCTTGATCTTTTGCGTCGCATGGCTGGCGGCATCTGCCGCGCGCTCGGCATCGCTACATGCGCGGCAGATCTGCGGCAGAATGCGCGGCAGCGACTCGCGCCCCTTACCGATCAGCCGCGGCGTACGGACCAAGGCGTCCTTGCCGCCGAGCTGCTCATAGGCCAACTGCAGTTTGAGCACGCGGTGCACCACCAGATCGGGGTAGCGACGGATGGGACTCGTAAAGTGACAGTAGCACGGCGCGGCGAGCGCAAAGTGGCCCTCGTTGCGCGGCTTGTACAGCGCGCGCTGCATGCTGCGCAGAAGCAGCGTGTTGACGAGCGGTGCGTTGGCCGTACCGGCGGCAGCATCAACTGCAGCCTGCAGCTCATCGGGGCTCCCCAGGGCAATACCGGCAGCACGGCGATCGTCGATGATGCCTAGCTGCGCCAGCGCAACGGCAGCACCGTGCAGGCTATCGGGGCTCGGATCCTCATGCACACGATAGCAGGCCTCGATATCACGGTCTGCCAGCCACTCTGCAACGCACTCGTTGGCGAGCAGCATGGCTTCCTCGATAAGCGACGTGGCACACGAACGCTCACGCGCCACAATCTGCACGGGCACTCCGTCCTCATCCAATAGAGCGCGAATCTCGGCTGTGTCAAAATCGACTGAGCCGCGGGCGCGACGAATACGACGGCGAAGTTCGGCGAGTTCGTTAGCGGCGACAAGGAAATCGCCGAGGTCGATGTTGTAGCCGCGGGCGGCCTCCTCGCACGCAAGACCGCGCTCAAGCGCTTCCTCGCGCGAGGTCTCGGCAGCCGCAACATCCTCGGCTGCACCCTCCAGCACCGAATACTCAACCGCGCCGGCACGCACCAGCAGCGCCTCGGCGCCGTCATAGTCCATACGCACACGCGAGCGAATCACGCTGGGATACGGATCGTAATGCCGCACGCGACCCTGCGCATCGAGCTCGATATCGACGGTAAACGCAAGACGGTCCTCGTCAGGGCGAAGCGAGCACAGGTCACAGGACAGGCGTTCGGGCAGCATGGGAAGCACGCGATCGGCCAGATACACCGATGTCGTACGATGGCGAGCCTCAAGATCGATATGCCCGTCCCAAGCCACATAGTGTGAAACGTCGGCGATATGCACACCCAGCTTGTAGCCACCCTCGGGCGTACGCTCCAGCGAAATGGCATCGTCAAAGTCGCGCGCGTCGACCGGGTCGATCGTGATGACAAAGCGGTCGCGCAGATCGCGGCGGAGCGGGTCCTTAAGCGCCGCGGACACATCGAGCGAAAGCCCCTCGGCCTCGTCCAGCGCGGCCTCGGGATAGCTATCGGTATAGCCGTAACGCGCCATCACATATTGAACGCCCAAATCGGGCGCGTCATCTCCGCCAATGCGGCGTTCAATCGTCACGGTGCCCGATTCCAGGCGCGTCGGGTAGGTCAAAATGTGCGCGACAACAGCATCACCCGGGTGGACGCCCAGACGATCCGCCGAGGTATCCTCGGGCAGAATGAAGAAGTCGGCCTTCAGACGCGAATCGAGCGGCTCAATCACACCGAGCGGACCGGCGGTCTGGTACGTGCCCACCACGCTTATGGCTGCACGCTCAACCACGCCCTCGATCACGGCGCGCCGCTCACCGTGCGGGCTGTTCTTAATGCTCACGGCAACGGTATCGCCATCCATGATCTCGCGCTTACCGCGGCCCATGACCTTGTAGTCGCCATTCTCGGTTATGACATAGGCACTGTGCTCATGGAGCTGCACGCGCCCGGTCAGGCTCGGACGGCGTTCGCTGCGCACCGGCCCGCGCTTATTGCGAGCTCCACGCTTATGCTTGTTATTGCGCCCCATGGCGCCTCCTAACTATCGATTGCGAACTCCAAAGAGTCTACCCAAATGATTCGCTTTCCTGCCGTCCCCTAGGGATCAAAAAACGGGCCGCCCCATAAGAGACGACCCGTTGGAAGGGATGAATTCCAGGCATGCCTACACGCGCAGGTAGCGGCGCATGGCGATGGCAGAACCAAAGAAACCGATAATCACGCCGACCAGAATCAGCGCAGCATAGGTCACCAAGTAGTACTGCATCGGCAGGGCAAACGACATCCAGCCGATGCTCTCCTGCAGACGCGGAATCATCAGGTTGCGCAGCAGCTCCAGAACGCCGATGGAAAGCAACGAGCCCAAAATGGCCTGTAGTACGCCCTCGGTGATAAACGGGCCGCGAATGAAGCCGTTGCTGGCGCCGACCAGACGCATAATCGCAATCTCACGACGACGTGCCGTGATGGATAGGCGAATCGTGTTGTTGATGAAGATGAAAGCGATAAAGGTCAGAAGGCCAACGAGCACCACGGCGGCGATGCGGATGTAGTTGGTCACCTGGAACAGGCGGCTCACTGCCTCCTGGCCGTACAGCACGCTCGCGTTGACGTCGCCGTCATCCACGATCTTCTGGAAATCGGCATCCTTCTTGAGCTTCTCTGCCGTGCTCTCGACCTTGGACGGATCGTCCATCTCAATAGCGAAGGAAGCCGGCAGCGGGTTCTGGCCATCGAGCGCGCTCATGGTGGCGTCGGCGTTGCCCGACATCTTGCTCGAATACTCGGCCTTCGCGTCGTCCTTGTCCTTATAGGTCACGGACTTGACGTTGCTCCACGTCTTAAGCTCGGCCTCAAAAGCCTGAACATCAGCCTGATCGGCGTCATCACTAATGAAGGCGTTGATGACAACCTGATCCTCGACGGTGCCGATCACGGAGTTCAGCACCGCGGAGCCCATAATGAACAGGCCGATGATAAACAGCGAAAGGAAGATCGTGATGACGGCGCCGAGCGAGGTAGTCCAGTTACGGAAGAAGTGGCTGATTGCCTCTTTGAAGGAGTAGCCCACGTTAGTTGGTGCCATAGTTGCCGTAACCTCCCCTCTCCTGGTCGCGGATGACGTGGCCGCCCTCGAGGGCGATCACGCGACGGTGCATGCTATCGACCATCTCGCGGTCGTGCGTGGCGACGATCACGGTGGTGCCGGTGCGGTTAATACGCTCAAGCAGCTTCATGATGCCCAGCGAGATCGCCGGGTCGAGGTTGCCCGTGGGCTCGTCGCAGATCAGCAGCGGCGGACGGTTGACCATAGCACGGGCGACGGCAACGCGCTGCTGCTCGCCACCGGAAAGCTGGTCGGGCAGCGAGTCCATCTGATCGGCCAGACCGACCAGACGCAGCACCTCGGGCACCTGGCTGCGAATGACGCCCTTGGGCTTGCCGATGCACTGCAGGGCAAACGCCACGTTTTCGTAGGCGGTCTTTTGCGGCAGAAGCTTAAAGTCCTGGAACACGGCGCCAATCTGGCGGCGCAGGAACGGAACCTTGCGGTTCTTGATCTTCATGAGGTCCTGACCGGCAACCAGGATGCGGCCGCTCGTCGGCTTGACGTCGCGGTTGAGCGTCGACAGCAGCGTGGTCTTACCCGAGCCGGAGTGACCGACCAGGAAGACAAACTCGCCCGGATAGATCTCGATGTTGATGTCGTCGAGTGCAGGCTTGTTGGGCTGTGCCGGATAGATCTTGGTGACATGCTCCATAAGGATGACGGGCTCGACACCGGCCTGCTTGGCCATCTTCTTGCGGCTGGCCTGCGGATCGATGGGCGCAAACACCGACGTAAAATCGGGGTTGTTGAGCGCGTTATCGAGGCTTGCGACCTCGGCTGCCTGATCGCTCTCGACCACCGGGGCAGCAGGCTGCGTGGGGTCGGGAATAGCGGCAAAGAGACCGGACTGCGCAGGCTGAGGAGCCGGCGTCGCAGGGGCCAAGGGGTCGGGAATGCCGGCCATGGTAGGCTGCGGCGTGGCGGCACCAGCCTGAGGCTGCTCCACGCGAGCGGTCACGGCCTGAACGGGCTCAAAACCCGCCGTGCCGGAAAGCGCGACATCGCTGGTTGGATTGTAGGCAAAGGGATCGGATGCCGGCTGTGCCTGATCTGCCGGCTGAGCGGGGGCCTGAGCAACAGGCTGGCCCTCTGAATCCGGAGTGGCGAAACGACTGCCCTGGACGCCTGCCTGCGTCTTGGGGGCATCATCGCCCGCACCGGAGGTACGGAAGTGGTTACCCACTGGTGCTCCTTATCGTCGTGCGTTTAAACTACATGAGCGCTTAGTATTTTAGCAGCATTAGCTTTGCTGCACATAAGAAGCATGGCCGTGTTTGGGTCCCTCCGGCCGGACACAGGGTTACTCTCCAAATCGTCCTCGGACATGTCGGAGCCTCCGCTGCGCACTACGTGCGGCGGGGGCTCCTCCGTCCTGCGGAAAGATTTGGAAAGTAACCCTGTGTCCGGCCTGCGGTAACTAAGGGGTCGCCGCGTTTTACTTGGGGTGCTGCATATACAAAGTTGGAAGGGTCTGAATTGCGCTTTGTCGATATATGCCCTTTTCCCTGATGGGACCGTGCTTGAGGGGCGTCTGTTAGCGCCGGGCGA
>FR878640.1:0-5354 GCA_000434535.1 Collinsella sp. CAG:166
ATAAAACCTGCCAAAATAAACCTGTCCCTTATTGGCGGGTCAGTTAACGCAGTGCAGGTTGAGCATATGCGAGCGAGCGGTCTCCGGGTGCGGTAAGGTGACGTGAAACAAGCGGGCGCTGACCTTTTGGTCGCGCCCGTGAAGTTGAACGTCAGATTGCCGTGTCCGGAGCCCGCGCAGCGCCGAGCAGTTACGCCGTTTGTAAAACGGCGTAACCTAAAGGTTCATGTTGCCGTGAATGTAGGGGGTGACCTCGGGGGAGATATGGTCGCAGCCCAGCTCGCGCAGCGCGGACTCGATGGCGGCGGGCAGCGGGGTCTTGCCCTTGTCGTCGACGGCGTTGCCACCGAGGGCAGCAATCTTGGCGACATCTGCGGGTGCGGCCTCGATATGCATGCAGCCGCCGACCAAGCGCGCGCGTACCTGTGCCAGATCAAGATCGTGCAGGTAATCCTCGCAGGCGCGGATTAAATCGACCTTCTCGCGTGTAAGCTCCTCGCCCGTGGGGACGCGGGTGGCAAGACATGCTCCCGCCGGCAGGTTCCAAACGGGATAGCCCCATGCGCGCAGCAGCTCGCGCTCTTCGTCCTTGGTAAAGCCGACCTCCATAAGGGGTGAGCGTACGCCGAGCTCTTCTGCCGCACGCATGCCGGGGCGGTAGTCACCGCGATCGCTTGCATTGCTGCCATCGATGACGGTGGGAAAGCCGAGCGACTTGGCGTGGTTGACGATGGCGGTAAAGCCGGCGTGCTTGCAGTGGTAGCAGCGATTAGTATCGTTGCAGGCTACTTGGGGGAGCTGCAGCTGATCCACCGAAAGATTGAGCACGGGGAGCTTAAAATGCGGCCCCTCATTGGCCTGCCCATCAACGGACTGCTCAAACGAAGCCTGCTCGGGCGTGCCGATGAGCGGCGTGGTGAGATGGACGAGGAGGGTATTGGTAGGCATGATGCGGGCGCATACGGCGGCCAAAAAGCTGCTGTCGACGCCACCGGAAAACCCGATAGCCACGCGCCCGTATGCCAAAAGCAGCTGTTCGAGCGCCGATAGCTTGTCTTGAAGCTCCTCTGCGGGTGCCGTGGTGTCTAAAATCATGAAACGTTCCTTATCGTTGAGTACTCGATCGAAAACTATAATCCTAATGCGTTACTTGCCATAAGACTTCTATCTGTGTAACGAAAGTGCAATATGGCATATACGTTATATACAAGTTGCCAAATGCGGTAGAGTTGCAGCAACGCGACAGCGAGAGTCGATGGGGGACCGATATGATCAAGGCTGTTATTTTTGACATGGATGGAACGCTGGTCGATACCGAGCGTTTGGGGATTAAGGCCTGGAAGGCAGGCGCCGCTGAGCTGGGGCTCGCGATTGATGAAGCGCTGATCCATCAGTTTATCGGCCGCACGCTGCCCGATGTCATGGACATCCTTGATAAGCATTACGGCAGCCATGAAACCACCGAGGCGATCTATCGTCGCCACAAGGAGATTCGCGACGAGATGGTCAAGACCGAACTGGAACTTAAGGCCGGTGCCGCCGAGTGCCTAGACGAGCTGCTGGCTGCGGGCTATCACGTGGGTCTAGCGACGTCGTCGCGCCTCGTTACGGCCGAGCGCAACCTTAAGATGGTCGGTCTTTTTGGCAAGTTTGAAACGGTAACGTGTGGCGAGGACGTCGTGCACGGCAAGCCCGACCCCGAGATGTATCTGCTCGCCTGCGAGCGCGCGGGCTTTGCTCCCGAGGAATGTGCCGTGGTCGAGGATTCGCGCAACGGCTGCGTCTCGGGCATCACGGCCGGATGCCATGTCTTCGCCGTCCCCGATATCGTGCCGCTGCCGCAGGACGTGGTGGATGGCTGCGAGGCCGTGCTCGATACGCTGTTCGACCTGGCGGCGGCAATCAAGACTGTGCGCTAGAAAATTGCGGCGTTGAAACGAGCGATTGCTCACGTTTGCGCTTAAGCAAAAGGGGTCCGGCAATGGTCGGGCCCCTTTTGCTTAAGCGGCGACTTAGCATACTCGCGGGCGTGCTATAGATACGCACCGAGGTTGATGGCCGTGGCGTCGGTCTGGCTGCTTGCCTGGGTGCTGGCGCGTTCCAGTAGGAACGGACGTACCAGTTCTTGGCGGTTGATATCCTCGGCGGCGACTGCGGTGACGGTACGCGCTGCGGAGCCGACACGGATATGCTTGATCTTTGCCGGGGCCTTGTTCTCGATTTGCTCCATCAGCAGTTGGACACCCTTGCGGCCAATCTCGTAGCCCGGGGGCGCTACCGTAGTGAGCGGGACCGATCCGCTCCAAGCGAGCGGGTTGCCATCGCAGCCTGCTACGCGTACTTGCCCGGGGACAGAGATGCCCTTGTCGACCAGTGCCGAAACGACGCCCGAGGCCAACACATCGGTCAGGCCGACGACAAAATCGGGACGTTCGTCCGCGGGGCGCTCGGCGATTTGGGCACCGATGCCGTAGCCGTCGGCAGCGGTATTCCATTCGCCGGCGTCGATGACTTCGATCTTGATATCGGGGTGCAGGGCGAGCGCCTTATGAATGCCAAGGACGCGCAGGGTGAGTTGCATAAATGCTGCTCGGCCGACGACGACAATATGGTGCGCGCCGCGGGCGATGGCAAGTTCGGCAATGATGCGACCCTGGGCCTCATTGTCGGCCGCTACGTAGTAGCCGGGCTCGGAGCAATGGATGTCCAGATGGACGATCGGCACGGGCATCTTGGTCATGGCGGGGTGCCAGTCGGGGGATGCCATGGGCTGAACCATGACGCCGGACATCTGGGTGCCCATAAAGTAGCGCAGGTAATGATCCTCGAGAATATCGTCGTTATCGGCGTTGGCGATGAGCAAGTCGTAGCCGTGCTTGCGGGCCTCGTTGTGGGCGCCGCTGGCGATTTGGAGCGAAAAGCCGTGATCGAGACGGGGGAGCACCAGGCCAAAGGACTTGGTGGCGCCGCCCGCGAGCTGACGGGCGCTTTGGTTGGGCAGGTAGCCAAGGCGATTGATGGTCTCGTTGATGAGCTTGAGGGTCTCGGGGCGCAGCTTTTCGGGGTGGTTGAGCGCGTTGGAAACCGTGCCCAACGAAACCCCGGCCTCGCGCGCGACGTCGCTGATTTTTACCTTTGCCATAGCGGCCCCTTTGATGCGTTTCAAGTACAAGCCAGATTGTAGCATCCCAAACCTACCAAAAAGGGACAGGTTTGTTTTGGCAAGTTTTATCTGGGGAAACGCCGTTGCCAGCGCGATCACCACGAAGGTGCCTGTCCCCATTGTGGTGGTTTGGACCGGCTGAACGTGTGTGCATCGGGTGGTATCTAAGTTGAGATACCACTTCTGGTATATCAGCTTGCGTTTGCGTGAGTACAATACTCGAACGTTGTACGTCTCAGCGCCCTTTGTGCGTGGACGTCTTGCAGTCACGCGAACGAAGGGATTTATCTTATGTGCGGAATCGTCGGCTACACCGGCTCTGATATTGCAAAGAACATCCTGGTCACGGGCCTCAAGCGTATGGAGTATCGCGGCTATGACTCCTCGGGCGTCGCGCTCGAGGTGGGCGAGGGCGCCGCGGCGCACCTCGACGTCATCCGCCGCGTGGGCAAGGTCGCGGGCTTGGAGAGCGAGCTTTCCAACATCGACAGCGACGCTACCTGCGGTATCGGCCACACCCGTTGGGCCACCCACGGCAAGCCCTCCGTCGTTAACGCTCACCCCCACACCAGCTGCGACGGTCGTATCGCCATCGTCCACAACGGCATCATCGAGAACTTCGCCGAGCTGCGCGAAGAGCTGGAGGGTCGCGGCCACCACTTTAAGAGCGAGACCGATACCGAGGTCTTCGCGCATCTGATCGAAGAGGCTTATGCCGAGACGCACGACCTGATGGCCTCCGTGCGCGAGGCGTGCACCCACGTGGTCGGTGCCTATGGTCTGGCCGCCGTGTGCGCTGACGAGCCCGGCGTGATCGCCGTGGCCCGCAAGGATTCCCCGATCGTGGTCGGCGCGGGCGAGACCGGCTCCTATGTTGCTTCCGATGTCATCGCGCTTATCGACGCCACCCGCGATGTCGTGGTGCTCGAGGACGGTCAGTTTGCAAAGCTCACGCCCGCAGGCGTCGAGTACACCGACGAGACCGGTAATGTGATTGAGCCCAAGGTCACCCATATCGACTGGGATCTGGACATGGCCGAAAAGGGTGGCTACCCCGACTTTATGCTCAAGGAGATTCATGAGCAGCCTCGTGTCGTACGCGATACCCTGGTGGGCCGCATGACGCCTGCTGGCGAGCTCGATATTGACGAGCTGGGCCTTTCGCTCGAGGAGCTCAACGATATCGACCGCGTCTACGTGATCGCCTGCGGCACCAGCTACCACGCCGGTCTCATTGCCAAGAACCTTATCGAGGGCTGGGCTCGCATCCCCACTGAGGTTGAGGCGGCCAGCGAGTTCCGTTATCGCAACCCCATCATTACGCCGACGACGCTCGTCGTTGCCGTGTCCCAGTCGGGCGAGACGGCCGATACCCTTGCCGCCATTCGCGATGCGCGCATCAAGGGTGCCAAGGTCTTCGGCATCACCAACGTGGTGGGCAGCCCCGTGGCGCGTGAGAGCGACGGCGTCATCTACACCAAGGCCAACAAGGAGATCGCGGTCGCCTCGACCAAGAGCTTCATCGGCCAGGTCGTGAGCCTTACGCTTTTGGCTCTGCTGCTGGCGCAGGTCAAGTACCGCTTGACCACCAAGCAGGCGCGCATGCTGTTCCGCGAGCTTTCCGATACGGCCGAGCAGATCCAGTGGATTTTGGATACCCAAACCGAGGCCGTGCATGAGGCCGCCCTGCTGTGCAAGGACGCGCAGTCGGCGCTGTTCGTGGGCCGTGGCATGGGTGCCGCTATTTCCTACGAGGGCGCGCTCAAGCTCAAAGAGGTCAGCTACCTGCACGCCGAGGCCTACGCCGCCGGTGAGATGAAGCACGGCCCCATCGCGCTGATCGACCCGGGCTTCCCTGTCATCGCCGTGGCCACCAAGAGTGCCACCTACGACAAGACCGTGTCGAACCTCATGGAGTGCAAGGCGCGCGGCGCCAAGGTCATCGTCGTTGCCACCGAGGGCGACGAGGAGATCAACAAGATCGCCGACTGCATTATCCGCGTGCCAGCAGTCCGCGACGTGTTCAGCCCCATCACGGCGAGCGTCCCGCTGCAGCTGCTCGCCCGCGAGGTCGCCATCCTGCGCGGCTGCGACGTCGACCAACCCCGAAACCTGGCGAAAAGCGTCACGGTCGAGTAGTTGGTTCCGCCGTTCTAGCGACTAAGGCCCGGCTCCGCATCAAGACGGAGCC
>FR878640.1:5372-5583 GCA_000434535.1 Collinsella sp. CAG:166
GCATCAAGACGGAGCCGGGCCTTTTTGCATTTGACCAGATAAAACCTGCCAAAATGAACCTGTCCCTTTTTGGCAGGTTAGCGGAGCTTGCTGGTCTCGAAATACTTGGGATATTGGTCCAGGACCTCGGTCTGGTTGCGGAACATCATATGCAGGTGCTTGCTGACCAAAAAGCTCGCCTCGATGGGGTCGCGGCCGGCGATGGCGCGGC
>FR878641.1 GCA_000434535.1 Collinsella sp. CAG:166
CAGTCCGTATTTCACGACGACGCGGTTGATGCGACGGCACCAAGGCTTGTACAAGGCAGCCAAAAACACGCAGGTCGCAAGACCGTGTGTGATATCGAACGGCACTGCCGTGGCAAGACGCGCCACGGCACCCGCCCAAGTAAGCGGCTGTACAAACCCAATGATGTCATACGCGTTGATCACCACGCCGTACAGCAAACCCGAAGCAAAGCCGTAGGTCAGTAGCGCCGGCATGCGCACGGTGCCATCGGCGCGGTCGAACGCACCCGCATACGCCAGCGCACCGCCAACGTATCCCACGAGCCCCCAGGCATACATCTGCCATGGCGTCCACATGCCCTGTCCAAAAAAGAAATTGCTGGTCAGCGCCGCCAGCGCGCCAACCATAAAACCATTGCGGCGACCAAGCACCGCCCCCGCGATAATGGCGATGGCGCTCACCGGTTTAAAGTCGGGAATGGGCCCAAACAGGATGCGCCCCGCCGCCGCCAGCGCCGCCAGCACCAGCGTGGGCATAATCTGGCGCAAACCCGGACGAGATGCCTCGTAACCCGCAAAGAACAGTGCAAGCACCAGCGCCACCACGACAAGCATGGCAAGCGCCGCCTGCTCAACGCCCGCCAGCAACGCCGCTGCCATCACCGCCGGCACCGCCAACAACAGCGGGATCTCCAGTTTTGTGAGTAAACGCGAGAAACGACAGTCCGTCATCCCATCACGCCCTATAGAACACGTTGTCGGCAAAGAAGTCGGCCGGGGGCTCCACGCAGGCAATCTCGCCGTCGAACATCATGGCGACGTCATCGGACGCCTGCTCGGCAAAGTCTAAGTCGTGCGTGGCCATGATGACGGTACCGCCAGCTTTCGCATGGTCACGCAGGGCGCGAGCGATGATGCGGCGGCTGGCCAGGTCCAAACCCTTGGTGGGCTCATCAAGCAGCAGCAGCTCGGGGCCGATCAGCAGCAGCTTTGCCAGTGCAAGCAGCTGGCGCTGTCCGCCCGAGAGGTCGTAGGGGCGGCGCGCCTCCAGGCCGTCTAATCCCAGTTGCGCCGCACGCTCCCGCGCCAAGTTCTCGTCATATCCGCAGGTCGAGGCCCATTCCATCAGCTCGTCGCGCACCGTCTCGGCAAGCAGCAGGGCCTTGGGGTTCTGCGGCAGCAGCGCAGCCGAGGCCGCCCCGCGCACCATACGACCACGCTGCAGCTTGGCAGTCTTGGCCAGCACCGAAAGCATCGTCGACTTGCCGCAGCCGTTACCGCCCACAACCGCATGCACCGCGCCAGCCGAAAACGACGCATCGAGCCCACGCAGCACCCAGCCGGACGCTCGATCGTAGCGAAACCAGCCTTCCGACAGGGTGGTAGCCGACCCGCCGTGCATTTTTTGGAGTATTCTGCTTCCATCCGTGCGCGAGAAGGCTTCCGAGCCGTTCTCGAGCGACGTTTGCGCCACAAATTCGGACGATTTGTCCAATTCCGAACTTTTTTTCGCGCTCGATACGTCCCCGGGCGGCTCCAGAGAGCCCAAATTGTCCTCACGCCTGCTGAACACTCCGTTTTTTGCACATCGGATGGCACCCCACCCCAACATGTCATCGGAAAACAGCGGTTCTCGGCGTCCCAAGGAAGCCATATCCGCCACCTCGCGCACGCGACCGCCCTCAATCCGGTACGCACACGTCGCGTATTCGAGCATTGGGCGCGGCTGATGCGTCGCCACAACAACCGTGCAGCCCAGCTCGCGATTCACACGAAACAGCGCGTGCAGGAAATTCTTCTCCGCAACCGGATCAAGCTGAGACGTGGGCTCGTCGAGCAGCAGCACGCGCGGGCGCAGCGTCAGAACGGCTGCCAACGACAGCAACTGTTTGCGTCCGCCCGAAAGCGTATCGGTGTCGCGGTGGAGCCAATCTTCCAGCCCAAAGAAATAGCTGGTCTCAGCTACGCGACGGCGCATCTCATCACGCGCTAGCCCCAAGTTTTCCAGGCCAAACGCCATCTCGTGCCACACGGTTTCGCACACGATCTGGTTCTCGGGATCCTGGAACACATAGCCCACGCGCTCCGCCGATTCCCGCACATCCATGTCGGCGACGTTCTCGCCCAGCACGCGCGCATCGCCAGTGCGCTCGCCCGCCGGAGCGATCTCGGGTTTGAGCAGCGACAGCAGCGTCGACTTACCCGATCCGGTACCGCCAACAAGCAGCGCAAATGCACCTTGGGAAACAGACCAGTCGAGCCCCTCGAGCACCGCAGCATCAGCATCGGGGTAGGCAAAGCTCAGGCTCCGCACCTCAATCGCCGGCATATCCGGGCCGCACGCCGCGCCCGACACCGGGCCCCTATCCAACCGAGCCATCAGCCAAACCTCTTCTCATCACTCGCGTGCAACGCGCAAGGCAGCACCATCCAGGCAGCGTACACAACATAGCCCGGCCACGGCGCCGGCACCAAGAGCTGAGGATAAAACGAATACTGCGTCGTCGCGGTCCACGCCACTGTCACCGTGACCACGCCAAACAGCGCAAGCCCAACCAACGCGGCAACGTCGCTGCGCCCCAGTCGATACCGCGCATACGTCGTACGACGCGTCGCGGCACCCCACCCGCGCGAGCGCATCGCGTCCGCGCGCTCCAGCGAATCTTCCATGCCCCAGCCCATCAACACACTCGATGCCCGCAGGCGCGAGCGCACGGGGTCGGCCGGCACGCGGCCCGGCACATCAATCGCATCCTGCACCGCCATCACCGTACGACCGCGACGCAAAAACTGCGGGATAAGCCGCATGCACATCGAGATCATGAGCGCGATCACCGGCGCGGCATTACCCAGCAGCGCGAGCACCTTGTCGTAGCCAAGCATCGACGCCGCGGCCTCAAACCACAGTACGCTCGCCACAAACAACCCGCCCATGCACAGGCCGTATACCATACTCTCCAAATACACCGCACGCATGCCAATACGGAACAGCTCCGTCGAGCCCGAGGCGCTAAACAGCGGATTGAGCACCGCGATGATCAAGATCACCGGCAGCTGCCAGCGAAGCGCCCCCAACGTACGCGCGGCGCCGCGCATCGCAAACCCGTACGCCAACCCGCCCGCAAGCGACAGTGCAATCAGCACCGGCTGCATCGAGAACATGGTGAGTCCCAGCGTCAGCACCATGTAGAGCGCCGGCACCGCCGGATGCGACATCGAAAATGCCGCGACGGGCTCGTGGCCCGATTCCTCTCGCATGATATCCACGGGCACCTCCCATCCCTCGCTCAAACGCCAACGCCGCAGCGCCAACGTCATGCACAACCAGCGCAAACACCACGCCGGCGGCACCGACATCAGCGGCAATGCGCCAATCGCTACGCGCTCAACATATGCCTGCGGTATCATATTGCGCCGTGTATCGTTTCCAAACGCACGTCTCTATAACGTAACAGGAGATCACATGGACGCAACCGCAATTATCCTCGCTGCCGGCGAGGGCACCCGCATGAAGTCGAACCACTGTAAGGTTTCGCACAAGATCCTGGGCAAGCCCATGGTCCAGTGGATCGTCGACGCCACCATCAAGGCCGGCTGCAGCCGCGTCGTGGTCGTCATCGGCAGCCACGCCGACGAGATGCGCGCCCTGATCGACGGCGCCTACGCCAACAGCGCCACCAAAGTCGAGTGCGTTGAGCAGACCGAGCGCCTGGGCACCGGTCACGCCGTGAAGGTCGCGCTCGAGGCCTGCGGCATCACGCAAGGCCCCGTCGTCGTGCTCAACGGCGACCTGCCGCTCATCACCGCCGACACCGTCGCCAAGTTCGCGCAGACCGTCGCCACCGGCGAGCTCGCCTGCACCGTCATGACCATGACCCCGCCCGACCCCTTCGGCTACGGCCGCATCAAGCTGGGTGCCGACGGCCAGATCGAACGCATCATCGAGCAGAAGGACTGCACACCCGAGCAGGCCGCCACGCTGCTCGAGTGCAACGCCGGCTGCTACGCCTTCGACGGCGCGCAGCTCGCCGCGCACATTGACGAGATCGGCAACGACAACGCGCAGTCCGAGTACTATCTGCCCGACATGCTCGAGATCCTCAAGGGCCACGGCCAGGCAGTCTCCATCTTCCACTGCGATGACTACCGCGACGGCCTGGGCGTCAACAGCCGCATCCAGCTCGCGCAGCTCACCGTCATCGCGCGCGACCGCATCAACGAGCACTGGATGGCCGAGGGCGTTACCTTCATCGACCCCACGCAGGCCTGGATCGGCCCCGACGCCACCATCGGCCGCGACACCGTCGTGTGGCCGCAGACGCACCTGATCGGCCACGTCACCGTGGGCGAGGAGTGCCAGCTCGGCCCCAACAGCCGTCTCACCGACACCACCGTCGGCAGCGGCTGCATCATCGATGAGACCATCGCCATCGAGGCCGTCATCGAGAACGGCGTCGACTGTGGCCCGCGCGCCTACCTGCGCCCGGGCACCCATATGCTCGACGGCTCCAAGGCCGGCACGCACGTGGAGATCAAGAAGTCCACGATCGGCGAGGGCTCCAAGGTGCCCCACCTGTCCTACATCGGCGATACCACCATGGGCTCCGGCGTCAACGTGGGCGCGGGCTCCATCACCTGCAACTACGACGGCGTGCACAAGCACAAGACCGTCATCGGCAAGGACGCCTTCATCGGTTCCGACACCATGATGGTCGCGCCTGCCCAGATCGGCGACGGCGCGCTCGTGGCCGCCGGCTCCGTCATCACCGAGCCGGTCCCGGCCGACGCACTTGGCCTGGGTCGTGCCCGCCAGGTAAACATTGAGGGCTGGGCCGCCGATTACCGCCGCCGTCTGCACGAGGACGACGAGGTATAACGTTTTACCAAGCATCTAAGGAGCTGTTCCCATGGGGGCGGCTCCTTTTTCTATCGTGACCCGCGCAACCGGATGAGTGGTCGGTTCGTGTCCGTTGACGGTAAAGACGTTATCAAGACCCGATTAACCCCGTCGCGCGGTTACAATGCAACAAGGCATCTATATGGCATTCGATATAAAGGAGAAGGGTAATGCCGATTAATGATCCCGAGAAGTCGGAGAATATGCGCAAGTCCATCCGCGTGTATTCCGGTTCCTCCAACCGCCCCCTCGCTCAGAAGATCGCTGAGTACCTTGGGGTCGAGCTTTCGGGCCTTACGCTAAAGCAGTTCGCCAACGGTGAGATTTACGCCCGCTACGACGAGACCGTCCGCGGCGCCGACGTCTTCCTGATTCAGTCCGTGGCCGGCGGCAACGTCAACGACATGCTCATGGAGCTGCTCATCGCCACCGACGCTGCCAAGCGCGCATCCGCCCGCTCCATCACCGCCGTCATCACCCACTACGGCTATGCCCGCCAGGACCGCAAGGCCGGCCCGCGCGAGCCCATCACCGCCCGCCTCGTCGCCAACCTGCTCGAGCGCGCTGGCGTCAACCGCATCATCACCCTCGACCTGCACCAGGGCCAGATTCAGGGCTTCTTCGATATCCCGGTTAACCACCTGTCCGCGCTGCCGCTGTTTGGCCAGTACTACAACGACATGCACTTCGACACCGACAACCTGGTTGTCGTCTCCCCCGATGTGGGCCGCGCCAAGGCCGCCAAGAAGCTGTCCGACATGCTCGGCTGCGACCTGGCCATCGCCCACAAGGGCCGTCCGCGCCACAACGCCGCCGAGGTCATGGGCATCATCGGTGACATCAAGGGCAAGACCTGCATCATCAACGACGACATGATCGACACCGCTGGCACCCTGTGCGCCAACGTCAAGGAGCTCAAGGCTATGGGCGCTGGCGACATCTACGTCTGCGCCACCCACGGCATCTTCTCCGGTCCGGCCATCGAGCGTCTGAACGACGCCCCGATCGTCGAGTGCCTCGTCACCGACGCCATTCCCGTCGAGGTCGGCGGCAAAATCAAGACCATCTCGGTCGCCGAGGAGTTCGCTCAGGCCATCTCCGCCGTTTACCACGAGGAGCCCGTCTCCACGCTCGTCGGCGGCGACTTCGCGCTGTAATCCAGCGTGCATCTCATCATCTTTGGTGTTTTTAAAGGGTCGGAAGCTCGCTTCCGACCCT
>FR878642.1 GCA_000434535.1 Collinsella sp. CAG:166
ACAGGTTTATTTTGGCAGGTTTTATCTGGGGAAATATCGCGAGGCAGTCGCCCCCCCTAGCACCCATCTCACTTCGAGAGACACAAGAGGGGCGACTCGGCTGCATCTACTTCTTCCGATAGCGGCGGTTGCGGCTCGTCGATGAACCCATTACTTCGATGAGTCCTTTATCCGCCATTTTTGGCAGATGGTAGCGGACGGACGAAATTTTGACCCCCGATGCAACCGCTATTTCTCGCGCCGTCATATCCACTTCGGCTCTGAGAGCCTCCAGGATCCTATCCGCTGTCGAAGCTGACGATTCTCTGCTCATATCGATAATCTCAAACGTGTCTTTGCCACATTTTGACAGGACATGTTTATCGACAAGATTCCCGCAGATCAGGCGAATGTCATCCGAATCCCACTTCAGGGCCTCTCGTATTTTTTGAACATCGCATACGCACCCATGCTCCCGCATAAACATGAGCAATGTTTCCTCGCGATCCGTCAGCTCGGTGCCCACATGGCTCTGAATCCACGTGCGGTTTTCAGCAAGCTCCGCCCCGTGCCGGGAAAGCAGCACCGTAAACGAATCGGCCTTAACGATAAATTTCGGCCTTCCAAGCGAACGAGACTCCATCTCGCGAATCATAGCCGGGATACCAGATCCCTGGCTTTCTGCAACGGGCCCCTCGGCATGCTCTAACGGCGTCGCCCCCATTAGGCTCATGAGCTTTGGGTTTCGGCAGCGCGATTCCCCGTCTGCAAGATTGTCCACCGTCTTTCCGCCCCAAAGCCCACCGGGGTTTTTGATCTCTATTCTGTCTGGATAGATATCGACACTCACGGCCTGCCCCACAAACATGGGCGAATATTCTCGATGGATGCAGGCGTTTGCCAAGGCCTCGCGCAAAACCTCCTGGGGAACTTCCCAATCCTCCCTTCTGCCAGCGCCTTGCACTATCGCCGCTTTGCGCAAGTTCCGTCCAATCGCGACAAGGGCATCTTCGATGCAAGCCGGAATCGGGCCATCGCACAACTGGCGGTCAATAAACCGGGGTTGCCCGGGTGCAGATTTTTCCACATCGGAATGAACAGCGACATCAATCATGAGTTTGGGATAGAACTGCTGGGGGTAAATTCCCGCCGACAGAAGCCCTGCGAGCTTCACCGCACCATCCTTTGTAGTGATATTGAGTCTGACCAGCTGCTTTTCCAGCGTATCGGCCCCGCGCAAAACGCGGGGGGTCTGCAGCCGGCGATTTGCGATAATAGACCGCACGACATCTGGATCCAAATCCTCGACTGTTGCCTCCGAAACCACCGTGCCGTCTGCATCGCTCGGAAGCAACGCACTCTGCAGCTCATATAGCTCAGCGGGTGACATCTTGATATCTTTATCATCCACGCGCTTGTAGCTACCGTTCTGCACGCCGCGCGCGCCGATATAGCAAGGCTTCGCTTTAAGCTCAAGTTCAAAGATGCGCACCAGAAGCACCTGGAGCCCGTCGACCTCGCCTCGATCAAGCTCGTACCGTGGCGCATGGGTCACCACTGCCGCTGAGCCTCCGTCTCCGATACCCGAAACAAACTGATCGCGCACCCTATCGATAGCAAAGTTAGCCGAAGGAACAAATCCTTCGGCTTCGTTTAGGCCCAAAATAATGAGCCCACCCGCAGTGTTCGCAAAAGCGCTCACTGTCTCCCATACGTCTGCGCTCAATTTATTCGTGCAGGCTTTAACTTCTACCGATGCGTCATCAGTCCCCCGCCTGCGAAGGCGCTCAACGATAAGGCCAAGAGGTTCATCCAGCAGCATTGGCATTCCGTCTCTCTAAAACGATAGATTTATCTCTCTAAAGTATAGTATATCTCTCTAACTTTAGAGAGATAAGCACCTTATTTTAGAGAGACATTTAGAGAGATGTATCGAATTCACTGTTAGATAGCCCAATGTTATCTCTTTAACTGGCTTTCTCTTTAGAGAGACAATTAGAGAGACGAGCGCGACCTCTCTAATCAAGGGCACCACTCTTTAAGGTGCACACTCCCTAACCGTGCCCTAAGTTGCGGTGAAATAGTCCCCCGATTAACCTGCCAAAAAGGGACAGGTTTATTTT
>FR878643.1:0-255 GCA_000434535.1 Collinsella sp. CAG:166
CTCTGAACCCGCGGGTTATAACCCCGTGCGCACCCCAGCGTTATAGAACCCTCACCAACGGAAACTTCCGCCGGCGCGGCGCCCCTCGTATGGTGGATACGTCAAGTTGCGAGAAAGGAAGGCACCATGGACTACATCACCTTAAACAACGGCGTCAGGATGCCGCAGCTCGGCTTCGGCGTGTATCAGATCCCAAACGCCGCGGAATGCCAGCGCGCCGTGGAGGACGCGCTCTCGGTCGGCTACCGGCTGCTC
>FR878643.1:320-2147 GCA_000434535.1 Collinsella sp. CAG:166
GGGGCCGCCATTCGTGCGAGCGGCCTGCCGCGCGACGAGGTGTTCGTGACGACCAAGCTGTGGATGTCGGATGTGAGCTACGAGGGGGCCAAGCGCGGCTTCGACGCGTCGCTCAAGCGGCTGGGGCTCGACTACGTCGACCTCTACCTCATCCATCAGCCGTTCGGCGACGTCTTCGGCGCGTGGCGCGCCATGGAGGAGCTCTACGAGCAGGGCGTTATCCGCGCCATAGGCACAGCTAACTTCTACCCCGATCACCTCGCAAACCTCATCTCGTTCAACCGCATCGCCCCCGCCGTGAACCAAGTCGAGTGCAACGTGTTCTTCCAGCAGCGCGAGGCGCAGGAGTACATGGCCGGCAAGGAGGTGGCCATGGAGGGCTGGGCGCCCTTTGCGGAGGGCAGAAACGACCTCTTCCGCAACGAGGTCCTCGCTCGCATCGGCGAGGCACACGGCAAGACGGTCGCCCAGGTCGTGTTGCGCTGGCTGCTGCAGCGCGGTGTGGTCTGTATCCCTAAGAGCACGCACCGCGATCGCATGGAGCAAAACTTCGACGTCTTCGACTTCGCGCTGGGCGACGACGAGATGGTCGCCATCGCCGCGCTCGACACCGGGCGCAGCGCGTTCTTCGACCACCACGACCCCGCCACCATCGAATGGATGTCCGGGCTCGTGCGCAACGTGTAGACGAGCGGTCAGACCGCACTGATAACTTACTAGGAGGAATTGCCATGAACTCATTCACGTACGACTACCCGGTCAGGAACTACTTCGGCGAGGGGGCCATGGACCAGGCACTCGACGCCGAGATGGGTGCCATGGGCAAGACAGTGATGCTCGCCTACGGCGGAGGCTCGGTCAAGCGGACCGGCGTCTACGACCACGTGGTCGATAAGCTCACGAGCGCGGGCAAGCGCGTGGTGGACTTCGGCGGCATCATGCCCAACCCGACCTACGAGAAGTGCCAGGAGGGCGCCGCGCTCGCACGCGAGGAGCAGGTCGACTTCATTCTCGCCGTCGGCGGCGGGTCGGTCTTCGACTGCTGCAAGGTGGTCTCCGCGCAGGCGATGCTTGACAAGGACATCGAGACGTTCGAGCACGCCGACGGCAAGATGCCGAGCTCGTTCATCCCCATGGGATGCATCGTTACGCTCTCCGGCACGGGCGCCGAGCAGAACAACGGCGCCGTCATCACCAACGAGGAGACGCACGTGAAGGGCGCCTATCTGGGGGCGATGCCCATGTGGGCGGCGCTCGACCCGGCGCTCACGCTCACCGTACCGCACGCGCAGTTCATGAGCGGCGCGTTCGACACGCTCTCGCACTGCATGGAGAGCTATTTCGGAAGCCCGCGCGGACGCAACGTCACCGACGACATCAATCTCGCCATCCAGCGTAACGTCATCCGCAACATGCGGATCATCGCCGGCGACAATCAGAACCTCGAGGCGCTCAGCGAACTCGTATACGACTCCGCCATGGCCGAGAACGGCGTGCTCAAGATCGGCAAGTCAACGGACTTCCAGGCGCACATGATCCAGCACCAGTACGGCGCGTACACCCACACCAACCACGGAATGGGCCTCGCGGTCATCCACCCTGCGCTCTACCGCCACCTGGCCCCCGAGGCGCCCGCGCAGTTCGCCCGCTGGGCGCGCGAGGTGTGGGGCGTCGACGCCAAGGGCAAAGACGACCTTACGGTGGCGCTCGAAGGCGTCGACCGCCTGCAGACATTCATCGGCGAGATGGGGCTTCCCACGAGCTTCGCCGAGATGGGCTCCGACGCATCTGACGAGACGCTGCACAAGGTTGCGGACACCTGCGTAC
>FR878644.1:0-4213 GCA_000434535.1 Collinsella sp. CAG:166
GGAATCTGGGCGTACACATTTCCTACACATTTTGTGATCCGACTAACGTTTGCCAGCCGTTAACTACCGCTCGCCGAGCATCTCTTTATATAAGGCAGTCTCATGGTTAAAGCGGATACGTCCCCCTAGCTAAAGCACAGCCAGCATCGAGCAACTCATCACGTTCTTCCACCGAGAACCCCTCGGCGTAGACGCGCACCACTGGTTCGGTCCCGCTAGGACGGACCAGCAGCCACGTGTCATCCTCGAATGCCAAACGCAAGCCATCCATATGGCTAACGTTTTGCGGCACCTTGCCACAAATCGACTTGGGGTTTACGCCCGGCAGCAGGGTTCGTAACGTTTCGGCATCTTCGGCCTCAAGGCGCAAATCCCGTCGACCGTAACTCGTCTTACCAAAACTGTCCTCGAGTTGGTCGACCAGAACGCCCAAAGGTGCGTCCGTCTTTGCCATAAGCTCACACAGAATCAGGCAGGCGAGGATTCCATCGCGCTCGGGCATATGCGCGGCGATGCCGATACCACCGGCTTCTTCGCCGCCTATGAGGACGCCGCCCTTCTTCATCTCTGCCGCTATATATTTGAAACCGACCGGTTTGACGGTCACGCGGCAGCCAAGCGCCTCGGCAATGCGACGCACGAGCGTCGAGCACGAAAGATTGACGACGACGCGCCCCTCCAAATTACGAAATTGAACCAAGTCGCCCAAAACGAGCGCCATGATCTGATGCGGATGTATATATCTGCCGCGCTCGTCAACCGCGCCGATACGGTCGGCGTCGCCGTCGGTCACCAGGCCAGCGCAAGCTCCGTCCTCGATAACCGTGCGCTCGCAAGCGTCCACCCAAGGCTCAACGGGGTCGGGGCAGATATCTTCTTGGTCAGACGCCTGCCCGGCGTGAATCTCGTGCACCTCAACGCCAAGCTCGCGCAGCAAATCGGCTAGATAGCCCTGGGCTGCGCCGCCCATGGGATCGACAACCACGCGCAAGTGCGCGGCGCGGATGGCTTCGGCATCGACAAACGATGCCACCGCCTGCATATAGTCTGGAATGATATCTGCGGTGCGATATTGCCCCTCGATCTCCATTGGCTCGGGAGCCATGGTCTCTTCGAGCTCTTCGATGACATCCTGGTTGGCGGTTGAGCCGTCACCCATGCGAATCTTGAGGCACAGATAACCCTGCGGATGATGGGACCCCGTCACCATGAGCGCGCCGCACGCCTCACCGTCATAAGCCGCCGCCCACGTAAGGGCAGGGGTCGGAACAGGTCGCGAAGCGAGCACGGCGTCCAGCCCGTGCGCTGCTAGCACGCCCGCCGCAAGCTCAGCGAACTCGCTCGCCAGGGGCCGGGTGTCGAACCCTATATATACCGTTTTGCCCGGATTGGTCTTTTGCCACAACTCGCCGACGGCATCGGCGATACGGGCAACGTTATCGGCAGTGAAGTCCTCATCGACGCGAGCGCGCCAACCGTCAGTTCCAAAATGAATTATCGCGCACACGCGCAGACACCTCACAGCGTTTGGATCATGGTACGCGTGAGGTATACCCGCAACACGCACTCGGCAACCTGCCGGCACCAGCATTCACCATTTGGGCAAATGCTGCCGAGGACATGCAAGCAATAAAAAAACCGCCCCGTATGGAGCGGTTTTGCCCTTTAAATATCGAGCGCCTCGGCCATCGCTGCCGTAGTGATTGCCGTGGTTCCACAGCAACTGCCCACCATTGCGGCACCGGCATGCCTCCATTCGATGCATGCGCGCGCGAAAGCTTCGGGGTTCTCGTGCCATACGGGGCCATCCTGAGTCTGGACCGGATCGCCTACGTTGGGACGCACCGTAACGGGAGTAGTCGCCGATGCAACCATCCTGGGCACCGCCGCGTTCGCGGCCGCAAGCGAACAGCAATTAACACCAACCGAGTTTGCGCCGTGTTTTTCGGCGTACAAAACGGCTGCCTCGATGTTGAGGCCATCGCCCAGCAGGTCGCCTTTATCGTCAACGACAAAACTCACCAGAACAGGCATGCCGTCGGCGGCATCTCGGGCGCCGGCAAGAATGGGCTGCAGATTACGGATAGACGTCACCGTCTCGATCAGCAGACCGTCAACGCCAGCATTGAGCAAGGCGTGCGCCTGTTCGCGCGCAATGCCTCGGATTTCACGATACTCGGCAGAGTCCTCGGCAAACCACTCAATACCGATCGGGCCCATCGAGCCCAGCAGCAGCTGAGGGTGCGCCTGGCGGGCATCGTCGACGGCCCCGCGATTGACCTCCGCCACGGACGGCGAAATCTGGTCGTGTTTGAGGGCATAGCTCGATGCCTGAAAGGTGTTGGTAATGAGCACCTGCGCGCCGGCGGCGACATACAAGCGATGGATACGAGAAACGGTCTGCGGCTCTGCCAGATTCCAAAACGCCGGTGGAATGTCGGCGGCATCGTACTCACTCAACAAAACACTGCCCATGGGGCCCTGCGCCAACAAGGTCTCGCTCGACAAGCGGCGCGTAAGTTCCTCGGCACCAAAGCGGTTGTAATAACTCGTATCCATATATATCCCGCTATCCCTCGACGCTGATTCCCTGCTTTTCGAGATAGGCGAGCCAGCGGCTCATCGTGTCCTCGGATAGCGCATGCTCCATCATGCAGGCCTCGGAATCGGCTCGCTCAAATTCGACACCGAGCTCCTGAACCAAAAACGTGCGGATGAGGCGATGACGGTACCAGATAGCCGTGCCAACCTCGCGGCCGCGATCGGTCAGAATTACCTTGCCGTAGTGCGATTGCTCGACAAGCTCGGATGCCTTGAGCGCCGAAACCGCTTTATTGACCGATGCCTTGGAGACGCCAAGGCGCTGCGCGATGTCGACCGATCGCACGCCGTTGGTTTCCCCCTCTTCGCTTTCAATGCGAACCATGCACTCCAAGTAGTCTTCGTTCGCCACCGTCAGATGTAGTTCGCGCGAGCTATTTGTCGTATCCATGATCTTCCGTCCCTTCTGCATTCAATGGCTGATTCTACCCCATCCAAGCGTCGTGGTATGCCGTGGCATACCGTGCTAGAGTTCTTGTTGCACACGACGACCAAGATTGGAGCGGTCTTTATGGAAAACACCACCACGAGCCCCGATGTCCTCGAGCGCTTTTTGCGCTACGTCCAGATCAACACGCAGTCCGAGGATGCAAACTGCGACCAGGTACCCTCGAGCGCCGTTCAGTTTGACCTTGCCAACGTGCTGGCTGAAGAGCTGCGCGAGCTTGGTGCGGAAGATGCCCACGTGACCGAGCACGCCTATGTCTGCGCGCATATCCCCGCAAGTGTGGGCGCTGAGGACAAGCCCGCCCTGGGCCTGATCGCCCATCTCGACACCACCGAAGTTGCACCGGGCGCCGGCGTGAAGCCGCACATCGTACACTACGAAGGCGGCGACCTGGTCTGCGGCGCGGTTGACGGTAAGCCCGTTGCCATGAGCACCGCCAAGCTTCCCGCCCTGAATGACCTCGCGGGTGAGGACTTGGTCTGCAGCGATGGCACCACGCTGCTGGGCGCAGACGACAAGGCGGGCGTCGCCGAGATCATGTCGCTTGTCGCGCGTATCGCTCAGGACCCTTCTCTGCCCCATCCCGCACTCGGCATTTGCTTCTGCCCTGACGAGGAGATCGGCCACGGAGCCGAGCTGTTGGATATCGATACCTTTGGCTGCAAGTACGCCTACACGGTCGACGGCGGCCCCATCGGCGAGCTGGAGTGGGAGTGCTTCAATGCCGCCGAGGTGACCGTCCGCTTTGAGGGCCAGTCCATCCACCCGGGCGACGCCAAAGGCCGTATGGTCAACGCAGGCAATCTGTTCTGCGACTTCAACGCATTGCTCCCCTACGTGCAGCGCCCGGAGTATACGGAAGGCTACGAGGGCTTTTATCACCTTGAGGGTGTATCTGCGACCGTCGATCACGCCACAGCGCGCTATATCGTCCGCGACCATGACGCCGCCAAGTTCCAGCAGAAACTCGACCTTATTGATGCCGCCGCCTCGATGCTCAACCAGCGTCTGGGTGAGGAGCGCGTGACGGTCGAGATTAAGCAGCAGTATCGAAATATGGCCGAAATCGTTCGTGACTATCCCGAGCTTATTGATGTTGCCAAGGAAGCCTACCTTGCCTGCGGCGTTGAACCCCAAGTGCTGCCGATTCGCGGCGGCACCGAC